>DMFR01000140.1:9043-21272 GCA_003450125.1 Prolixibacteraceae bacterium | reverse complement strand
GTGTAATTCGTTTCAATTCGTGTAATTCGTATTTCTTATAAATATGAAAATCAGGAATAAATAGCTTATATTTTTTTGAATTTTCCCTATCTTTCGCACAATATTTTAAAGTGAAGTTATGCCAAAGAAAATTGCAGCTTTTGGTGAGTTGTTATGGGATTTACTTCCAACCGGGAAAGTGCTGGGTGGGGCGCCAGCCAATTTTATTTATCGGATTAATTCCTTCGGCGACCAAGGTACTTTGCTCAGTAAAGTAGGAAACGACAAGGCCGGCAAAGAAGCCCGGGAAGCGCTCCGTAAGCTTGGACTTTCAGATGAAGGGATTCAGACCGATTATGAACTTCCAACAGGATCGGTTATTGTAAAGATCGATGAACATGGAACCCCTGATTTTAATATTATTACCGATGTGGCCTATGACCATATTGAGATCAACCAGGAGATGATTGAGGCATTCAATCAAGCTGACTGTGTTTGCTTCGGTACCCTGGTTCAGCGCTATGGTATTTCCAAAAATACCTTGCGTGAATTGATTCACCAGTCGCCTGGAGTAGTGAAGTTTCTGGATATTAATCTTCGTAAAAAGTGCTATACAGCTGCCACTGTTGAAGACAGCCTGAGGATGGCCAATATTTTAAAGGCCAATGACGAGGAACTTTTAATTACCAAAGAATTGTTGGGCCTGAAAAGTGAAAGCCTGAAAGATCTTGCCCGTGAAACGCTCGAAACATTCAATCTGGAAATTATTCTTTGCACCTTGGGTTCCTTTGGAGCTTTCTGCCTGACCCAAGAGGATGTTTTCCACTATGACCCCGGATATCAGATCAGTCTAGGTGATACGGTTGGAGCTGGTGATGCCTTTTCAGCCGGATTTATTCATTATTACATGAACGGGTATGAAATTGAAGAGGCATTGCGTTTCGGAAATGCAGCAGGTGCTATGGTAGCTACTACAACTGGTGCTACATCTCCTGTTTCAAAAGCCCAGATCCTTGATTTTATGGTTATCCCCAACAATAGAAATTACGTAAGGTTTCACCAGTAACAATAGAGGAGCGGTTGCTTCGCTTAATACCAATGACAGGGAGAAGGCACATCACCATGAGGGGCGAATCTTGCATCTAATGTCTTGAAAATTGAAAATTTAAACCTAAAACTTTACCCTAGCATATGGCTGGATCAGTTCGCATAAGTATATAGCCAGTAGATACCATCCGATCTCATTTTTTTCTTTACTCTGTTTTTGTCATCAAATTCATAACTGTAATGGTGTATTGTTTGATCATGACGTCCACCGTATAAATAAGTAAACGTATCCTCATACAAGAGATTTTTATCCTGTTTTCCATAAAAGGTGATACCCACATTTTCACTGCCTATGGTATTCAGCTTATCGGGCAGGAACGTATATTCATTGGTTGAAATAATATTCTGGCTCACCCAATCCCTATTTGTTGTGAGCGTAGTATTTCCATTCGAAATTGTGCTGGAGTAATCGCCAAAGGAAGCGAATTGTCTTTGCCGGTATCCTTCCGAGGTATATTCATAATTACTGCCATCGCGAGGGTCAAAAATAACAAGTCCATCGTTGTTCAATTGGAGGGTATCGATGAATTCCGTGTCTTCACTGTTTAGGAAGGAAGCCTCCCTAATGATGATATCCTGTCCATAGTGGTAGGTTTCATCCCGCCAATTGGTTAATTCCATTTTGATCAATCTTCCCTGGGTATCGTATTGGATGGTTGTTATCCGGATTAACGAAGCACCTTCATAATAGGCTATCTTGCTTAATTTGGGTATAAAACCTGGTTGTGTGCCGGGCAATTCATCCTTTGATTTATCACAAGCCATGAATGCCAGCAAAATACATGGCAAGGCAATTAGGGTTTGGAGGCGCATCGTGGATATAAATGGAGGACGTGTTTTGAAGTACATATACCAATGATTAAGATTCAGAACTTTCTTTCGGTGAACAGTTGATGATTACATTTTTTTTTAACTACTACCATCGTGTAAAGAATGAAGGGTTGGTATCAAAGATATAAAAAAAGAAAAAGGCAAAGGGTAGAAAAAAGAGAAGTAGGATTCACAAGTAATTGTGTTGATAACCACCCATCCATCTAACCATTTAACCATCCAACCATCCAACCATCTAACCAACCTTCTTTCTAAATACCCCTGCTTGTGAAAAAGTCATCACCAATACCCCTGCTATAGTTATTGATCCACCCCACAGTTGAACTGGAAGGGGGAGGTTTCCGAAGAAAAACCAGGCGATAATCAATACAAATATTCCCTTTACACTTTGGATGATAGAGGATCGTGAGGCTGTGATGTATCGGTAGGAATAGAAGAACGAAAGCAGACCTATGAATGAACCGAAAAATGCACCCAAAGCAATATTCCGAAAAGCTGTAACCGGAATCTCTACCGATTGGCCGCTGTGCACAAAATAGAAAATAAAGAAAAGGAAGATCCAACCATTTGAATTCAGGTTAAAAACTTTGGGACTAGCTTTATGGACATTCTTTTTAACAATCACTGAAACGGTGGCTGCAAAAAGGGTATTGATTACAACAAATCCGGTTCCAGCGATGAAGAACTTGCTCCAGCTCAGATCTCCTGAATAACTGATAGCAAATGCACCCGAAAGGGCAATCATTGCACCCATGGCTTCGATCAGGGTAAAACGCTCTTTCAGAAATGTAATTCCGAGAAGGCTTAGGAATACTGGAAACAGGTTACCCAGGAAGGAAGTGACTGAAGGGTCTGGAATGGCCTGTATGGCCATGAAAAAGGTAATGTTGGAAACAATATCAATAGCCCCAAGCAATACCAGTAAACCCATTATTTTGGGAGTGAGCTGCCTTAACTGATCCAGTTTGCCGGAACCCAATATAAAGATCAGATTGAGCAGAAAGCCCATCCCAAAATAATAAAGGCCAAATTGCGCCAGTTCAACCTGGTTGAGGCCCGCCTTGCTGAATACATACAAACTGGAAAACGCGATCGTGCCAGTAATTGCGTATGCATATCCTTTCCACTCTTCCGACTTAATTTCTGCCATTGTAGGAATAAAAAAAAGAGAAACCTCTTGTGAGATTTCTCTTCGGCAAGTTATGCTATTTTTTGAATTATAGACGTTTTTTAATCGCTTTTGTCGCTTCCTCAAAACCTGGTTTTTCAAGCAATGCAAACATGTTCTTTTTGTAGGCCTCTACTCCAGGCTGATCGAATGGATTAACACCCAAAGTGTACCCGCTTAAGCCACAAGCCACCTCAAAGAATTGAATCAACTGACCCAGGAAATACTCGTTTAGTTTAGGAAGTACAATCTGAATATTTGGTACTCCTCCGTCAACATGAGCCAACATGGTTCCCAATTCTGCCATTTTATTGACTTCATCTACACGCTTTCCTGCAAGGAAATTAAGTCCGTCGAGATTGTCCTTATCCTTTGGGATGCGCACTTCGCGGTCAGGACTTCCAATAGAGATCACTGTTTCGAACAATGTACGTTCACCTTCCTGGATATATTGACCCATGGAGTGCAAATCGGAAGTAAAGTCAACAGATGCAGGAAAAATACCTTTACCCTCTTTGCCTTCACTTTCACCATAGAGCTGTTTCCACCATTCAGCCAGAAAATGTAGTTTAGGATTGAAGTTGACGAAGATTTCAACTTTCTTCCCGTTTTTATACAACTCGTTACGGACAGCTGCATATTGGGCGGCCATGTTATCTTCAAAAGGGACATTAACTCCCGTGGCATTTTGCATATCAACCGCACCTTTTACCAAAGCACGGATATCGAACCCGGCAACTGCAATTGCAAGCAAACCAACAGGGGTGAGAACCGAATAGCGTCCACCTATATCATCCGGAATAACAAATGTTTTATAGCCTTCGATGGTAGCCAGTGAACGCAAAGCGCCTTTGCTGGCATCGGTAATGGCTACAATACGTTCATTGGCTTCAGCTTTCCCGTATTTATCTTCAATATCCTGTTTCAATAACCGGAAAGCCAATGCAGGCTCGGTGGTGGTCCCTGATTTGGAAATGACCGCCATGGCATATTCTTTGGTCTTTAGCAACTCCCGAAGTTCGAACAGGTAATCTTCGCTGATATTTTGTCCGGCAAACAGGATAAACGGACTCTTTCGTTCTTTCAGATGAGCGAAACTATCAGAAAGCGCATCCACCACTGCTTTGGCTCCTAGATATGAACCACCAATACCAATGACCACAAAAATGTCAATGTTTTTGGCAATCAACTTGGCAGCCGTAGTCTCATAATCTTTCAATTCGGCTTCAGTGATTGAAGTTGGCAAGGTTGTCCAACCCAGGAAATCGTTTCCTTTTCCGGTTTTATTGAAAAGTGCAACGTTGTGACTTTCCATTGCTTTTTTATATGAGAAAACGGAGTCTTTTGATATACACTCAAAAGTCTTCTCAAAGTTTAAAGATATTTTTTCCATTGTGCTTTTTATCTAAGATTTTCAGTTAACAATCTGATTTCGATGGCAGGGGAGATGTTTTCGTACAATATATTATAAACGGCTTCTGCTATGGGCATGTTAACCCTGAACTCCTCATTGATTTCCTTGATGGATTTGGCCGCATAGTACCCTTCGGCAACCATGTGCATTTCTAGTTGGGCTGAACGGACAGAATATCCTTTGCCGATCATTGTTCCAAAGGTGCGGTTACGTGAAAATTGTGAATAGGCTGTAACCAATAAGTCACCCAGGTAAGCCGAGCTTTTAATGTCGCGGGTTATCGGATGAACTTTATCTACAAAGCGTTTAATTTCCTGAATTGAATTTGAAATAAGCACCGCCTGAAAATTATCACCATATCGCAGTCCGTGTACAATTCCTGAGGCAATGGCCACTACATTTTTCAATACGGAAGCATATTCCGTGCCGTATATATCGTCTGAAACGTGTGTTCGGATATAGGGGCATTCGAGATGGAAGGCAAAAGCCCTGGCTCTTTTTACATCTGGACAGGCAATGGTCAGGTAGGATAGGCGCTCAAGAGCAACCTCCTCTGCATGGCAGGGGCCGGCAATGACGCCAATGCGTTCGTAAGGAATATTAAAATATTGGTGTAGATACTGTCCTACAATCAGGTTATCCTCCGGAACGATGCCTTTGATGGCCGAAACGATAAACTTTGGATTCAAGTCAACCAATACACTCGACATGGCTTCCTTCAGAAATGCAGAAGGTATGCAAAGGATTACAATATCAACCCCTTCAACGGCCTTATTGATATCATTAAAGAAATTAATCCGGCTTACGTCAAATTCAACACCTCGCAAGTAACTTGGATTGTGTTTAAAGCGTTTGAATTGTTCAATATTGTCAGGACTACGGAAGTACCAGTTAATGGTCGGAACATTGTGCAAAATTATCTTTGCAAGAGCTGTGGCCCAACTTCCACTACCGATTATTGCTATTTTAGAGTTTGCAATCATTGATTTGATTTACCGGTTATGACAGCCACTTGTTTACCTCATCCAATGAAGGATTGACTAGGCCCAGCTTGTTCTTTTTGTTGAATCCACAAATGTCGTTAAAAAATTTGCTGACTTTAACTTCTTTTAACTCTTTAACTTTTTTTAACCCTATTTTCTTGATTACTTCCACCCATTCAGCTGAAATTCCCAGTTCCATGAACTTTTCATCCGCATCTGGTGCATCTGCACCCTTTTCTGGCTTCATTTGAGGGAAGAAAAGAACATCCTGAATTGAAAGGTTATTGGTCATAAACATCGCCAAACGGTCAATCCCAATTCCCATTCCTGAAGTTGGCGGCATCCCGTATTCCAGGGCACGTAAAAAGTCCTGGTCGATAAACATGGCTTCGTCATCCCCTTTTTCCGAAAGTCTCATCTGGTCTTCAAAACGTTCTCGCTGTTCAATCGGGTCATTCAGTTCTGAATAAGCGTTGGCCAGCTCTTTACCGTTGACCATCAATTCAAAGCGTTCTGTCAATCCTGCTACCGAGCGATGTTTCTTGGTCAGCGGTGACATCTCAACCGGATAGTCAATAATAAAGGTGGGTTGAATATAATGGTGTTCACATTTTTCACCGAATATTTCATCAATCAATTTGCCTTTTCCCATGGTCGGGTCAGTTTCAAGGCCCAGCTGTTTGCAAATACTCCTCAGTTCATCTTCTGATTTCCCTGAAATGTCAAAGCCTGTATGTTCCTTGATGGCATCATACATGGTTACGCGTTTAAAGGGCCGTTTGAAATTGATGATCTGATCGCCCAACTGAACATCGGTCGTTCCATGAAGTGCAATGGCTACGCGTTCAATCATTTCTTCAGTAAAATTCATCATCCAGATGTAGTCTTTGTAAGCTACATAGATTTCCATGACCGTAAACTCAGGATTGTGTGTTCGGTCCATCCCTTCGTTGCGGAAGTCCTTGGCAAACTCGTATACACCATCAAACCCGCCTACAATAAGTCGCTTTAGATAAAGCTCATTGGCAACACGTAGGTAAAGCGGAATATTAAGGGCATTGTGGTGGGTGATAAACGGACGGGCTGTTGCCCCTCCGGGTATAGACTGTAATATGGGTGTTTCAACTTCCAGGTAACCCTGTTCGTTGAAAAATTGACGCATGGTATTGATGATTTTTGTCCGCTTCAGAAAGGTGTCCTTCACCTGGGGATTAACAATCAGGTCAACATACCGCTGACGATATCTCATTTCAGGATCGGTAACTGCATCGAACAGCTGACCATCTTTTTCTTTTACAACCGGCAGCGGATGAAGTGATTTGCTCAGGACAACAAACTCTTTCACATGAATTGAAAGTTCACCTACCTGGGTGATGAATGCAAAGCCTTTAACCCCTACAATATCCCCAATGTCGAGTAATTTCTTGAACACATCATTGTAAAGGGATTTATCTTCATCGGGACAAATTTCATCCCGGTTTAGATACAACTGTATCCTTCCCGATGAATCCTGCAGTTCGGTAAACGAAGCTTTCCCCATGATCCGACGGTTCATGATGCGGCCTGCTAAAACGACTTGCTGAAAATTATTCAATTCAGGGTTGTAATTCTCTCTTATCTCAAGAACCAAAGCATTTACGGGGAATTCAGCGGCAGGATAAGGATCAATTCCCATTTCCAGCATCTTCTGCAAGGAGTTACGTCTTATGATTTCCTGTTCGCTTAAATCAGATATACTCATTCGTTCGTATGGTTAAAATAGTCCAAAAATTTCCGCAAAGATAGCAAACTATTGCATATTTGAAGTGAACCGGGGAACATGGTTTTAACTGACGCCGATTTCCAGAGGCCTAAAATCCGAAAAAGTTGATGTTGAGTTGTACCGGGGTTCATTTATATTAACAAAATGTGTGTTAATATGCTTGATTTACTTTCTAATTCTGAGTTCATTTCCTATCTTTGAGAAATTTTTGCATAATATCAAATTGTTCTGAAGTAAACGTAATGGGTAAAGTTTGGAATATTAAAAAAGAGGGCGATATAAATATCATAAAACACTTATCCGCAGCGTTAAATGTTAATATGGTTATTGCCAATCTTTTAGCTCAAAGAGGCATCACTACATATTCTGAGGCTCAGTCCTTCTTCAGACCTAAATTAACTGATTTGCACGATCCTTTCCTGATGAAGGACATGGACAAAGCAGTAGATCGTCTTGAAAAGGCGATCAAAAATCAGGAGAATGTGCTCATCTATGGCGACTATGATGTTGACGGAACAACTTCAGTGGCCATGATGTACCAGTTTCTACGCTCAAGGATACAAAACCTCGATTATTACATTCCCGATCGTTATTCTGAAGGATACGGCATTTCCAAAGCCAGTATTTACTATGCTTCGGAGCAAAAGGTGACATTGGTTATTGTACTCGATTGCGGTATTAAAGCCGTTGAAAAGATACAGATGGCCAAGGATCTTGGCATTGATTTCATTATCTGCGATCACCACAATCCCGATGAGACCATTCCTGATGCAGTGGCTGTGCTCGATCCCAAAAGAATTGATTGCAATTATCCCTATAAAGAACTTTCGGGTTGCGGTGTTGGGTTTAAACTCCTCCAGGCGTATTCCAAACAAAACAATGTGCCATTTGCTGAAATTGCCGAACTGATGGATTTGTTGGTTGTCAGTATTGCTTCTGATATTGTTCCCGTGTCCGGGGAGAATAGGGTAATGGCTTACTACGGACTCAAAAAACTGAACACTTCGCCCAGTATTGGTCTGAAAACCATCATGCAATATTCGGGTTTCATTGCCGAAGAAATATCAATCAGCGATATCGTATTTAAAATTGGCCCACGGCTTAATGCATCGGGCCGTATTGAACATGGTAAAAAGTCAGTTGCCATATTAACTGCTACCAATGAAGCTGAAGCAGTGTTGCTTGGTGATGAAATCAATTCATACAACGAAATCCGGAAGACCCTTGACAGGGACATTACCCAGGAAGCGCTTGCCATGATTGAACGCAATTCGGATCACGAATTTAAAAATGCAACCGTTCTTTATAACCGTGATTGGCATAAAGGGGTCGTTGGTATTGTCGCCTCAAGGCTGACCGAACACTTTTATCGTCCTACAGTGGTCTTGACTGAATCAAATGGGATGGCCACCGGGTCTGCCCGTTCTGTGCGTGATTTTGACTTATATGAAGCCATTGGTCAATGCAGCGATTTGCTGGAATCTTACGGGGGACACATGTATGCCGCCGGGTTAACGATGAAAATCGAGAATATCTATGAGTTCTCTCGCCGATTTGAGGAAATTGTGACCAAACTCATTACCGACAAGCAGCAAACTGAATCCATTGAGGCAGAAGCCAAAATATTGCTTTCAGACATTACTCCAAAGTTCTACCGATTGCTCAAACAGTTTGCACCTTTTGGACCTCATAATATGGTGCCCGTTTTTATTACTGAAAATGTACTCGATAGTGGAACCAGCCGGCCAGTGGGTAAAAATCAGGAACATCTAAAGCTCGATCTGATTGAACCGACCAGTAATTCTTCCCAATTTTCAGCCATTGCCTTCAACCAGTCTCACCATTTTGAAGCCATTAACCAGGGGCTTCCTTTCGATATTTGCTATTCCCTTGCTGAAAATGAATTCAGGGGCAAAACAACTTTGCAACTATATATAAGGGATATTCAAACCAAGGCGTATTGAAGGAATTTGGATTTTTAAAACAGAATCGAATTTTCATCAAGTCCGGAGATCCTATACAGGGGGTCGTAACCCAAATGGCGTGGGCTTGAAATATTCTGCTTAAATGCTATTTTTTTGCACATTATTCCCTGAATTTGTTTATTTTTAATCCATCGTAGATTCATCTTTCCACAAGATTAATTTGAGGGTGATCTTTTACCAACCCTACACCAACGCTACTCCAACCCTACTACAGATATAATTGCAAGTAGACTTGGAATAGGTTTCCAATAGGGTTTAAGTAGGGAAGTACCTTTTTATTCCAAATGGGAAAAAATGGGGGTTGGGGGGAATGAATGCTTTGCCTGGCTCCATTCCAATGGCTGAAATCTCAGTAGGTAATCTTTAAAATAAATTCATGCTGGTTGAGCAATTGACCGATTTCATCCATAACAAGAACTCCCGTCGCTTCAAGGATGGGCATGGATGGATGGCCCTTGAGGAGCAGTGTAGGCCGACAGCCAAGTACGCAGGCCAGTTCAAATGGTATTTGCCTCAAGCAATGATCTTCTTTGGTTAAGCAATGGGTTTACATATAGTTGCAGGAACATGGAGCGAATCATCTTTTCATCACCAGGAATTTCTGACAATGCTTTTTCCAACAGAATGCAGAATTTATCGTATTGTTCTTTCGTGTAGTGGCTGGAATTGGCAGCTGAATTATTCATTAAATCTTCAGCAATGTAATTGTTTGGCCAGAGTTTAAAATTAAGATAAATCTGTTGGTCAATATATTCAGCCAGTTTTTCAATCTGGTCACTCACAGTGGTTGCTTTGGCAAAACCATCAATTTGTCCGTTGAGCGGTTCTCCAAAAGCAAAATGAACGTTTCCTTTGGGATTAACCAGCCCATGACCCATACTTCTCAAGTCGTCTTCCTGTGTTTTTTCGTAACCTTCTGTTTGCCGTTTATACAGTTCTTCTACCTTGGAAATGCCGCAAGGTTCTATTTCATAGGAAATGGAAAGGGGAACAATCTGTAATTCCTTAAACCCTTCGTCAAACTCATTGATGTTGCTTAAATTAAGCATTTTGAGTAATGCAATCTGAGTTTTGTCGTTTCCGTCTTTAGTCCTGCCTTCGCGTTGTGCGATCCACACAGAGGTATTATTCCGGGCGATGTCTCTTCGGATGTATTCTGAAAGTTTTTTTGAGGCCATCAGTAATTCCCTGGAAGGAAGATTGCGACGGACTACAAAGGCACGGTTTAATTTTACCGTATATTCGATCCATTTACCGATCAACAGGTTATTGCCGATTGCAATTTCGGTGGTATTCATCCCTTCAAGGACAATGAGGTAATTCAAAAGGGCTGAATCGAGAATAATATCCCGGTGGTTTGAAATGAACAGATAACTTTTGTTTTTATCCAGTTTATCCAGTCCGCTGGAAGTTAATCCGTCGATGGATGGTTTTAAAATCAGGTCTTCAATTAACTGATATACAAAATTATATTGAAGGTCTTTTATATTGTGTATTTGTGAGAGTGCCAGTTTGGCCTTTTCTATTTTATCAGGAGCCTTGTAAATAAATTCTAATATATGTTGAAAATAGGCATCCTCAAGGAGCAATTGAATATGTGTGTCGACTTCTGAATCGTTGAAAGGGCGTATATCGTCAAAATTAATTTTGGGGACCATGCACAATTTTTTTGAAGCGCAAATATAGCAATTGAGAATGAACAAGAGGGGCAAAAATTGATTATTTTGATTTTTTTACTTTGGTATAACCAATTGGTTTTATCAATATTACAAATTGAATGAATCAAAACTGATATCTCAGTTGAACTTTAAACTCAGAATTGGTGTCAGAATCATCTGATTCTTCTGTTCCATTTTGCGAAATTCGGTGTGTAACAGCTGCTTTGAACCATAGTGAAAAATTTTCATTAAACGATTGCCTGAAATTCAGATAAGCCCTGATTCCTTTTCCGTAGAGAGCAGGGATTGAAAAGGAGTAAAGCACATCATTTTCATAGGCATACAACCTGGAATTGTACCCCTCTGTATCAAACCATGCAAGGCGACCATTCATAGAAAAGCGTTTTCCCAAAGGGTGATAAATCAAATCCTGATAGGCCAGAAAGCCTTTTTCATGAGTCAGTTTTGAATAAAGGGAACACTCAATTCTACTTTTCAGGCTGAAGTTTTCACTAATCTTTTGAGTATAGCTAAATCGATACCGGTTGATCTGCTGAATTTCGTTGTACTTGAAATTCTGAGTAATGACTTTTAATTTCTTTGCTTCCTGAAAAAAACGAAAATAGAGCTCCATTCTTTCTGAAGGCTGATAGGTTAATTGAGCAAATAATTCAGTGCCATTGGAAGGGGCTGTCGTTGTGTACTTGATCCAACGATACTCAAAGAGGTCGGTATAGGTTCGTAAAGTCCAATGTGGGGCAGGGAACAGTTTGAATCCAAGATACAGTGAATGTTCATCGTTTACACGCGATGATTCAGTAAATGCATTGGCGTAAAAACTGAAGTAAGTCGTGTTGATATTTCGGTAGACAGCAGTCAGTTCAGCATTGGATGCAGGTTTGAGCAATAGCCCTGACAAGAGCGCTTTCCCATTATTTGCACTGGCAGCTGCCTCTCCGAAAAGGAATATATTTCTCACCGATCCTTTCCAGTCAATGCTTCCAACAATGTTTTCTTTTCCTTCCCACAGGAATTGATTAAAAGGTTCGTCAGTTCGGTCCATCGAGGCATTAAAACGGGTAAAAACACCAGTAAATCCAATAGCCCAACGCTTGTAGGATAAACCGGCAGATCCACCACCAACCATTTGTTGGAGCGCGTTTTTATGGGCTATTTCTGATGCTGTGCGGTGATAACCGCTGGTTTGAAATGCTCCGAAATAGGGCATACTATCTATGGTGTCAATATTTGCATCCAACATTCGAAGGGATACAAATGGAATAAAAGTAATGTGGCCCAATTTCAGTTGACTGGCCAATCCACGGAAAAACTGATTCTCATC
>DMFR01000140.1:1737-8968 GCA_003450125.1 Prolixibacteraceae bacterium | reverse complement strand
GATTCTCATCGGTTGAAGAGCTGGACCGGATTCCCTGGCCTGAGTGGAATACCTGCGTGGTTTCAGACGTTTTCCCCAAGGAAAAGCCTTGGTTGGCAACCAGACCCTGTCCTAGGTTAACGTGGAAATCGCCAATATATATTCTTTGTCCTGACGATCCTATCCTGAAATTGGCGTATGCACTTGCATAATCAAATCCATATGGATTAGAACCAGCAAAGAATGCTTCCCCGGGATCTTTTTCACCGACCATTCCATACTCCACATTGCCGGAGGTGTGCTTTAGCCTTAAATAATAACGTTCCATGGATCCTTCATAAGTTGGATTTCTAGTTTCACCTTCAGAAAAAGTCCTGGTTGATCTTCCAATGAGATCATTGGTCGATTTTCTATAAATGTCCTTTTGAAAATCGAAACTTACAAAAGGTTCTAGTTTTTGCAATAAATCGGGATTAAACCCTTCAACAGAGGCCAGTTCATAGATGCTGTAAATTTGTCCTGTCTTTATTCTGAATTCAATTAAATCATCGATCTGAATGTCGGACAAGAAATGCAGTCTCTGTAATTCTTCTTTGGTAGCTGAATTAATTTCAAGAGGATGCTGGCCCAGATAAGTAAGATCATCGAGTATTTCCTGAACATTGGCATCCTCATCCGGGTCCTGTCCCATGGATTCCATTAAATTCTCAAGGGTTTGTTGTACAACAGGTTCCTGTGCTGGTAAAATACCCACAATTAAAAGAATCCATAGGGTCAGGCAGGCAGTTTTCATGGTCAGAATTGATATTGAAATGAAACTGATGGGGAGTTTCCCAGGTATTGATTGTACGCCACAGCCATATCTATAGTCAGCATCTTTAAAGAAAAGCCCAATCCTCCAGTCAATTGATAGGGCCTGCCAGACACACCGACACGGATATACAGTTTGTGCAGGACATTGTATTCCAGTCCTGTTTTAATATTCAATGGATACAAAAGGTCTTTTTGAAGCTCCGATACAAACGCAAAGGATTCACTCAATAGAAAGTAGGCACCAGCATTGAATCGGGAAGGGTAGGAGTAATTCCCTGAGAATGTTTGTATGCTTGTCTTGTACGGATTTAAAGCATGTATACCCAACAAAAGGTGTTTGGTGAGCTGATATTGAAATCCTAGCTCTATACCGTATGTTCCAATTGTTTTGTTTTCCTCGGCCAGGAAAAAACGGTAGTAATTAAACTGAACTCCAAACTGAAGTCGTGGATTTAAACTCCGGGCATAAGCAATCCCCAGTTTTTCTTCACGGAAGGTCGTTTTCCCAAATTGATAAGCTGAGAATGCAAAAACAGAAGAATGAACAGGCAGGACAATAAGACCGGAACTTGTGGATAATTCTTTTACCAGAAAGCGGTTTTGAAATGAACCCCCAATGGTCAGACGGTCGATAGTTGCAAGTCCAGCCTGATTGCCAAAAATAGACCAACAATCCCTCAGGCTGACTGTAATGCCAGCCAAAGACTGTGATCGGGATCCGGGTAAAAAGACTTCCTGTGCCTTCGAAAGAGAGACCGAAAGAATAATAAGTATGAATATTGAAAGTGAGGGTAACAATTTCATAACATGCATGCAAAAAAAAGGCTCCTGCAAGATTTTTAGGAGCCCATATTGTACATACAAGTTACAACTATTTTGTTAATAACACAAGTTTAATTGGTCTTAAACTTGAATTTTATTTCAGAAATATCTTGATTGGCTTTTTCAATTTTGACTTTTAAGTTTTCTTTGAACATATCCAGTTTGTCTGCAATTTGCTGATCCCCAACGGCTATTATCTGTGCGGCGAGAATTCCTGCATTTTGAGCTCCGTTAACAGCAACTGTTGCAACGGGAATTCCAGGAGGCATTTGAACAATAGCCAACAACGAATCCCATCCATTCAAAGAGGCATTAATGGGAACCCCAATGACAGGCAGAGTCGTCATGGCTGCGATTACGCCCGGCAAATGTGCTGCCATGCCGGCAGCGGCAATGATTACCTGAATACCACGAGATTTGGCTCCTTTAGCAAATATTTCAACCGCTTCAGGAGTCCGGTGAGCCGATAAAGCATTGATTTCAAAGGGGATTTCAAACTCATCCAGCACTTTGGCTGCCGCTTCCATCACGCCTAAATCGGAGGTGCTGCCCATGATGATACTTACTCTTGGTTCCATCTTTTCAGGATTTGATTTTTTCAATAGAAATTAGTTTTGTTACTTTGTCGCTTTGTTTTTCAGGCCAAAAGTAAGCCAAAATCAGATTAAAAGATTCCACAAGTAGTGATTATTTTCAAATAAAGCATAATGAAAAACGTAGCGATTTTAGACAAAGAGTTTGAACTTTTTATTCCTTATGAAAAGATTAGGGCAATCGTAGAAGAAATGGCAGAGAAGATGAACAACGATTTAAAAGATAAAAATCCTTTGTTTCTATGCATTTTGAACGGTTCATTCATGTTTGCCGCCGAAATATTCAAACGCATTTCCTTGCTCGATGCAGAGATTTCGTTCGTTAAACTGGCCTCCTATTCAGGAACCTCCACCACCGGTACAGTCAAGGAATTGATTGGACTCAACGAGAGCCTGGAAGGTCGGACGGTGGTTGTGTTGGAAGACATTGTTGATTCAGGCATTACCATTTCCAAAACCATTGAGCAAATTTTAAGTAAAAACCCATTGGAAGTTAAAATTGCTACCCTGCTTTTAAAGCCTGATGCTCTGCAAGTAGAAGTACCGCTCGATTACATTGGACTGGAAATTCCGAACGACTTTATCGTTGGCTATGGACTGGATTATAATGGTAGAGGACGCAATTTGATTGATATTTATAAAGTAACCGAAAAGTAATCTTTTTTGAATGTTAAACCTTGTTTTATTTGGCCCCCCTGGTGCTGGGAAAGGTACTCAGGCTGATTTTCTGATTGAGAAATTCAAATTGATCCATCTTTCCACAGGTGATTTGTTACGTAGTCAGATTGCTGCAAAAACTGAAATGGGAATTGAAGCAAAAAGCTATATGGACAGAGGCTTTCTTGCTCCCGATTGGATTGTAATTAGTATGATCAAATCAATACTTCAGGAAAATGTGAACGCCAATGGGTATATTTTTGATGGTTTTCCCAGAACTGTCGAGCAGGCTTGGGCACTTGACGTACTGCTCGAAGAAATGGGCACCCCTGTGTCTGGTATGCTTTGCCTTATTGTGGATAAAGATGAACTGATCAAACGCATACTTTTAAGGGGCATTACCTCTGGCCGCCCTGATGATCAGGATGTTTCAATCATTGAAAACAGAATTCACATTTATAATGAAAAGACCTTGCCTTTGACAAACTATTATTCGGCCCAAAATAAATACTTTAAAATTGACGGCATGGGTTCTGTTGAAGAAATTGCCCATCGGCTGATCGATACAGTTAGTAAACTTTAAGTTTCTCATAATAAACACAAAAGGTGTTTGGATTGTTGTCCATTCATCTTTTTTGTGCATCTTTGTGCCTCTCATAAGTTGAGGTTGAAAATATGAAATTTATTCCCATGAATATTTCATTTTAAACTTGTCAACTGACTTTTCCCAACATGGAACTTTAAACTCCTTACAATGGCAGATACCAATTTTGTAGATTACGTTAAGATATTTTGTAAATCCGGAAATGGCGGCCCCGGATCGACTCATTTAAGGAGAGAGAAGTCTGAACCCAAAGGCGGCCCGGATGGTGGCGATGGAGGACGTGGTGGGCATATTATCTTAAGGGGAAATGCCCAGATGTGGACCCTTCTTCATCTGAAATACCGTAAGCATGTTTTCGCAGGTCATGGTGGATCTGGTGGAAAGCAATGCAGTACAGGCGCCGATGGTGAAGATGTAATTCTGGATGTTCCATTGGGAACCATGGCCAAGGATGCTGAAACCGGAGAGTTCCTCTTTGAAATTACCCAGGAAGGCGAATCGCATATTCTGGTTCAGGGAGGACGCGGAGGTTTGGGAAATACTCATTTTAAATCCCCTACACAGCAAACACCCCGCTTTGCACAACCGGGTGAAGAATTGATTGAAGGCTATTATACGCTTGAATTAAAGATATTGGCTGATGTGGGCCTCGTTGGTTTCCCAAGTGCTGGAAAATCAACCTTACTATCAGTTGTTTCAGCTGCCAAACCAAAAATTGGCGATTATCCATTTACCACATTGGTCCCCAATTTGGGAATTGTAAGTTATCGCGATAACCAATCCTTTGTAATGGCTGATATCCCGGGGATTATTGAAGGCGCTCATGAGGGCAAGGGTCTGGGACTTCGTTTCCTGCGACATATCGAACGCAACTCCATGCTTTTGTTCATGGTTCCTGCAGATACGAAGGATTATCGGAAAGAATATTTTATTCTGATGAACGAATTGGAAAAGTACAATCCTGAATTGCTCGATAAAGAACGGTTCCTGGTCATCAGTAAAAGCGATTTTCTGGATGAAGAGCTAAAAACCGAGATATCAGAAGTTCTGAAGGATATTCCGCATCTATTTATTTCTTCCATAACGGGTGAGGGGATTCTTGGACTGAAAGATAAAATCTGGCAAATCCTGAATAGCAAGCAGTAATGATAATTCTAAGCTATGGAGCAGGAACTCATTGCTCATTATGAGCTTTTAGTCAATCGATATCAGCAGAAGTTGGATCAAAACAGGTTTAAGCTTCGCAATTTGTCATGGCTTCGGCTTGCTGCTTTTTTATCTGTCATACCAGTTTTTATCTACCTGATGCCCATCAGTCACTTAATCGGATGGACCCTTGTGTTGATCTGTCTGTCTGCTTTTTTCTGGATGGTCAAACAATCAGTTATCACCGAAAGGCTACTGAAATATTACCAGAATCTGGTGGATATAAATACCCATGAGATCAGGGCAATGCATCGCGACTTCAGCGCCTTTGATCCTGGAAATGAATTCATTTATCCTAATCATGACTTCTCTTATGATCTTGATCTGTTCGGTGAGAGCTCCTTCTTTCAGTTTCTGAACCGCACCATCACGTCAGGGGGAAAGAACAAAATGGCAGGATATATCCAACAAAGCAATCCTGCTGCAGAGACTATCCATCAAAAGCAATCGGCCATCAATGAATTGGCTGCTTGTCTTGATTGGCGTCAGCAATTCCTTGCTACTGGTCGAAATACCGAAAGAAAAGATTCTGCTGAACTTGTTTTTTTGGAGAATGAAACTCTCCAATTGAAACATACTTCTTTCCTGAAAATCGTTCTCGCAATCATTCCGGCCCTTACTTTATTGCTGGGTGCACTGAGTGTTTTTGACTTTATACCAAATTCGTTTTTCTACCTGGCCATTTTGGTACAATGGATCCTGTTCCTTAATTATTCACGAACAATTGGTATATTTGGTAAAGCTTTTGGGGTAAAGACCAAGCTGCTCAATCAATATTCTGATTTGCTGTTGCTTATTGAGAAGAAGGAATTTCAGTCTGAGTATCTGGTTCATCAAAAGAGTAAACTTTACAACCATGGAAAGCCTGCCAGTCAGATTACTTCCTCGCTTCAAAAGATACTCAATGAATTGGATTACAGGCAGAACATACTCGTCGGGTTTGCCCTTGATTCACTCCTGCTGTGGGATATCCGCTGTATCTATCGGATGCACAAATGGCAAAATAGTTATGGCTCACAATTGAAAGAATGGTTTGATGTAATTGCCGAATTTGATGCATTGATCAGTTTGTCGAACTTGAATTATAACCATCCTGAATGGGTAGTACCAACCATCCATTCTGAAGGTTTTACCATTCAGGCTGAAAACCTGGGGCATCCATTGATTGCCAAAGAGAAAAGAATTGACAATCCTTTTCATCTGAGCAATGAGGAACAGATTGTGATCATTACAGGGGCCAATATGGCCGGTAAAAGCACCTTTTTGCGTACGGTGGCCATTAACATGATTCTTGCCTCCCAAGGCTGTAAAGTTTGTGCTTCGGCTTTTTGTTTTTCTCCTGTCCGTTTGTTTACCCACATGCGCACAACAGACAATTTGATGAAAGATGAATCGTATTTTTATGCCGAGTTGCTGCGTTTGAAATATATGCTTGAACTGCTACATCAAGGTGAGAACCTTTTTATTATCATTGACGAGATGCTGAAAGGCACCAACTCGATTGACAAGCTGAGCGGCTCTGTTGAATTGCTCAAGCAGCTGATTCACCTTAAGACGCATTGTATGGTGGCTACTCACGATCTGAAACTGACAGAGCTGGCAGAAAGCTACCCTATAATCATTAAAAACCAATGCTTTGATGTGAACCTTTCAGGTGATGAGCTGCAGTTTGATTATCTGCTAAGGGATGGAGTGACCAGTACCATGAATGCAACTTTCCTGATGAGAAAAATGGGAATAATCACCTGATTTTATACATGTGGACACCATACCCTTCGAAATGATCCTCAAATTGCCCTTTGGAAATCTTTATCGTTCTATTCTCTCCAACTACTTCCACACTTTTTCCTGAAATTACCTTAAATGTTGCATCAGTTGGCTCATTTCTCATGCCAACAGCAAAGATGTATTTGCTATTTTCATCTTCCTTGTTCATCCAATCAATGGGCACATTTTTATTGCTGCTTTTCACCTTTGCGTAGTTTGGTTGGCTGGCGCTATTGATTACCTCAGCCAGTGAGGTGATTTGCCTGTTTATTTCTTTTACCGCAGCCAGCATCCCTTTATCGTGAAGGAGTGCTGCTTCATCAGAAGCCGGATAAAATGAATGACAGAAATACCCGATGCCTTTGGCGCCATGGATGATAGCCATCCATACCTGTGTCCTTACCTCTTGAGGGGTTGGCTTTCTGGGAGAATCCTGGCCTATCTGGGTGGTTTCAATCCAGGTAAATACCGGCTTGCTGTCCTTGCACCAAACTCTCAGACTGTCAATGCCTTTTGCCACCATCCATAAATTGTTGTTTACCTTTGGGTCATTGCTGTTGACCGGGTATATGTCAAAAGATGCAATATCGCAACCCTTCAAATAGCCATTGTTTGCAACCGGATACAGATCTGTTTTTCCTTTGCATTCACCTCGTCCTACCCAGTCGGTATAGGAAACTCCCTGACCAAGGTTCAGGTAAAAGGGATGATCCGGATCTTTTTCCTTTACTTTCTTGTAATGATCTATAATTTTTACAGGACTTATACAAGGATCATAGCTTTTGGTCTG
>DMFR01000140.1:1103-1554 GCA_003450125.1 Prolixibacteraceae bacterium | reverse complement strand
GTTCCATTGTGCATTATCAGGTTCATCTCCGCTCATCCATCCATAGATAGTCGGCTCGGCTTTATGGGCCAGCCCGAAAGCATTCTGTTCACAGATAAGTTGAATCCCGGCTCTTTTTAGCAGATCAAATTGCTGTTCATCCAATTCTCTCCACAACCCGATGTACAGGTTGATTCCTCCATCTTGATGGTATCTGATGGCATTCTCTGGACTTTGAAGCCAGACTGCAATAGGGAAGAAGCTTGCCTTGCTTTTACTCTGCCCAAAGGAGAAGGAGGTGAAGGTAATGAGAGCTAAAATGAAGAAATAAATATTTTTCATGAGAGGCGTATATTGGATTACTTAATATTTTTGGGAAGCGTTTTCCAAAACCAAACACACAGAAATTGTATTTTAACCTACCTTTCTTATAAAAACCTTAGTAACAGAGATCAAACTCTAACCCCTAACC
>DMFR01000140.1:508-980 GCA_003450125.1 Prolixibacteraceae bacterium | reverse complement strand
GATCAAACTCTAACCCCTAACCTTATCTGCCTTCTATGTTGAAAATAAGGTAGATAAGGTTTTATTCCGGTGGTTGACTTGGTTACTAAGGTTCCGGAAAGGAGAATAATATTTTTTTTAATCCAGATTGAAATTCTTCTTCTTCTGCTTTCCCCACAAGAATATCATTTGATACTAAATATTGATCCGCAATAATTGCATTGGTAAATATACAAAAAGAAAGCCTTGCAAAAATTGCAAGGCTTCGAACTTTAAATCTTAAAAATATTAGACTATTATGCTAGCTTAACATTTACCGCGTTTAACCCTTTTCTTCCTTCTTGAAGTTCGTAAGTTACTTCATCGTCTTCTCTGATTTGGTCAACCAAACCTGAAACGTGAACGAAGTATTCTTTATCAGATTCACTGTCTTTAATAAAACCGAATCCTTTAGATTCGTTGAAAAATTTAACTTTACCTGTTTTCATAATAA
>DMFR01000140.1:0-300 GCA_003450125.1 Prolixibacteraceae bacterium | reverse complement strand
AAATAATTTTCAATTCAAACTTAATAAAATCACAAAAAAATAAGATTTATCGTAAAATAATTAAGTTGAACATTTATTTATTCTTCCTCTCTAGGTGTTTGAAACAATCTTGATATTATTAATCATCAGATAATCAGTGCTTATTTGTATATTTATAAGTTTAATTGTTTAAAAGATCATTGCTGATGGCCTGAAGCGTTTGTTTTTTGAGATCTGTTTTTACCAGAACCGAAATGTTGTGATGGCTCCCTCCATAAGAAATCATGCGTATCGGGATGCCTTTCAGGGCTGTAAATACCT
>DMFR01000484.1:7679-15704 GCA_003450125.1 Prolixibacteraceae bacterium | reverse complement strand
ATTAATTATGAAATGAGCATAAATTATGGTTGAATTTTGTATATTTGAATAAAGCATAAACCCATCAACTTTGACTAAAATCAACTATTACTATTTAAACCTATACTCAATCACACAATAAAGTACAATATGGATTATCCAATCATATATACCATCGGACACTCGACGCATCACATTGATTATTTTCTTGAACTGTTAAGGGAATATGGGGTGAACTGCGTTATCGATGTTAGAAGTGTTGCGGCGAGTTCGTATAACCCCCAATATAATCAAGAGCCCTTGAAGAACTTTCTGAAAAACAATAAAATTATCTATCTGCATTTTGCTGAACAATTTGGCGCAAGACAGACAGACCCTAATTTATTGGATTCTGAAGGTAAACTGGATTTTGAGAAGGTCAGAAAGTCATGGTTCTTTCAAAAAGGTCTTGAAAGGGTTTGGCAAGGGATCGAGAAGGGTTATGTAATGGCCATCATGTGTTCGGAAAGCGAACCATTGGATTGTCATCGCTTTTCGATGGTATCTGTTGGTTTAGAGGAAGATGGATTTGCGGTAAAACATATTTTGAAAGATAAATCCCTTAAATCCAATTCAGAATTGGAAGGAGAACTCATCAGTAAATTCGAAAAGAAATTACCCCAGAAAGATTTATTCAATCCCCAGATCACTGATGAAGAGCGATTAAAAGCGGCTTACCGGTTTAAAAACCAGGAAATTGGGTTTTCTACCCATTCAAATCCCCAAAAAGAAGATGACTATGATTAAGTTATTTACCATTGGATTTACGGAAAAAACAGCTGCTGCTTTTTTCACCTTGCTTAAGAATGCAGGTGTAAATAAAATAATCGACACACGGTTAAACAATGTTTCTCAACTGGCTGGTTTTGCAAAGGGGAAAGACCTGGAATTCTTTGCAAAGGAAATTGGAGGGATTGCATACGAGCATCATATCAATTTAGCGCCCACCAAAGAATTGCTTTCCAATTACAGGGATAAAAGAATTGACTGGGCTCAATATGAAACTCAATACATCAGCCTGCTCGATACCAGAAATATCATTCAGGAAATAGATTTTGAAAAATTGAACGACAGCTGTCTGTTGTGTAGTGAACATCAGCCTGACCGGTGCCATCGACGTTTGCTTGCAGAGTATTTAAAAAACGCAAATCAAGATATTGAAATTATTCACCTCATAGAATAAGCTATGGACACTCGTTTCGTTTGTTTAGGAAATTCTTTTAAGGAAGGTGGCAGATGCCTGGCAGGCATCATATTGGATAAAAATAATAATCCAATATTGGAATTTGGAAAGCCCATGTGGGTAAGACCTACTTGTCATACACTGCATGGAGAAGTGCCCAACAATATAGCGCTTCCATATCAGCTATTAGATATTCTTGAAGTGAGTAACACGACCCCAGCCCCTCATTATTATCAATCGGAGAACGTCCATTTTGATGAAGCGGGCATTCACAAAGTGGGGACTTTTGATAAGGACAGATTGAATTGCCTGTGTGAAGACCGCAGGTATATTTTCAAAACACGCTATCCTTCCTTATCGGAAGAGGTTATTCAGGAGTTGAAATATTCTTTAATGTTGGTCAAGCCGAAACAATTTGAAATCATTGAAAAGGTGTATGAAGATCGGACAGCCCCTCAACATAGAATGGTCTTCAGCTATAATAATTTCACATACGATTTTTCGATTACAGACCCTGTTTTCTTGAGGCAATATCATCTTAATCCTGATTTTGTAGATGGTATTCAGGATGTTTTATTAAGCCTATCGGTGAGTGTCAAATTTCCGCCTACGAACAGGTATTACAAATTGGTCGCAGGGGTAATCGTTATGGGATATAAATAATTAGACCAAGTGAACGAATTCATTTTATCTTTTGATGAATTGATTTTCTGATGAAACAATATCTAAGAATATTGCAAAATGAAATCTCGAAAGTATCGGAGGAAGACTTATACACACCGATCATCAATACTCATATTGATAGTCTTGATCTTGTGGCTCTCAGGGTTGCGTTAGAAAAATATTTCAACTTTGAAATCCCTGATGGTTTATGGTATAAATTCAAAACACTGGCTGAAGCCTTAGAATACTTTCATAGCAACAGAGATCGGGCTCAGGTTAATTTTGAAGAAGAAAAAATACCTGTCAGGCTTTTAGATAATATAGAAATTAGAATGCCTCAAATGGCCAATTGTGCATTGTCAGAAAACTGGCTGTTAAAATATTTGGGCGACATTCATTGGCAATTGATCTCGAAAGGCTTTAACAAGAAATCATCGGAATTGGTGGATGATGCAGGGAACCGACTGTATGCAACTTTTGTAAGAGTGAACTATACGATTTCACCTTTAAATGAATTTTTAGAAAACGAGATGATAGAATTTAATGCAAGTATTGAAGGGTTTGGGAATCATTCATTTTTAAGTAGTATCACGGCTAGTTGTGATGTTAAAAATATCAATGCAACACTCATGACTACATTTTCAATAAGAGAAAATGAGAACAATAATACAATCATCAAGAGCGCACCTCAAAACAGAACAAACCAAATTATACAATTATCGAATACGCCGTTGTTTTTAAATGAATACAGGCTTTTGCGAAAAGGATTGCTGGATCATATTTCTTCAGATTTCGGCGAGTTTTCCATCACCAATGATCCCTCTTTTGTATGGGAATATAATATTAACCCCTATTACGACATCAATGGAATCGGATTATTGTATTTTGCCTCTTATCCTATCATTGCAGACAGGTGCTTTTTTGAATATTGCCCAAAGGCCAATGAGCTAACGACCATCTATCGGGATATCTTCTATTTTGGCAACTGCAATTCAACGGACAAAATCATATTCCAATTAAATCATGTAGAAGAAATTGGGAATCAGATAAAAACATTGATTTCATTGTATAGAAAGAGTGACAATCAAATGCTTGCAAAGATATT
This sequence comes from Prolixibacteraceae bacterium, assembly GCA_003450125.1. Taxonomy (GTDB): domain Bacteria; phylum Bacteroidota; class Bacteroidia; order Bacteroidales; family Prolixibacteraceae; genus Aquipluma. Next base: position 12,735 of record DMFR01000484.1, on the reverse strand, counting down.
AACCGTAAAACAAATGAGAGGTTAAAGCATGCACTTGCCAGAAATTGTAACTTGTATCAATAACTGTTAAATTCTTTTTCATTAAGCATAAAATATCGGCTTCGAAGTCCTTATATTTGCATTACCGGCCTCTTGTAGGCAGGAGAAGATTATTGCTCAACATTCATCAACCATCAAATAGATAGGCATGACCTTAATTAAATCAATTTCAGGAATTCGTGGAACAATTGGCGGAAGACCGGGGGAGGGACTGAGCCCGCTTGATGTAGTCAAATACACGGCTGCTTATGCCGAATGGGTGAAAATGCAACATCCGGGGAAGTCGATCACGGTGGTAGTGGGCCGTGATGCCCGTATCTCGGGGCCCATGGTGCAGTCACTTGTTGTGTCGACGCTCAATGGTATGGGCTGCGATGTGGTGGACCTGGGCATGGCTACCACGCCTACCACCGAGATTGCCGTGGCGGAAGAGAAGGCGCAGGGGGGGATCATCCTGACTGCCAGTCATAACCCCAAACAGTGGAATGCGCTCAAACTGCTCAACGATAAGGGTGAATTCCTCAATGCTGCAGAAGGCGCTATTGTGCTGGACATTGCAGAACATGAATCATACGTTTTTGCAGATGTGGATGATTTGGGAACGGTTGCAAATAAAGATTATACCGACATTCATATAAAGCAGGTCCTTGCCCTTGATTTGGTGGATGTGGAAGCCATCCGCAAAGCAGGATTCAAAGTGGCCATTGATGCGGTCAACTCTGTAGGCGGGGTAGTAATCCCAGCATTGCTCAAAGCCCTGGGCGTGAAAGAAATTGTTGAAATCAACTGTGAGCCAACGGGCCATTTTGCCCATACGCCAGAGCCGTTGCCAGAAAACCTGGTAGAGACTGCTGCAATTATTCGAGGAAGGGCGGTAGATGTAGGATTCGTCGTCGATCCTGATGTGGACCGTCTGGCCATTATCAGCGAAGATGGATCGATGTTCAACGAAGAGTATTCATTGGTATCCATTGCTGATTATGTGCTAAGCCAGACTCCCGGCAATACGGTTTCTAATTTGTCCTCATCAAGAGCCCTGAGGGATATTACCCAAAGACATGGGGGAATTTATAATGCCGCGGCTGTGGGGGAGGTAAATGTAGTTGCGAAGATGAAAGAGACCAATGCTGTAATCGGCGGTGAAGGCAACGGGGGGATCATTTACCCGGCATCGCATTACGGACGAGATTCACTGGTTGGAATTGCCCTTTTCCTGAGCCTACTGGCCAAATCGGGCATGAAGTGTTCAGAACTGAGGCGTACCTATCCTGATTACTTTATTTCAAAAAATAAGATAGAGTTGACTGCTGAAATTGATGTGGATGACATCCTTTCAAGGATGAAACTCAAATACGGGCACGAACAGGTGACAGACATTGATGGGGTAAAAATTGATTTTGCAGACCGGTGGGTACACCTGCGCAAATCAAACACGGAGGCCATTATCCGCATCTATGCAGAGGCCCCTTCGATGAAGGAGGCTGACCAACTGGCCCAGAGCATTATTGAAGATATCAAACTGCTGGTCTCCTGAAATCCAGAACAGCTGGGAAATTCCGGCAGTGAGAAAGTGAGAAAGTGAGAAAGTGAGAAAATGAGAAAATGAGAAAATGAGAAAATGAGAAAATGAGACATTGGGCAAATCGCAGTGGATCGGCATGCAACTTTGAACTTGAAACTTGCAGCATCCTCTCATTTCTCATCTTCTCACCTTCTCACCTTCTCACCTTCTCATTTTCTCCATCCTCACAGAATTACTGAATTTCCCCTTTTTCCCTGATTAATTCTTCAGCAATTTGTTGCTTTTCCTGAACGACGGCTTGCTGGTTTTTTATTTCAAGTTCATTCTCCGCGATCTGGTTTCTGGCCGATTCAATATCCAGTTCTTTGGATTTAATTTTTCCTTCCAGGAGTCTGATTTCTCTTGGAATCCTTGCTTTCTCCTTTTCTTGGGACTTTAATTCAGCTTTGGTATTCTCAAAATCAGCAGAATCTTTACTCATCTCAGAGAATTCCTTCTTTTTCGAAGCAATGGCTTCAATCATGCTAGCACTGTCATTCCTAAGTTCAGAAATTTTGGTGTTGTACTGCTGGATCAGTGTTTCGTCACGGGTGATTGATTTTTCGGCTCTCTGGATACCGGCATGAAGCTCTTTTAAATTGCTTTCCTCTCGTGAAACATCCCTGTTGGCCAATTTGATATGTTCATCAACTACATTCTTATAGGCTTCACGCCCGAAGTCACGTACAAAGTCTGAAATTAAGTTTAGCCTGTCTTCAGGGGTATTGGATGGATTAATAAAAACAGAATCGGTGTATTGAAAAAAAGCACTGAGTTGGCATCCCTCGGGCAATTGGTTGATAACAGCATATATATCCATCGGATACAGGGATATTTTATCCAGTTCAATGGACTTTACATGCAATTCATCACCTTTCTTTTCCATCTTCAAAGGATCCCGTTTGGTCTTTTTATCCTTGCTTTTAAAAATGTTGCCCACTCCGGTAGTGAGATTTTTGAACCGTTCATTGGCAGGTCGGTTGTTCACATACTTATTCCAAAGCATTTCTACTTCTTTTGCCTTTGATTTAGGAATCAGCATGGTGAATGCTGTTTGAGGACCTTGTGTCATCTCTTTTTCAGTTGTTTGGACCTCTATCTTGTTTTGCGAATTGGCATCATATCCCATTGACATCGCCACTAAAAGGATGATTAATAGCTTCATAATAGTAGTTTTTGATTTTACAATACGGATATACAACTGCTTTTGTTTAGACTTTAAATGAATTTTTTAATTCCCTTATTCATTGTCTTTCTTTTTGACCAAATGGTAATGTGAAGTAAGTTTCTTTCTCTCCCGTTTATCCTCGTTGCCGGCTAGAGAAGCTACCATCTTCTCAAGGGGAATGTGGATTGTTGGTCCGAAGAAAGGCTTAAAGCCTTTGTGAAAAGAGCCATTCTGGTCAATAAACATTTGTTGGCGGGCGCTTATCGTATCCATTGCTTTTTTCTTTGGGGCCATGCGCTTGATGTCGTTGACCGTTTGCTGAAGGGCCCTCATTTCCTGGATCGCGTTGTCCGTTACATTCACTTGCTTTAACTCATTGATCTGAGGTTCGAGCACAATGATTTTCCCGTTGTCATTTTGGCTGGCAAATTGCCTCTTATAGGAGATGTGATAGATGAATACAGAGTCATCTGCTGCAATTTCAGTTTGGAAAAATCCTTTTTGATTGGTACGCACCGTATGACCGGTACGGGCATTGATGATGGCTACACCAGGCACGGGGATGGAATCGGGGCCCACGACAATAGCGGACAGGAGCGCCGTTCCTGGTGTCTGGCCAAAGACATTGGAAATTCCCAGACCAATTAAAATGAAAAGGAGAATTCGCATCGGTTTTTGTGTTAGTTCCCATTACTAATTTACAACCTTTTTTACTTAATAAATCATAAAAGGTTTTAAGAATGTTTCACTTCTGAACCACTATTTTTAATTTAGGATGTAAATGAAGAATAAAAATTGAAAATATGTAATGAAACATATGTTTTGGATACAAATTTGGCATAATAGTTGATCGAAAATATATCATCATGTTTCCCGTTTTCCAAGTGATTGGATGAAGATGAAAGGTGAGAATGACGATATTTATTCGTTCATTTGCCAAGTGGAATAAAGCCAACTATAAAATATAAACCAACTTCTGTAATGAATAACAAAAAGATCCTCTATGGAGCAATTCCAGCGGTGTTGCTGGTAGTGTTACTCTATCTGTTTTTTTCCAAAGGCGAAACAAATGCCAATAATATTACAGCCAGCGTTGAACGAGGAACCTTCAATTCCATTGTATTCTCCTCCGGCCAACTGGAATCAGAAAAATCAGCGAGCATTGAGATCCCCGAAAAGCTGAAAGACCGGAACCTTCGCATCTATGAATTGGCCATTACCGATATGATTGATGAAGGCACCTGGGTCGATTCAGGAGATTACGTGGCTACCTTGGACCACAAGGCGGTTGAAGAACAAATCAAGCTGGCTCAGGATGAAATGGAGAAAACGCAGTCGGAGTATGAAGATGGCAAGATTGACTCGAACCTGAACCTGAGCAATCAACGCGACGTGATTGTGAATGCACAGCTTGATGTGGCAGAGAAAAAGATCATCATGGATGAGTCGGTGTACGAATCTCCGTCGATACAGAAGAAAGCGAGCATGGACAATGACAAGGCCGCCCGCAGACTGGAACAGGAAAAGAGGGCCTATGTGTTGAAGACCCAGCAGGAGGAAAATAGGGTACAGCGCAGATACATTAATTATCGGCAGGTTCTGGAACGATCCCAGGAACTGGAAAAACTGTTCAACTCCCTGGAAGTTAGGGCACCAAAGGCCGGGATACTGACTTACCTGAAGTTTCCCTGGGGAGAGATCATGAAAACAGGATCGAAGGTAGGATTGTACAATTCGACCATTGCCACCATACCAGAGATGACCAACCTGATTTCAAGAACTTATATCAATGAGATCGACATCTCGAAAATCAAAACAGGACAGAAAGTGAAACTTGGAATTGATGCATTTCCTGAAAAGCAGCTTACCGGGGAGGTGATATCGGTGGCCAACATCGGTCAGGCAATGCCCAATAGCGATGCAAAGGTTTTTGAGGTAAAAATAAAGATATTCGGGGTAGATAAGGACCTTAAACCGGCTATGACCACCAGCAATGCCATTGAGGCGGGCACTTTCGCCGATACACTGATGGTGGCCTCGGATGCCGTTTTTGAAAACGACAGTCTGAAATATGTCTATACCGGGGTAGGAAAGCCCGTAAAGCAAATTGTATGGCTGGGTGATGAAAATGAAAATCATGTGTTGATCAGAAAGGGGCTTAAAAAGGGCGATGTGGTTTGGCTGACAGAACCCAAGGATGCCGGTGAACTGAGTTTTAAAGGTACCGAGATTTACACCGAAATGAAAAAAGAAAAGGAGAATGCCAAAATACTGGCAGACAAGGAACG
>DMFR01000484.1:0-7489 GCA_003450125.1 Prolixibacteraceae bacterium | reverse complement strand
GGCAGACAAGGAACGGGAGGCAGAGCAGAAAAAGCAGGCTGCAGTTGTTCCCATGGGCGCTGCAGAGAAGATGCAGCTCAAGACTTCCAGGATAAATGATGTGCCCAATAAATAAGCGACTATGATATTTAAGAAATATTTTCATGATATAGTAATTGGCTTTGAGGCAATTATAGCCAATAAGCTGAAGTCAATTCTGACGGCGCTGGGCATCATCTTTGGCGTTGCAGCAGTGATCAGCATGATGGCCATAGGCAATGGAGCAGAACAGGAAATTCTGGAGCAGATTAAGATGGTTGGGGTCAATAACATCATCGTTACTCCAAGCCAGGTATCAACAGACGGAAGCAAGGAGAGTGCGAAAGATCAACCGGGAGCCAAGAAATTCTCAAAGGGGTTGACATTGCTGGATTTGAAGGCCATGCAAGAGGTCATCCCTACCATCAGTATGGTTAGTCCTGTGATTTCCTATCACTACTCAGCCATCATTGACGGGAAAAGCAAGCCGGTGGTGCTCGAAGGGGTGAATTCAAATTACTTCAGTATTTTCAATATTAAGTTACAGTTAGGCGAGATATTTAGACAGATTCATGCCGATAACGGTCAGCCAGTTTGCATCATAGGGGATAATATCAAGACTGTATTTTTCAACCAGGAGAATCCCGTTGGCAAGTCAATTAAATGCGGACAGATCTGGCTGAAGATTATCGGAGTGGTGGAACGTCGTGATTTTACAGCTTCTGCTTCCGATGAGATGGGAATCAGCAGTTCGGACAATACGATATTTGTACCCGCGCAAACGATCCTGATGCGATTCAAGAACAGGGCATTGATCAGGGCTGATGAAGTAGAAGCCTCAAATGCACGCCGCAGAATGATTATTGTTACGGGTCAGAATGAACTGACACAGGCCGATGACAAGAATCCCAATCAGCTGGATAAGATCATCCTCCAGGTGAAAGAAACCGAGCAGCTGGGTGTAACTGCCAACATTGTCAAACGGCTGCTTTTGCGTCGCCATTCAGGATTGTATGATTTTGAGGTGACCATTCCAGAGTTGCTGCTCAAACAACAGCAACGTACCAAGAAAGTGTTCAACATTGTTCTGGGGGCTATTGCGGGCATTTCGCTCATCGTGGGGGGTATCGGGATCATGAATATCATGCTGGCATCGGTGATGGAGCGCATCCGCGAAATTGGTACGCGTCAGGCCATCGGCGCTTCCAGAAAAGACATTGTCGCTCAGTTTTTGGCAGAATCAACACTGATCAGTATTTCAGGAGGAATCATCGGCATTGTACTTGGCATCATCCTTTCGAAGATTATTACAGCGGTATTTGATATAAAGACAATCATTTCCTTTTTCAGCATATTCATCGCATTTGGAGTTTCGGCTCTTGTGGGAATCATGTTTGGCTATATGCCTGCCAAGCGGGCTGCCGAAAAAGACCCGGTTGAATCCTTACGCGCCTAAACCACCATCAAACCAAATTGACCATGAATAAAATATTTCTTTTCCTGATCGTATTGTTTTCAGGATTTGGCCTACAACTAAATGCCCAGCAGGAATCCTTCAGCCTAAGCCTGGATGAAGTGATTAAACTGGGAAACCAGAATTCCCTGGATGCTTTCAGGTATAAAAACACCTATCTTTCCAGTTATTGGCAATTTCGCTACTATAAGGCTGATAAATTGCCAAGCTTAAGTATGACAGCCACTCCGCTTGATTTTAACCATTCACAAAGCAGGGAGTACAATGTCCAGGACTCCGTATACAGGTATTACCTGGTCTATTATGCCAACTCCGATATCACGATGCAGTTGAATCAGAAGGTTGGCCTGACAGGCGGAAACCTGTTTCTCAGCTCAGATTTGGGCATGTCGAAGAATTTTAGTGGAAACAAGTCAACATCCTACCAGGCCACGCCTGTAAGTATAGGTTATTCGCAAACCTTAAACGGGTTTAATGCCTTAAGATGGGAATCAAAGATCGAACCGCTCAAATTTGAAAAAGCGAAGAAGGAGTTTATTCAGTCCCAGGAGACCATGGCCATGAAATCAACTTCGATGTTCTTCGACCTTGTAGAGGCACAGATTCAGTTGAAGATTGCTGAAAACAGTTTGTCCAATGCCGATACTTTGTATAAAATAGGCAAGGGCCGCTTTCAGGTGGGAACAGTTACCCAGGATGAATTGCTGAACCTTGAATTGAACCAGTTAAACGCCATTCAGGCCTTAAGTGGTGCCAAACTGGAAGTAGAGCGTTCGCAATCGGGATTGAATTCCTACCTGATGTTGAATAAAAAAACCAAGATCAACTGCCTGGTACCTTCCATCATTCCGGAATTGCAAATTAATGCCGATGAAGCATTGACCCTGGCATTGAAAAACAATCCAGTGATCCTGGACCAAGAACAACAAATGCTTGAACAGGATCGTGAAGTGGCAAGGGCTCACTCCGAATCTGGCATAAGTACCAATATTTATGCAGTTTACGGGCTTAACCAGTCTGCCAAGGATATTGATATGGTATACGATAATCCAGGTCAAAGTCAACGTGCCAGAATTGGTCTTACGGTGCCTATCCTGGATTGGGGACGCAACAAGGGAAGGAAGATGATGGCTGAATCAACCCGCGAGGTGGCCATTGCACGCATCAAACAAGCACGCATCGACTTTGAACAGAACATATTCCAGTCCGTGATGGAATTCAACCTTCAGGCCGAACAGGTTCGCAATGCCACCAAAGCTGATATTGTTGCACAAAAGGGATACGAAGTTACCTTCCAGCGGTTCCTGATCGGCAAGGTGGATGTGATTAAACTCAATCTTGCACGCAATGACCGCGAGTCGGCAAAGAAGGCTTACATTAATGCCATTAAGACCTATTGGAATTATTATTATCGCCTGCGTATGCTCGCCTTGTATGATTTTGAAAAGGGGCAAAGCCTGAGTGCCGAATATGATAAAATTATTGCAAAATAACCTGAAGATGCATAAAAACAAAAAATACTGGATTGTAGCCACATCGATTATTGTGATGGCTATTGCTGTCTTCTTTTGGTTTAGGATCAGCCCTGATTCGGATAAAAGCTGTAAAGTGAAGAGAGGAAACCTGGAATCGGTTATTAACTGTAAGGGAGAAGTCAAAGGTGAGAAATATACGGAAATCAAGCTCCCTGATGAGATTTGCAACGAGGAATTGAGAATCTACCAGATTAAAATTGTCGATGTAATCCTTGAAGGGAAAGCAGTAAAAAAGGGGGACTACATTGCCAAGATTGATGAAAGTCAAATCATGAACATGATGCGAACCCAGATTCAGGACAAGGAAAAAAATGATGCTGATCTTCGCAATGCCATACTGGACTCGACGGTTAACCTTTCCAATAAGCGTCAGGACATTGTCAATGCTCAACTCGACCTCGAATATGAAAAGATTGATCTTGAACAATCCAAATATGAATCAGAAGCTTATCAGCGTAAAACCCAAATGAATTATCAAAAGGCAGAGCTTCAGGTTCAAAAGATAAAGAGGGACTATCTGCTGGCTAAAAACAGGCTTAAAATTCAGGTGGGGCGTACCCAGACTTGGGTAGACCGGCTTCAAAAGCAGATTGATAGTTACCAGAAAGCCATTGCTGCAACTACCATCAGGACTCCTCAAGATGGAATTGTGATGTTTGCAAAAGACTGGTCTGGGAAATCCTATGGGAAAGATTCCGAACTCAGTATCTGGCGCCCATTACTTGCCACCTTGCCCGACATGTCGGTGGTGATCACTGAAACCTACGTCAAGGAAATAGACATCGCCAAAATTCACTTGAATGACAGTGTAAGGATAAAGATTGATGCCCTTCCTGACAAGGTTTTCCTCGGAAACGTGATCAAAATAGCCACCATTGGCGAAGATCACAAGGATTTTGACATGAAAGCCTTTAAGATAATCATCCGGTTCGAAAAATCAGACAAGGAACTTAAGCCTGGCATGTCCTCCAATAATGATATCATTGTAAGTAATGTCAAGGATCAATTGCTCGTTCCCCTTAAGTCTATTTTTACAAAAGGTGGAAAAAAGATAGTCTATCTGAAGAGGAATGGCCATGTAACTGAGCAGCCCATTGAGCTCACTGCACAGAATGATCTGTTCGCAACTGTTGCGGAAACATTAAAGGAAGGTGATGTGCTTCTACTTTATCAGCCCGAGGAATTTAAAGTTGAGCCAGAAAAGGTTGCAAGCAGGAAATAACTTTTTGGGTCGGGAACTTTGATGGGAAATATCAGGAGGAATTGGACTGGTCAATTTTAAGGACTCAATTGATGAAATACAACATCCCATTGACAATTATTTGATTATGACACTTTGTCGGTGTTCAGGTTTTTGTATTTTTGACCAACTTATCAAGCCTAACCACTAAACCAATTCAATGAGATTCTTCTTTCTTGGTCTGTTTTTACTTCTGAACATTCTCACCTATTCTTCAGGAAATGCGTTTTCTCCCATTAAAGGGATAAAAACAGATACTGTTATTCACAAGAATAATGAGAATTTTATTCTTCATATTAAAAAAGCAAATGGTCCTATCAAGATCGATGGATTGATCAGTGAACCGGATTGGGAAAAGGCAGAAAAGGCCAATGATTTTAGATTGGTGCTGCCGGTTGACACCGGTAAGGCAAAATCAAAATCGGAGGTGGTAATGACATACGATGACAAAGCTTTTTATCTGGGGGTGACGTTTTTTGATACCGTCCCGGGCAAACGAATCATGGAATCATTCAGACGTGATTTTATCTTTGGGAACAATGACAATGTGCTCGTATTTTTTGATACTTTTCTTGATCAGACCAATGGTTTTTCATTCGGAGCTTCTGCTTCGGGAGCAAAATGGGATGGAACCATGTCGGGAGGAAGTTCAGTCAACCTGAACTGGGATTGCAAATGGGACTCCAAAACAACGCAATATAAGGATCGCTGGGTAACTGAAATGAAAATCCCCTTTCGATCCATTCGGTTTAAATCAGGAACTGATCGCTGGTATGTCAATTTTAGCCGGCTCGATTTGAAAACCAATGAAAAATCCTCCTGGGCACCTGTTCCCCGGCAGTTTCCAACAGCAAGTCTGGCTTATACGGGTGTTTTGCAATGGGACAAACCACTCCCCAAATCAAAAATGATGTTCTCTGTTATTCCCTATGTTTTTGAAAGTGCTGTCAGGGACTTCGAAGCTGGAGGGAAAACCAGGTATCATAAGGATTTCGGATTTGATACCAAGTTGGGAATAACCACTTCAATGAATCTTGACCTGACTTACAATCCTGATTTTTCACAGGCTGAAGTGGACCAGCAGGTCACCAACCTTGATCGTTTTGAATTGTTTTATCCTGAAAAGCGGCAGTTTTTTCTGGAAAACAGCGATCTCTTTTCCGGATATGGATTTGCTTCAATCACTCCATTTTTTTCACGCCGTATTGGGTTGGACGCTCCTGTACTGGCTGGTGCACGCCTTAGCGGCAGCTTGGATAAGAACTGGCGATTGGGCCTTCTTGATATGCAAACTGAACGGACCACTGATCAGTTGTCTCGTAATTTTCTGGTGGCATCTATTCAGCGTAAGCTGTTTGCACGATCAAACATCGGGATGATTCTGGTGAACAAGGAATATATGGATGAACCCGGTCAGCAGAATTTTAATCGTATTGCCGGGATCGACTATAATTTGGCGAGCAAAAATAATAAGTGGTTCGGTAAGATGTTCTACCACCGTTCATTTAGTCCTGAGAATCAGGGCAAACAATATGCCCAGGGTACTTATCTGGCCTACAATGCCCGCCAGCTTCATGGTGCTGTTGTGCAAGCCACCGTGGGAGATAATTACATTGCTGAATCCGGTTATGTTCCCCGTAAAGGATATCAGCGGATTAATCCAGAGTTCGGTTATTTGTGGATTCCAAATAGAAGAGTTGTCAGTCATGGCTTCTCCCTGGGTGGAAATTATTATTTTAATTCGGGATACAACCTTCAGCTCGATCATGAAGTTACGCTTCAATATAAATTTGAATTCAAAAACCGCGTAATTGTGGACGGAGGGGTGAAGAATAACTATACTCGATTAAGCGAGGATTTTGATCCTACTCACATTAGTAAAACTGTCCTGGAAAAAGGAAGTGAATATACTACCTATTCGGGATTTTTTGATTATTATTCGAATACCCGCAATCTGTTTAATTATTCTGCAACAGCTTCTACAGGAGGTTTTTATAGTGGAAGAATCAATCAGATTAAAGGGCAGATGACCTATCGTTACCAGCCTTACATGAATCTGTCATTTCTTTTCTCTTATACCGATATTCAACTTCCTTTGCCATTCGAACAGGCTGATTTTTGGCTTCTGGGACCTAAATTTGATCTGACCCTGAGCGATAAGGTTTTCTTTTCAACGTACGTCCAGTACAATGAGCAAATCGACAACATGAATATAAATATGCGGTTTCAATGGCGTTATAAGCCCGTTTCCGACCTGTTTGTAGTTTATACCGACAATTACTACATCGGCACCTGGAATCCCCGTAATCGGGCCTTGGTGCTAAAATTATCGTATTGGTTCAATTAAATTGAGATCGATTTAATAATAGGATGTTCTCCTTATGGTTTTCTGCAAAATACTTAGAGAAAGACACGGATTTTCTGGACATTACTACTACAATACCGACAATCCGACACTATCCATTTTCAAGTGTTACAATCAGCTGAAGAACTGGGGCAAGACGAAAGGGACAGTATTGCTGATCAACGGGTCGTTTAACTGCTTATTCCTATAAGAGTATAAAATTGACGATTGTCGGATTGTCGGATTGTCGGAAGTTTCAGCAGTGTTTGTATCATTTCCACTATCAGAACTTTTCAAAAACGCCAAGTCCAAATAATGCAAAATCATATTTGATGGGATCTTCAGGATCAAATTCCCGGAGCTTTTGTGTGATTTCTTCGACTGCCCTCCAGTCATTCTGTGTGCGGGTAAGTAGTCCAAGTTTGCGTGCCACATTCCCCGTGTGGACATCCAGCGGAAGCATCAGGGCTGAAGATGGAATTTGCTTCCACAATCCAAAATCAACCCCCAACTGATCTGAACGTACCATCCACCGAAGAAACATGTTCAAACGTTTTGCTGCCGCACCTTTTGCAACATCCGAAACGTGTTTTTCAGTCCGGCGTTCATGTTCCAACTCAAAAAACACCTTCCTAAAATGAACCAAAGCGCTGTAAATCGTTTGATCTTTCTGAAATCCAGTTGTAAAGACGGCTTCCAATCCTCCATGATTCCGATAAATATTCCGAAGTGACTTTAGAAAATACAGGCAGTCCATGCTGTTAAACGTACGGTGCTTAAAATCTGCAAATCCGATCCAATCCTCTTCTGGAATATTCAAAAGAAATTCAATGGGGTTTTGATCCATTCGATGAACTATGCTCCGTGCATTGCGGATG
>DMFR01000248.1 GCA_003450125.1 Prolixibacteraceae bacterium | reverse complement strand
GTCGTGTAACAGCTAAATATTCGATTGGCTACTGGGCGACCATAATGCCGGTGCGATGCACCTTTAAAATATGAATTGACCTATTTCGATGGAACCTGTTTCTGCTGTTATCCGTATATTGGACGAATGTTTTTTTACATGCTGTCGGAGTTTTTACTCATTACTTTTGCGCATTGGCAGCGTTTTTCTCCATTGAATTGAAGGTGACTTTGCCTTGACGCAATTTCACGGACGGATGCTTGCCGTGAATTCATGCACTAAAATATTTTACACCTATTTGATAAAAAAAAGTTTATTCCTTTTAAGCTTCATAAACATTCAAGTAAAATTACTTTCCAATCTTAAAATAGTGTAAATTTATATGAAAATAATAGGCATAAAATTAACATCAGGAATGCTTAAAATTAACACCGGGAATGTTCGAAAATACCTAAAAATATGTCACACAAAAAACTGATAAATATCAACCCATTTAACGGTAAAGCCAAGGTTTTAAAGTACTGTTTAAAAAAATATCTATAACATTTATATACCATTTGTAGCAAATATTAACATTTAGTCCTATATTTACGACCTGACAATTTAATAACCTTTTAATAATCTAATCATGATGAAAAGATTCCAGCTCATCCAAGTTGCAGCTATTGCATTGGTTCTGTTAGGAGTATTCGGCTGTTCAAAAAATCAGGACAGATACGAAGATCCACCATGGCTGGGAGGATCAAGTGTAGAAACTCTGCAAGGAAAGGGTAATTACACGATCTTTCTCAAATTAATGGACATGGCAGGCCAGACATTTACCATCGAAAAAACGTTAAACACGTTATTCGTACCCAACGACAGTTCTTTTAATGCCTATTTTGCCGCCAACGGCATACAATCGGTAGAAAGCCTTTCCAAGGACGAAGCCGTTCAGTTATTCACCCTCCATGTATTGCCCAACCCGAGATCAAGATTTCAGTTGATCTATGAATATGTTTGGTCAGAACTTCAGGGACCAACGGGAGAGTATGCAGGATTGTTTTTCAGGAAACCTACCGAAAGTACTTCGATCCCTTACAAAGAAGTGGTTCCTGAATATTACCAAAATGCCAGCTTAAGGGGTAAAGAGATCACTATGTTTACTGGTAAAAAACTGGTCCCGCTGTTCAGTTCCGATTACTTTGAAGATTTCTTCGGAGCAGCCGATGGCAGCGACTATACCTACATGTATCCAGACAGCAAATGGTCAGCAGTGGGGTTGAACTGGGGAAATGCAGCCGTGACCAAGCAAGAAGTACGTACATCCAACGGATTTATTTACCTCATTGACCAGGTTGTTCCGCCACAGAAAAACATTGAGGAATACCTCAGGGAGCACAAGGACAAATTTGGACTGTATTACGACATTTTGCAACGCTTTGCCAATTATTCCACTACAAAAGTAGTCGACAAAGAAATACAGTACAGCAAGTCGTACGATTTGGTTTCCAACATTGCCGAAGAACAAGGCGCCTTTACAGGGAATGAAGTTCGTATGAAAGATATGTTCACCGCCTTCTTACCTTCGAACGAGGTATTGCAGGATTACTTGAACAGGACAGTATTAAAAACTTATACTTCGATCGACAGCGTTCCAAAGGTTACCTTATATTACATTCTGCAAACACAGCTTTCAAGATCTTTGGGATTGATTTCAAAAATATCACAATCTTATTTCAACTCTTTTGGTGACCCGATGATCCTGGGCAAGAACGACATAGCTTCAGCACACATGTGTAGCAACGGAGTGATCTACGAGATGAAAAAAGTATTGGAGCCCAATGTATTTACTTGTGTACCTGGGAGGTTGTTTTTTGATGCCAACTACTCTACCTTCCTGTATGCAATGAACCAATCGGGTATGATTGCCGCACTTTCGAATCCCAATTCGATGGTCACCTTGTTTGCTCCAAGTAATGCACAAATGGAAGCTTATGGAATCAGGTATGATCCGATTGGCTCAAGGATCATGTTCAAGGGGAAAGATTTGAAATGGAATCCAATGAATACCACCAGCATGGTGATGTTTGTACAGGATCACATTTACCAGGGCGTACTGGACGATTTAAACACCGAACGCTATGTTGAAATGGCCTCCAAGAATTTCATTAAAGTAGGCAACGGCGGTGTTCAGTGTTCTGAAAATCAACGTTACCGGGAGACGGTAAAAGTTGCAGAAAAAATACCCAACGACAAGAATGGTATTTTATACAATGTCACCATCCCGATTAAATCGAATTACGGTATGGGGAAATTGATTGTTTTGGACAAAGAAGTATCTCAGTTCAAGGATTTTCTGGTTACAGCCGGTTTTCTTGTTCCCAAGCAATTGGATCCTATCACCAGGGACACAGTACCGAACCTGAAGTTTTTGGCTGAAGCCGATTATTGGACAGCGTTGATTCCAACCAATGCCGCCATGGATGCAGCAAGGGCTGCCGGTTTACTGCCCGGAGATAAAGACAAGGAAGCGATCAAGAAATTCTGTTTGTATCATTTCATCCGGAAAAAAGTAATATTTGATGATGGGACTACCAGTGGCAATTACCCCACCGATCTTCCAATCGTAACGCCAACGGGAACGGATTATGCCACCCTCAAATTCACCAATGTTTTGAATAGTCTTTCGGTAGAAGATAACTCCAAGAACGTTATTACGATTGATCATGCCAAAGCCGATTATTTGGTTCGTAAGGGGGTAGTC
>DMFR01000482.1:7061-12949 GCA_003450125.1 Prolixibacteraceae bacterium | reverse complement strand
AATAGAACGCGGATTTACACGGTTTTAGCGGATTGAAAACGGATTGATGATACTTCGTATCCGGATATTTAAGACACGAAATTGAAAGTACCCAATCCCTTGCGGCTCTTTTGAATCCGTTTCAATTTATTGAAAGCAAATCCGCTTTAAATCCGCTAAATCATATTTTATCCGCGTTCTATTTTTTCTTGCATTCATCCATATATAAATACGATAACAAAAAATTCCAATTACTTATTCCCCAATGGGAATACAAAATCAGGATTAAAAATAATTCAAATTCACTCCTAAAAACCGTCTGAGAATTGATAAATATTAATATATTTGCATCGCTTTAAAAGTAAAGCAGATTGCCCAGATGGTGAAATCGGTAGACACGCTAGTTTCAGGGACTAGTGCTCGTAAGGGTGTGCAAGTTCGAGTCTTGTTCTGGGCACTTTTTATTTTAAATACCTATTCACGTGAGTTCGATAGAAGCAATATGTTGAAAATAAACCCATTTTCCAGAATCGGGTTTGTCATTATACTCCTTTTTTATGGCTTTTCTGCAAAAAATAGATCCGCAGACATGGATTTCTTTGGATACCCAAACCGACAAACCGACAATCCGACAATCCGACAATACCATACATTGCCAGATTGCCAGATTGCCAATATATTTATTTGGCAATTTGGCAATCCGGCAATCTAGCAAAGTATGGTATTGTCGGATTGTCGGATTGTCGGATTGTCGGTTTGAAATAGGAGTGTTTGTGCCATTGCCAGGATGATAAGCTCTTTTTTGGAAGCAGTTGAGTGACTTGCGTTTAGATCGAACTCAGGTTATTAACTCACCTTACGCAAGAACACTGATATATAATAAAAAAGAAAAATGGAACACAGATTTTACTTATCTAACAGATCTACACTGATTTTTAAATTCGTATAATTCGTGTAATTCGTTTCAATTCGTGTAATTCGTATATTATTTAAATCTTATCCAGTCAATTTCTACCGGGGAATCTTTCAATGTAACAATCAGGTGATGAACGCCATTTTGTGTTTTAGAAACCTTTGTGTCAAGTGTACTCCAATCATTTCCTTTTGGAATTGATATTTCGGCAAGTAGGGGGCCATCCACCTTATCCAAACGTATTTGAACGATGCCGCCATTGACAGATTGGGCTTTTACTTCAACCGATGTGAATTTTTTGTTTCCAAAATCAACGCTGTTATATTGAACCCAGGCCTTGGGAGTTTTGAGAATTGTTTTCCAACCTGCAAAAGTGTTCACGGTATCGATAAATGCAATGGATGCACCGTTTTTGCTGAGCTTGCTGTACCGGTCCAGTTGAATGTTTTCTGTAGCTGAAGTCAGGCCGACCCCGCGATAAGTAGGGATCACTTTCCTGATTGAGCCATCTGTATTAAAGAAAAGGCTGTCTATGCTAATTGAGCGGTTTTTGTCGAATTTAGGGGAGTAGGCATCCTGATGATAGAACAGGTACCATTGACCCTTATACTGGACAAATGATTGATGATTGGTCCAGCAATTCAGGGGAGATTCATCCATGACAACTCCCGCCATTTTGAAAGGTCCCATCGGGTTGTTGCCAATGGCATATTCGAGCCGTTCAATATTGTTTTCCACATGCGGGATCGTCAGGTAATAAATGCCATTGCGTTCAAACATAAACGGACCTTCCTTTAACCCTTTTTGGGGCAGGTTATCTATCACCTGCGGCTCTGATGCCAACTCAATCATGTTATCTTTAAGTTTTGCAACGGATATATTTCCCTGTGCCCAATACAAATAAGCTTGACCGTCTTTGTCAATAAATACGTTGGGATCAATGCCGTTAACTCCTTGAATTGGCTCTGATTGTGGAATATATGGTCCTTCAGGTTGATCTGCAATAGCAACACCGATGCCAAAACCTTTTTTCCCGTTAGGGTCTGTACTATTTTTGTTGGCCGGAAAATAGAAATAATACTTTCCGTTTCTCTCAATACAATCAGGGGCCCACATGCTGTAGGAGGTTGAATCGACCCATTTCACTTTGTTCTGACTAACAATCATTCCATGATCTTTCCAGTCAGTGAGATTGGTGGATGAAAATACATGATAGTCTTCCATGCAGAACCAATCTTTGCGTCCTGGTTTCTTGGCAGGAGTCGGAATATCGTGCGAGGGGAAAACATAGACTTTCCCATTGAAAACCCTTGCTGTTGGATCGGCGCTAAACTGATCGCGTACAATAGGGTTTTGAGCCGATAAACTGGTTATTCCAAATGCAAAAACAATGAATAGAAGCGATTTGTAATTTTTCATTTATGAATTCTTTTTAATTTTTTTCTGTTATCCGGTTACTGATGTGGAAATAGTCGAAATCAACAAATCCACCCGCAGTTTTGGTGGCATAGTTAAACAAGCCAAAGCGGTAGCCCATAAAGTGAGCTAGGGAATATTCCATTTTCAACTCAGATCCGATCGGAATCCATGATTTTCCATCAAGGCTGTAAAAGAAACGCGCAATATCTATTTTGTCCCGGAAGTCACATTCTGCTTTCAGGTAAACCGTTTTCTGCTTCAAGGCTACACGCCCGACCTCTAAAGGCTTTCCTGAGCCTGCATTCACCATCACCACTGACAACGTTCCATTTTTTAGTTGAAGCCCTACTTGTCCAAATTTGCTCTGCAAAAGAGCCAATCCGGCAAAATCGCCTTCCTTCATGTTTGAACCATCAATGCAAGTAATTCCCGAAGACACAGGCCCAATGGTTCGCTGGGTCAAGGTGTTTTTTGCCATTACAAACAGGGTATCAATGCGCCCGGTTGTAAGGCGCAGATAACCTTTGCGTTGGGTAACCGACCAAAGCTGGTTGTCGGGATTGTGGTTCCACTGCCATACCAATGGCAATGCAGGCTCCTTTTTACGCCGGGTAAATTCGTCATTTGCAACTATCCCGGGAATTAATCCCTTACTTGCCGGAAGATCAAGTGTCTCCGGCGCTTTACCGTTAACTCCGATTACAGGCCAGCCATCTTCCCATTTCATAGGAACCAGATAGGGGATACGGCCAACAGATCCGTGATCCTGAAATAAATAAGCAAACCACTGGCCATCGGGCGTATCAATAATTCCTCCCTGCGCCACTCCCTGATCCTGAAATGCAAGCTTACCTTCATAGGGACCAGTAATCTTATCGGCACGGTGCACTACCACCGTGCGCATACCGCCACGTGGCCAGGTGATGTTGAAGAGATAATATTTACCGTTCACCTTGAAAAGTTGGGAGCCTTCAGCCCCAAGCATGATATTTGTTCCGGCAGGCGCACTTGCATTTTCGATCAATACACGTTCTGTACCTTCTTTTACTCCTGAAAGATCTTCTTTGAGTTCCATTATACGCAACTTGCCAGCGCCCCAAATCATATATACCCGACCGTTGTCATCGAAAAAAAGTGAGTGGTCATGATAAGCCGGTTTAAATGACTGCGCTTTCCATGGCCCTTTTTCAAGGTTCTTTGTCGAATAGATATAGGTCTTCCCTGTTGTTTGAGCAAAGGTAGAAACATAGAAGGTCCCATTGTGATAGCGGAGACAACTGGCCCAAGAACCTTTTCCATAGGTGCTTTTACCATTGACAAGGTTCATCGCATCGACATTGGCAAGCGTATCGTACGCATAGCTGATGATTTGCCAATTAACCAGATCTTTCGATTTCATGATAGGTACGCCCGGGCTCATGTGCATCGTGGTGCTGCTCATGTAATAAGTATTGCCTACTCGGAGCATGGACATGTCGGGAACATCTGCATAGATGATTGGATTGTGGGCAGCATCTTTCTGTGCTAAAGCGACATTACAAAGCAGGCTAACAAAAAGGATGATCAAACTTATTCTTTTACCTTGCATAGTGGATGAATATTTATTTTTTCGTTTTTATCCTGATTACTGTAAGCGACATGGCTGGGGCCGAGTAATCGAAAGTGTTACTGATTTTAATTGTTGAACTGGTCGGAACTATATTTTGAGTTTTCTCAAATGTATTTTCGGTATCAGGATCACCTGCAAGAACAGTTTGTTCTGCCTCTGCATCCCGATAAACATCGGGACCAAACTTACCTAAATTGATCTTCATCGGTTTGATTGCACTCCCGTAATTTACCATTTTTAGGATAACATCACCTGTTTTGCTGTCTTGTACACAAGAAGCAGCAAGTGAATTATCCTTTTCATCTTTTGTTATCACCTTACCGAAGTAGTAATCGCCTTTGTTGGCTGAAAACATTTTTTGCACATAGTAATTTGGCGTTGGACTAATTACTGTGTTGTCGAAAAATATCATATCAATCTTCCATTGCGTGAAATTCTTTTTGGCCAGCAATGGAGCATAAGATGCCATCCGTACCACGTCGCCGTTACGTTCAAGCGAAGTCATATAAGCCGCTTCAGCAATGGCATTACGCATTTTGTTTCCCCAAGAAGCATATTCTCCAACATATACCTGGGTTGCATTTCGGGTATAAGCATCATAACGATTCTGATTAGAAATGAACCATTCTGGACTGGTATAATAGTGTTCATCGACAACCGGAATTTTTTGATTATTTGCCAATTTCCAGCCTTTGGTGAAATCATCGCCATCTTGTCCCGGACCTACTGTACCTACCACTGTAATTTCAGGATGCTTGGCTTTAACGGCATCAAAAATCATTTTGAAACGATCTTCAAATTCCGGCGTGATTTTATCTTCATTTCCAATGCCAACATATTGAAGGTTAAATGAAGTCGGATGCCCTGCTGCTGCACGTTTTGCACCCCAGGTAGAAGTTACTGGTCCGTTCGCCCATTCAATCAAATCAAGTACTTCCTGAATGTAATTCTGCATTTCGTCCAGGGGTAAGGCCTTTTGTCCGGTACCGCCAACACGCCATGTACCTCCCGAATTCTGACAACTAACTGCGGCAGGCAACACTGGCAATGCCTTGGCCCCTATATCTTCGCAAAACTGGAAATATTCGAAATATCCCAAGCCTGTTGTTTGATGATAGCCCCAAATGTTCCGCTGTTCTTTCCGCTGTTCGATAGGACCAATGGTGTTTTCCCAACGGTACATGTTATCAAGACCATCGCCGTGGGCAAGACAACCTCCTGGGAAACGGATAAAACTTGGTTTCATATCAGCCAATAACTGGGCAAGGTCGGCACGCATCCCATTTGGACGGTTCTTAAAAGTTTTTTCAGGGAAAAGGGAAACCACATCTATTGCAAATTTACCTTCGCTGGTGGCCAGGATGACAAGGCTTGCAGTGTCGTTGCTTTGCGTTGGAATGAGGTTTGCAGTATATTTAGTCCAGTCATTGGATGAAGTAGAGATTTTACTTTCAGAAAGGACTTTCCCTTTTGGAGTCTGTAAACTGATGTTGAATGAAATTGGTTCTTTACTTAGTTGGCGTACAAACATCGAAAAGTTGTATTTATCGTTTGCCTTTACGACCATTCCCTCAAATCCTGTGTTTTTTAATCCCACACCGGAAAGGCCAGTGAATTTAGCTTCCTTGCCAATATGCTCAACATCCAAAACCATGTAGTGCGGATTGTTGGGATTAATTGGTGAGCTTGTCTCAACGCTAATCCGTCCATAGGAAAAACCATTTGCTAAATATTCCCAATATGAATAGGGGGACCAGTCTTTTCTTTCTGTGGGGTTGTATTCAAACGATCGGTTTTGTACCAACTCAGCATAAAGTCCGCCATCGGCTGAATAGTTGATATCCTCGAAAAACAAACCAAACAAATCGGAGCTGATTTTTTTACCTCCTTTGGCAGATTGGGCTACTGCTGTTAACGAAAATAAAAGATACAAACCTGCTAATGAGATTGCATTTGACAGCTTGAATT
>DMFR01000482.1:3217-7007 GCA_003450125.1 Prolixibacteraceae bacterium | reverse complement strand
GCATTTGACAGCTTGAATTTATTTAAGGAAAATAGTCTGTTGGATTTTTTCATTTCAATTTTGTTGCATTAGTTTTTCTTTCTGATCAATCGTAAATAATAAACTGCTCCGGCAGTATTTCCGGGAAGTGACTGGAATTTCACCCGAAAATGGGTTTTCCCTTTAATCATTGAATCTGGTATTCGATAAATTACATCTTTAAACATTGACTGGTTCCATTTATTGGTGTTGTCTTCTGTCAATAATTTTTCATCGTCGATGGATAGTTCAAACTTCCGGTTTCCCCATTCTGCTCCCCAGTATCGCACCATCAGGGACAAGTCGGTTTCTGATTTGGTTGCCAAATCGTAACTAAAAAAGCCGCCATCACGTGCTTCGCGAAAGAATTCATTCAAATTATTGCCTTTGCTTGATTTTTCCAGCTGAATAGCATGATCGGTTTCAGGCTGTTGCTCACCGATAGCGACATAGTCGATGGTGCGTTTTTCAAGAGCAAGTTTTTCTTTTTCAATGTTTGCCAATGAATCGGTATATGCTTTGTAGCCTGAACTGGTCAGAGCCAGCCAGTACACCATATACCTGGCATCGTGTATTTTATAAAAAGGTTCCAGCGTAAGTTCTGCCGGGTTACCCATTTTAACGTTGAGCTTGAAGTTTAAAGGCTTGTCCTTCACCGGCACCAATTGATCACCTATATTTTGAATATCATCTTCAATTAGGATAGGAGCTTTGTCAATTGGCAGATATTCTCCACCTGCATACTGTCCCCAACGGCCATCATCTGCAATCAGGTCTTTTAAATCCTCAGTTCCTGTCTTTGCACCCAATAAAATTGGACCATGCATGATGGCAATATATTCAGGAACATTGGGTAAATGTTCTATGGTATTGTGCATCGGCAGTGTGATTTGAACCACATCGCCCTTTTTCCATTTTCTATTGATGCCAACATAAGATGATGGCAAGGTTAAACAAGGAACATTTTTACCGTTGACGGAAATTTTAAAAGCGTCTTTGTTTACCCATGCCGGATAACGTAACATGAGCGTAAAATGACAAGCGCCTTCAGTGATGGTTAGTTTTGTTTGTTCCTCATAAGGGAAAATGGTTTCCTGTTTGATTTTTACGCCTTTTTCTTTCCAGTTCAATTCGGAAGCAATAAAAAGGTTCAGGTATAGGGTGTCTCTCGAATGCGTATAAATAAATTGGTTGTATTTGCTATGGTTTTCCATGCCGGTACCGACACAACACCACATGGCTTCGTTAGGTGCTGAATAAACCCTATAATGTCGTGGGCGAGCCGGGGTGAAATAAACATATCCGCCATGTTCGGGATGTTGAGTGGAAAGGATATGATTGTAGATCGTACGTTCGTAATAATCGGCATATTTCGCCGATGGATGTACCCTGAACAAGTCCTCGGTCAACTTTAGCATGTTATATGAATTGCACGATTCAGGCCCATCGTTGACATTGATAAAATCGATACACGATTCTTTGGCTGGAAAATGTTCTCTTCTGCTGTTTCCGCCGAAAGCCAATGAACGGTTGGTTGTAACCGTTTCCCAGAAAAAGCTGCCAGCCTTGTCGTATTTTGCCTCATGACCAAGCTCTGCAATTCTTTCAAACCCAATAAATTTGGGAATCTGGGTATTGGCATGTTTGTTATCAAGGTTGTCGATTCCCTGCGACAATGGGTCGAGAAACGCCTTATGCGAAAAGCGTTTTGCAGCTTTCATGTATTTTTCATCTCCAGTCATCTGATAAGCATCAGCAAACACTTCGTCCATGCCGCCATGCTCAATATCCAGCATTGATTGCATCTGGTCTTCTGTTAGTTGAGAAGTAATGTTTATGCCCCAATTGCAAAATTCTAAGAAGATAGTTTTGGCATCTTCATTTCCTGTATATAACCAGGCATCTCGTAATCCTGCATACATTTTATGGACATTGTACCAGATGGCCCATGCCGAACGGTAAGCTGCGAAATCACCCTTTTGCAAGGTGTTCCAAATCTGTTTGCTGTTGGGCGCACCCCCGACATAACCTTTTCCCCACTCCGGATTGTTTTTATTGTTGGCATCCTGACAGGCTTTTAGTTCCAAAATCATGTGATCCATGCGTTTTTTGCATTCAGCATTTCCGGTAGCTGCATAATTCATAGCCAGTGCAGACAGGTAATGACCACCAACATGACCGTCGAGACCATCCCAATTGGGATAACTTTTAGCCTTTTCAGGTAATCCGGCTTCTTTACGGTACGGTGCCAATAAACGGTCTACATCGTATTTCAGGAGAACCTCAATATTCAGGTCGCGGGCATGTTTGAACGGTCCATCGAGCAGTTTTACATCTCCCAAAGGGAATTCATCGAGATAAAATTTGTCTTGCGCGTTAAGGTTGAACCTTCCAATAAAAAGGCAAACAAGCAGAACAGTCAGAAAATAAAAATGATTCATATTCAGTTTGTTAATCATGCTTATTAAATTATTTTACTGAAGTAAATTTGTAAAGCAGCACCCCATGCGCAGGAACCTTTAGGGCAATTTGGCTTTTTTTTGATTCGATGTTGCTGAGGTCTTTTTGTCTCCAAAGGTCACGAACTTTATATTTTCCGGCAATTCCGAGTTTATCGAAGTCTTTGTATGAAATATCAAAACCATCTAAGCCAAAGTTGCAGAAGCCAACAGCACGACTACCATCCTCGAGTTCTTTCACATAAATTCGAAAATCTCCCATCGTCTGGACACAAATGGCCTCTTTGCCAAGCGGATCCTGATTGATTTCTATCACTTCGTCGTTTGTTAACAAATTATAGGTAAATTCATCCAATTGCTCCATATCGCAACCAATCAGGAGTGGCGCTGAGAAAAGACTCCAAAGGCTGATGTGGAGATATTGTTCGTCAGGTTTAAGCTTGCTTTTATGCGGATTTCCCCAGCCTACGGTACCCACTACCAACATATCAGGGTCGTTCCAGTTGCCGGGTTTAGCCCATGCGGCGCATTTGTCCTGATCCAATGCTATATTTTTTACACTTACCCAAGTGTCGGTGATATCATTTGTTGTTCGCCAGCAATTACCATCAACTGAATCACCCCACTTCCAAACATCTGACATACCATATTGACATAAGCTATAAACAATGTCGCGTGGCTGCTGGCGAAGATAATCGCCCATGGTTTTATACGGTTTAATGGAAGTGGCAAGTTCACCTCCTCCATTGTATGACAAAGACGAAACTTTTAAAGGGTCATTTTCGGGCAAGCCATTGATAACATTGCCATAACTGCACCAATCATATTTCAGGTAATCAAACCCCCATTTGGCATAGCTTTCTGCATCCTGTTTTTCGTAGCCATAGCTCCCGGCACAGCCGCCACAAGTCCATGGACCAGGACTGGAATAAAGCCCGATTTTCAATCCCAGGCCATGCATATAATCGGCAAGACCTTTCATATCGCCAAACCGTGAGTTGGGAATTATATTGCCAGCCTCATCGCGAAACTTGCCTCTTAACGACTGGTCTTTGGAATCCCGGTGGTTTTGCCAGAAATCATCGATATTAATGTAAGTCCAGCCATGATTGATCAACCCGCTTTTTACCATTGCATCGGCAGCACGTTTTACCTTATCGGCCGAAACTTCGCCTGCAAAACAGTTCCAGCTGTTCCAGCCCATGGGTGGAGTGAGGGATATCCGGTCGCCACATACAATGCGCAGTTTTTTTTCTGCCTTGCCTTTTGCATTCTTAGCCTCTAAAATAACTTCGAATGTTCCGGCTTTTAGA
>DMFR01000482.1:2310-2993 GCA_003450125.1 Prolixibacteraceae bacterium | reverse complement strand
ACCTGTTGCGGCCACAAGATATTGAAAAGGAGAACCCGGACGAACACCAAAAACCTGGGCACTATTGATCCTTGGTTTTGCAGATGATTGAGGTGTAAGTATATACGGTTCGCTTGCTATCGGGTTGTATGTTTTAAAAGTATTCACACCTGTTGTTTCAAATTTTGCATCTACCCAATCGGCATGGTCATAGTAATTACCATTGCCGCCGTCATTCACCACCAATTCAAGTTTCTTTACTCCGGTAAGCTCCACTAAACAGGGTTTGGCAGCATCACCTAGACGCATCACTCCGCTCGACCATAATCGTTTGCCATCTCCAATCAATTCAAACTCTACAGCAGGATCGTGACCTGCAACTTCATCGTCAATGCCAACCTGTGCAGTAAACGTAGTTGCCTTTCCTTCAAGCAGAATTAATAAGGAACTTACTGAATGTGTTGCAAAACCTCGTTCAAAAGTCTTCCCAGCAATGGTAAGCGTTTTTCCGTCGATAGATTTATTTTTGCAAGGAACACCGTACCCTTGTGTAGCGGCACTGATATCTAACTGGTCGAGCCAAACTGTTTGAGCTGATAATTGACAGACCCCAACGGGTCCAAAAATGATAATTAGACCAGTAATGGCCATTAATTTAAAGGTGCTTGTTAGTTTCATTCTTTTATTTTTTAAACACATAGACA
>DMFR01000482.1:0-2204 GCA_003450125.1 Prolixibacteraceae bacterium | reverse complement strand
ACATAGGACACATAGAAAAATTTATTCACCACAGATTACTCAGATTTATGCAGATTAATCTTTTAGTGGAGTCAATCTGAGTGATCTGTGGTGAAGAATTTTCTATGTATTCTATGTGGCCTATGTATCTATGTGTTTGTATTTCATTTGTTTATATTTTTAAAAGCACATTATTCCAAGAAACGGATGGATTTGATATTTATAGCACCTTCGCTGCCAGTCGGGAATTTTACAAATACATCGTGGTGACCTGAAACCCCTTTGACAACTTTGGAGAAAGACATACAGTTTTCTTCACTGCCGGTAGAGTTCACTGGGATCGTTGCAATTAATTTTCCATCATTTAAATCATCGAGCCAGATTTCTATCTTCCCTTTCGAGCTTGAAGAAGCCATAACTTCAATGGCAGATGGAGATGTTTTTCCCAATTCAACACCTGAAATCATCAGCCATCCGCCATTTGAAGAAGTGTTTGTTACCACTTTCCCCGATTCTTTGTTGATTGTTTTTATACCGAAATAGTTACTGTAGCCTGCGGCAAGAATAGGGGAGTAGCCGTCTTTACATACAAAGAAATCAAAATCGGCTGGTTTGCCTTCTGCAAACAGACCAACACTCGTACCTACCCAGGAGTTAAAATTGGGTTGCGCCTTATCTATATGAACAGCGCTGATTGGATCGCCCAATGAAATCCATGTTTTTCCATCGCCGCTATAGTAACCTGTCAAGTTGTGTTCATTTCTTTCCAGTTTTAACCATACTGAGTTTCCCACTTGATTTGGAATACTGCGGGTCTCTTGGCCTGAATCGAAAATGATTTTCTTATCCTTATCGAAACCTGTATATAACCGCACAATGGCCTTTTGATTTCCATTGGTAAGATAGAATCCAGCTTTGGATGAACTATCTACAGCATCAAGATCAACGCGCGTCACAGCGGTATAATAATGGTCCGTTTCTTTTTGCATCAGGTGAGTGCGGTCATTGTCAGGAGTAAGTCGGATCCATCCTTTTCGGACTGAAAGGGAATAACCAGTGGTTGCTTTTTTTGTCAGGAAATGCCAGCTTGCACTTAAAATGTCAGTATCAAAATCATCACTTTGAACACTTCTCCATGAAATACCTGATTTTGGCAAGTTTGGTTTCATCAATGGCTGTGTCGTAGGAGCCACTCCCCATGGACGATCACCTTCCCAAATAACCTGATAAAGTGAAGTCTGACGTCCAAGTCCGGACCAGTCATTACCATCATATTTCTCATAGCTCTGGGCAATTGTCCACCAGGTTCCATCAGCAAGCTGAAGGGGAGCCGACATATGGTTAGGACGACGGAATCCAATATTAGGATCGCTGATCGGTTTAAAGAATTCACCCAGCCTTTCCCATTTGGTGGAATCTGCTGTCAGCTCTTTGCTTCTTAATAGATACTGACCACCCGATACATCGCCTGCCGGGAAGTAGTAATAATAGCCGTTGCGTTTACACATAACAGGTCCTTCTGCCCAACTATACTGCAGTTTTGCATTGATCCAGTCCAGGTTTATAACTGACCCTGCCAATTGACCATCTTTCCCGATTTCCTGGATGCGGTTCACTTTCTGTCCATTTTTAATGACCATGTATGGTTTGCCATCATCGTCTACAAAAATGGAATTATCATAGCCCAGCGGACCAGTAACAGGATTGGTGTTCACCTGTACCGGATCAGACCATGGACCTGAAGGAGAATCCGCCTTACAGAACCATTGCCCTCCTGCAGAAAAATAGATCCAGTATGAATTATAGAAGTAGGTGATAGCTCCCTGCCAGATCCCTGATGATGGACGATCTGAAACCCAATTGGCTTTTGATGGCGGCAACACCCTTCCAATAACTTCCCAATGAATCAAATCCTTTGAATGATAGATTGGCATATATGGCGTAAAATGAAAAGTGGAACCGCAATGGTAAAAATCATCACCCACTTTCAACATGGTCGGGTCGGGATGATCACCCGGTAAAACGGGATTGGTGTATGTTTTAACCTGCTGATAAAAAGATTTATCCTGTGCCTGAGCTGAAGTTGTATTCAACACAGTCAAACTCACCAACACCATCGCGGCGTATAAATAATTTTGCATTTTTTTTCTATGTTTTTATATTTAAAAATCTTTTTAATTTCTTTCTAAGTAATGAGAAAGATATATTGACCTATTCATTTGTCG
>DMFR01000312.1:4482-4900 GCA_003450125.1 Prolixibacteraceae bacterium | reverse complement strand
ATAAACTATTTTATATGAGAAACATTTTACTTCTATTTACTATTTCAGTTGTATTGTTTTTTATTCCTATAGTGAATTTCGGTCAGGCGCCCACATTGGGTTCTGTTGCCAGTTTTGTGCTCTTCTCAACGAATGGGTCTGTAAGTAACACCGGTATTTCACACCTTACCGGTAACGTTGGCACCAACAGTAGCTCAAATGTTGGATTTGGCAATGTGGATGGAGTAATGCACGTCAAGGACGGAACAACGGCCCAGGCTTCAGCCGATTTACAGGGAGCATACGACCAGCTCAACAGTGCAGTTCCCAACCTCTTTCCCTCCTCTTTGCTCGGGAATGGGGCCATTTTTACCCCTGGAATATATTATATACCCAGCAGTACTTCATTGAATTTAGACCTTACCCTGGATGCAAAAGG
>DMFR01000312.1:3049-4361 GCA_003450125.1 Prolixibacteraceae bacterium | reverse complement strand
CTTACCCTGGATGCAAAAGGAAATACAAATGCGGTATTTATCTTCCAGATAAAAGGTGCCTTTTCCACCAATGCCACCTCCAGTATCAGGTTAATCAACGGAGCATTGGCCTGTAATGTATTCTGGAAAATGGAAGGCTTGGTTGACCTGGCTGATGGAACCATCATGAGGGGCACCATCATTTCCAGCAATGCCATTACCATCAACACAGGGAGCACTCTTGAAGGCCGGGCTCTTTCGACCACAGGACCGGTGACCGTCGATGGAATATACGCCTATACACCCATTGGTTGTGCAAGTACCCCACTTACCGGCCCTGTAGCTCCTAACCTTGGGTCGGCACAATGCTATACATTGTTTTCGTCTGACGGACAGGTTACCAACTCAGGTGAAACCACTGTTAAAGGTGATGTTGGTACCAATATGGGCTTGACCACCGAGTTCAGTCAGCAGTTAGTATCAGGTACGATTCATCCCATTCCGGATGCTTCTACAGCAACCTGTGCAGCCGATTTGGATAAGGTCTATCAATATCTGGATAATCTGCCTTATGATATTGAATTGTTGTACCCTGCACAATTTGGAAGCAATTTAGTGCTTACACCCCACACTTATCTCTTGAAGGCGACAACAACGCTTACGGGAGTTATATACCTCAATGCACAAAACAATCCAAATGCAGTATTTGTCATCCAGATCAATGGGGCCTTATTAACCAGCACTTACTCAAGAGTAATCTTGATGAATGGGGCGATGGCAAAGAATGTATTCTGGAAGGTAGAAGGCTCATTGAATATCAACAATTATTCGACTTTTACAGGAACGATCATTACCCATGAAGGAGATGTGGCAGCCTTAAATATGGGAGTTATCCTGGATGGCAGGCTACTTGCTACCTCTGGCACAATAAATACCAGCGCCGTGACATCCACGATGATTTCAACCTGTACCCCATCAAGCATTGATCCCGTCAGTGGTCGTAGTAAAACAGTGACCGTTTTTCCAAATCCATTCACCACATCCCTTAACGTCATGATCAATGATGTATCAAACTTTAAGAACTGTGAAGTAATTATCTATAATATTCTGGGAGAACAGGTGAGTCATCAAAGGATTACCAAACAAATAACCAGTGTTGGAACAGAGAATCTGTCACCGGGTATTTATTTTTACAAAGTGAATGGAAACAATAAAATCATTCAAACCGGTAAATTGATATCAAACAGGGTTATGTAGAAAACCAGAAGGTGCCCAAAAAGTAAAATCTAAACACGAAAGACACAAAGTCAAAGAAATTCACCACAGATTACAC
>DMFR01000312.1:2685-2862 GCA_003450125.1 Prolixibacteraceae bacterium | reverse complement strand
ATCTGTGTAATCTGTGGTGAATATCTTTGTGCTTAATTTATTTTTTACCCGTGTAATATTTCATGGCTTCAGGCAATTCTTGCTTGATTTTATTTATTCTGGACTCATTGGAAGGGTGGGTACTAAGAATTTCAGGCTGGCTTGCACCGCCCAATTTGGACATTCTCTCCCAGAAAG
>DMFR01000312.1:0-2453 GCA_003450125.1 Prolixibacteraceae bacterium | reverse complement strand
TCCCGAGGGTCGTATCCGGCCATGGCAGCAAAGATCAATCCATAATGGTCAGCCTCTGATTCCTGCTGGCGTGAAAATGGCAATAAGGCGCCCACCTGGCTGGCAACCCCATAAGAGGTCATAAACAGGTTCTTGGTTTCCGCAGGCTTCTGGGATAAAGCGGCCTCCAGAGCAGTTCCAATACCTTGCTGAATCATCCCCTGGCTCATGCGTTCATTTCCATGCTTAGCAATGGCATGAGTAATTTCATGCCCCAGGACAATAGCAAGGGCCGTTTCTGTTTGGGTAATGGGCAGTAAGCCGGTATAAACAACCACTTTTCCACCAGGCATACACCAGGCATTGGCCTCTTTACTGTCAACGGTATTAAATTCCCATTTATAGCCATCCAATATTGAACCTTTCCCCTGACTGGTATAGTACTTGGTAATGGCAGCGGCGATGCGTTGCCCTACACGGGTAACCATTTCAGCATCACTGCTGTTGGCCGGTAAAGTCTTATTCTCCTTTAAAAATGTCTGGTACTGATCAGTAGCCATTAATTGCAATTGCGATTCGGGAACCAAGCTCAGTTGTTTGCGGCCAGTTACCGCATTGGTGGCACATCCTCCTACAAAGCCTGCGAAGAGCAAGGCATATAAAATGTTTTTCATAAAGTTAAATATTGAATGATTAAATTTTAACTAGTTTATCAACAAATATACAATAGCTTTTTCATTAAATCTTAACAAAAGTTTTGAAAAAGGTTACATGATTTTATACATTTCCATTTTTCCCAGTTTCCCCATTTATTCTTTTACATTTTGCTTAATTTTGATACCGAATATGATGGGCAGAGTAAGATTTCAAGAACATCATAAAGGTAAATTGTCAGCTGGCTATAGTTTTATATAATTCTGACAATAAATTACATGATTCACAGATTTGACTTAAGGGGCGGGTCATACTTTTTCTCAATTAAAAACTTCGGGTTTTCTTTTGAACTCCGGGGTGCTTCATTGATGAAACGATCCTTTCAATCCTAATTTGACATACTGGAGGATGAATATAAATACCTATAAACAAATGATAAAATAAACACAAAGGCACATAGTACACATAAACTATGTGACCTATGTGCCTATGTAATTAAAAAAAAATATAAATAGCTGAAAAGACAATTTGCTAATTCGAACCTATGTTCCCATTGGAAATTACAATGCCTGCTGATAATGGAGCTTGATAAATATTGATGTACCCGTCGTATACCAGCCAATTATCATAGGTAATTAGAGTTGAATTATCCAACTTCCTTATATTGGTATAGCTTTTACCGGTAGTTCCATCCACATTACTCAATACTTTTACAACAGGCCCGCCTCCCACTGAAGCGGTTGAACCCAGGTTAATCGTTGCAGGATAAACATCGCCGCTAATAGTTCCTGTAACAGAAACAGTTACCAGGGTATTTCCATTCACCCTTTTTTCGAATAAGGCAGATCCAGACACCCCAAATACACCCACTGTTTTGAGGGTGAAGGTTTTATTGGTCGTGGTGATTACATTACCACCAATATCGCCCTGTGCGATGATTACATTCGTTTCACTGCTGCTTTTGAGCACCCTGACGCATCCGTCATAGGCAATCAATTGACCGTAAGCCATATTTACCACCGTTGAACTTTTACCTGATCCGTCTACAGCATTCAAGGTTTGAGCCACTTCTCCATCTTCAACTGTTGACAACATGTACAGATAGGCATGGTTACTTACCGCAGGGGCATTGGTCAGTTCAATACTGATGGTTGTGGTAGTGCTGGTGGTCTCGGTGAAAGTGACTTTTCCGCTTACCCCAAGTACATCCTTTACCTTTAGGTCGTAAGAAGTATTGGCTGAAGGGCTATCATCTTTATTACATCCACCGGCCAACAAAATTACTGCCGTAATCATTGTACACAGGATAATTACTTTACTGGTTTTAAACATTTTTTTTGAGATATAGGTATTCCCGCTTCTGGCGGAACAGGTGTGAAAGCATTTTCACTCTACAAAGGTGTAATCTTCAACGGGGGTAAGTCTTACATCCCTTTTGGAAAAAGTTGCAATATTCACACATGGGATCCTTTTCGGTCATTTCAAAACATCCCCAACCGTCTTGTCCTAAAAGATGATGTCTTTCTGCTCTGATTTTTAGTGTAAATTGTACGGTCATCCCTGGTAGTTATTCGAAGCTTATTCGAAGCTTATTCGAAGACCGTTCGAGTGTATTCGAAAAATCAACGAATAGGCTTCGAATAACCAATGAATAGTTTTCGAATAACGTTAAACAATGGTAGGATGCTTTAGTGATCATTATCCAAAGAATATACTACTTCGTCGTAGAAGATGTGCAAGAGGAAAATAAAGTTACAGGCGAAAATAGCTAAAAAAAACTTTAGGAAAGATTTATACAAACGGATCAAATGCAAAAGACG
>DMFR01000184.1 GCA_003450125.1 Prolixibacteraceae bacterium | reverse complement strand
ACGGATTGCTTCGCATCCATATTCCGAAGACAAAGATCATAAATTATAAACTCAACTTACGCAAGAATAATAAAAAAGGAATTCAGATTTGACTCATTGTAAAGATTTGCCTTGATCTTTTATTTAAGACGATCAGCTATGTCTATTTTAAATTGACTGTGTAAATTAGGAGAATTGAGTTTGTAAAACCAGAAGTATCGCATCAGCCTATTTTATTTATCCGTATAAATCCGTTAAATGAGTGTTATTAGTTTTCCTTTTTTAGTATTCTTGCGTAAGTTGAATTTATAATTTATGATCTTTGTCTTCGAAATATGGATGCGAAGCAATCCGTGTAATCCGCTTTAATCCGTGTAATCAAAATAATTAAATAGAATACAATGAGCGAACATACGATTGAAAATGACAATGTGGTGAAGTCGAATAATTTTATTCACCAGATTGTTGAGGAGGAGATAAAAGCAGGCAAAAACAACGGACGCGTTCACACACGCTTCCCCCCGGAACCCAATGGTTACCTGCACATTGGACATGCAAAGTCGATTTGCCTGAACTTTGGGACTGCTCAGAAATACAATGGGTTGACCAACCTTCGTTTTGATGATACCAACCCTTCGAAAGAGGAAACCGAATATGTAGATTCAATCAAGGAAGATGTTCGCTGGCTGGGTTTTACCTGGGACGACAGGGAATTCTATGCTTCTGATTATTTTGATGCATTGTTTGATTTTGCAGTCAAACTGATCAAGGAAGGAAAAGCATATATCGACGACCAGGATGCTGAAACCATCAGTACCCAGAAAGGAACCCCTACCCGACCGGGTACAGAAAGCCCTTTCAGGAACCGTTCGGTGGAAGAGAACCTTGACCTTTTTATGAGAATGAAGGCTGGTGAGTTCGATGAAGGCCTAAGGGTCTTGCGTGCCAAAATTGATATGACCTCGCCCAACATGCACATGCGTGACCCGATTCTTTACCGGGTAATGAAAGCCCCTCATCACCGTACAGGTGACAAATGGTGCATTTATCCCATGTACGACTTTGCCCATGGACAATGCGACTATTGGGAAGGGATCACCCACTCGATCTGTACACTTGAATTTGAAGTTCACCGGCCACTGTATGATTGGTTCATTGACCAGTTGAAAGATTCGGATTATCGTCCACGACAAATAGAATTTGCCCGTCTGAACCTTACGTATACCGTGATGAGCAAACGCAAACTGCTCGAACTGGTGAAAGATCATCACGTGACAGGATGGGACGACCCACGGATGCCCACCATCTGTGGATTGCGCCGCAGGGGTTATACACCTGAATCGCTTAGAAACTTTGCTGATCGCATTGGTGTGACCAAAACAGATGGAATGATTGATGTGGGCGTATTGGAATACAGCATCCGTGAAGACCTGAACAAGAGTGCACAGCGTGTGATGGGGGTATTGAATCCGCTGAAAGTAGTCATTACCAACTGTCCAGAAGGTACTGTTGACTACATGGAAGCGGTCAACAATCCTGAAGATCCAACAATGGGAACCCGTATGGTACCTTTTACCCGCGAACTGTACATCGAGCGTGACGACTTCATGGAAGAACCACCAAAGAAATTCTATCGCTTGTCTCCAGGCACAGAAGTGCGCCTTCGTTATGCCTATTTCGTGACTTGTACCGATGTGGTGAAAGATGCCAATGGTGAGATTACAGAAATTCATTGCACATACGATCCTGCATCACGTGGAGGAAATTCACCCGATGGACGCAAGGTAAAATCGACCATTCACTGGGTGTCGGCTACTGAAAACGTGGAAGCAGAAGTTCGACTGTACGACCGCCTGTTTTCAGATGAAGAACCGGATAGCCATAAAGACATCGACTTCAAGGAATTCATGAACCATGACTCGCTTCAGGTATTGCCCAAATGCTATATCGAACCTTTCGTAAAAGGAGCAAAGGTATTGGATAATTTCCAGTTTGAACGATTGGGTTATTTCAACATTGATTCAGATTCTACCTCTGAAAAGCTCGTGTTCAATAGAACAGTTCAGCTGAAAGATACCTGGGCAAAAGAGATGAAGAAATAAGGGGGAGACGGGAGACGGAAGACCGAAGACGGGAGAAGGAAGATAGGAGACCGAAGAACGAAGGTGGGAGACGAGAGCTCGGAGTACTGTCATTGCAAGATAGAGGAAGGGTGGAATGGAAATTCTACCCTTTTTTATGGTGGAAAGTATTATTCCAAACATATTGTATTTTAAGGTAAGATGGTTTAACTTGCACTTTTTAGAATAATTATATAATTTTTAATTAATCTTATCTCCACCCTAAACTTAATAAAACTAACATATGGGAAATAAAGTAATTACAACAACAACAAATTCAATCCAAAATGCTGAGATTGAAATATACCTTGATCTAATTTCAACCAATGTTGTTATAGGAACTAATTTGTTTTCTGACTTCGGTGCTTCACTGACTGATTTATTTGGTGGATTTTCAGACTCTTACCAGAATAAATTACAAAAGATATATTCAATGGCAATTGACAATCTAAAAATTAAAGCAGCAAATATTGGCGCAAATGCCATTCTTGGATTAAAAATTGACTTTGATGAAATTTCTGGGAAGGGGAAGTCTATGTTCATGATATCCGCAATTGGAACTGCTGTAGTTGTAAAATTCACTAATGAAAGTAACTTTAAATCTAATATTGATTCTTTAGCCGTAGTATCAAATGATCAATTAGAAGTAGAGCTAACCAGGCAATCAATTATCTCAAATTTTTATGGAAAGATTTTGCCCTCTCAAGATAATTGGATTTTTCTTTTCAACAATCCTATCGAAGAAATAGCAGAACTCTTGCTGGATCAGTATTTATATGTTTATTCAAATAATAATAACAACATTTATGGAGAAACAAGAGATTTGTTTTTGGCTAATGCTCCCAACTATTTTAACGTAATCAATAAAGAAACTGCAATAAATTTACTTTACAAAAAGATAGAGGAAGAGCCTATTCCAATTATTGAACTTATTAAAAAGAATAAAATGTTTTCTCCAGCAAAGATAATTGAACTAATAAAAGCGGATAAATTAAGTAACGCAATTGATTGTTTATCAGCCGATAAAGAATACTATTCGAAAGATGATCTGAAATTGATGATGGAAATTATTATTCTACTGGAGAAGCTCCCATCTAAAGGAAAAATAGAATTGGTTAAAACAATGTTAGGAAAGTCCAAGGAGAAGTACATTTGTCCAATAGGTCACTCAAATGATGTTGATGAAAAATATTGCCTTAATTGTGGTCTAAATATTAACGGAATATCTCGCACAGAAGTTAATAGGATTGAAAAGTTTAATGTGAAGGTAGATTCTTTATTGTCAATCTTTAATAAAGATGGACAATATTAATTTAAAAAGAGTATCCACCATTCCAGTTTTAATCACCTATCTAACTGCCTTCTTTGTTCAACCATTGCGATTTTCATCTGTTGTATATGATTGCATGAATGTCAAAATACAGCAAGATGGAACAAAAGTCAATTATTGCGATCAAGCCATTGGGATTTCCATGGGAGACAGAAGATCCTTTTATTTTCTGTGTGCACCACCGAGATGAGTATCCAAAAGGAAATGCCAACATGGGACCTGCAGCTTCACTTGAAGGAAGGAACATTGGTCAGGATTTTACGGTAAAAGACGGTTGGAGAATGTATCACGGACAAGAGATACCGGGGTTCCCCTACCATCCGCACAGGGGTTTTGAAACGGTCACCATCGTAAAGGAAGGATTGGTCGATCACACTGATTCGATGGGCGCATCGGGACGTTTTGGCAAAGGCGATGTGCAATGGATGACAGCAGGCAAAGGAGTGCTGCATTCTGAAATGTTTCCATTGGTTCACCAAGATAAAGATAATCCGATGGAACTTTTTCAGATCTGGTTAAACTTACCCAAAGCGGGTAAATTTGTAGAGCCTCACTTTAAAATGCTGTGGGAAGACAATATCCCGATATTGAAACAAACTGATGGCAATGGTAAGTCAATTGAAGTAAACATCATTGCAGGGTCGCTTTACGATTACCAAGCCCCCTCCCCTACGCCTGATTCATGGGCTGCCAACCCTAAAAACGAGGTATCTATTCTTACTATCAAGCTTGAAGCTGATGCAAGGTGGATATTGCCTAAGGCAAGTGCGGAAGCCAACCGGAACCTCTATTATTACAAAGGCAAAGGTTTGCAGATGGAAGGGGAAACCATTCCACCCTATCATTCGGTTAAGGTGAATGCGACCAATGAGTTAACCTTACAGGCAGGAGACGAAGATTGCTATCTACTGATGTTGCAGGGTAAACCCATCAATGAGCCGGTGGTGCAATATGGTCCGTTTGTAATGAATTCGGAAGCAGAAATACGAGAGGCTTTTCAGGAATATCAGCGCACTCAATTTGGGGGTTGGCCATGGCCAAAATATGAGCAGGCGCACGATAGAAGTAAAGGTCGCTTTGCGGTGTATGCAGATGGCAGGGAGGAAACCAAGTAAAAAAGATTACGCGGATTAGGACGGATTTTACGGATTGGCTTCGCATCAGGAGGTGCATCGCACTTAAAATATTTGTAGAGAGCAGATACATCCCGAAGACAAGAAGGTGCAGCGCACCGGAACTGATGTTTGATAATTTCATAAGTCTAACAATCATTAAACTACTCCTCTTATAATCCTCCCCAAATTTAAATAACGATCATCCTTATTAAAGAAAATCACTAAAAACTTAAATAGCGATGATCCTTATTAAAGAAAATTGCAAAAAACTTAAATAAGACTTTTTTAGGATGGATAATTTATGGATATACTATAGTGTCGCGTAACAGCTAAAATGGCGCCTATGGTATTGGTAGAATCTCAATCAGGGCGTCATTGCGAGGAACGAAGCAATCTGTAAATATTTAATTGATTGTAGATTGCTTCGTTCCTACTAAT
>DMFR01000354.1:8030-12853 GCA_003450125.1 Prolixibacteraceae bacterium | reverse complement strand
GAATAATTTTAAAGATAATAATATCAATCAACTAACCATGCTCCTCAATCCTTTTTGCAAGAGGGTTTGAGAGCTAAAATTCTCCCCTTTATGGGGAGTAAAAGGAGGCTTCAAAATGATTAAAACAGTCAATTTAAACAAAGTGTTCCGCACGGAAGAAATAGAGACCAGTGCGTTGAACGAAGTGAACCTTCACATTAAGAAGGGCGAATTTGTAGCCATCATGGGGCCTTCGGGCTGCGGCAAGTCTACATTGCTGAACATTATTGGCCTGCTGGACAATCCAACTTCCGGCGAGTATTATTTCGATAACCAGGAAGTCGGCGGTTTTAAGGAGCGCAACCGAACTTTGCTCCGGAAAGGCAATATCGGCTTCGTGTTCCAGAGTTTTAACCTGATCGACGAACTCAACGTGTACGAAAACGTGGAGCTTCCGCTCATCTATCTCAAATTGAGCGCCAAAGAGCGCAAGGGAATGGTGGAGAAAGTGCTGGAACGGATGAAAATCAGTCACCGCAAGAAACATTTTCCGCAGCAATTATCCGGAGGACAACAACAGCGTGTAGCCATTGCCCGTGCAGTGGTAGCCAACCCCAAGCTGATCCTGGCTGATGAGCCAACCGGAAATCTGGACTCTAAAAACGGTCTGGAAGTAATGAACCTGCTCACCGAACTCAACCGTGAAGGTACTACTATCGTGATGGTAACACACTCGATGCATGATTCAGAATTTGCCCACCGCGTAATCAACCTCTTCGACGGACAGGTAATTACCGAAGAAGTGAAGAATAAGATGGGGGAAATGCTGGTGTAAGAATAGTCTTGAACTCCCGACTTGTCGGGACAAGTTGTGATTAAGCTGATTAAATGATTATCCTGATTTTGGGAGTGGAAAGTATCAAAGTCCATCACAGAATCATATGAATCAAAGTTCAGACAATTGGAAAGCAGCCACGAGGAATCCGGTGAAGGCGCTTCGATATGAATAGTCGCGGCTTGTCACATTTAAAAAACATTAAAATATCAACAAATTATATACTCATGAAAAATCTTAAAATTATATTCCGGCACCTAATCAGCCAAAGGTTGTCAACATCATTTGTACTGATAAGCTTTTCAATTGCCTTTTGTTGTTCTATTTTGGTGTATCTTTTTGTCACTGATGAATTTGCATTCGATAAATACAATACTAATTCCAGCCATATTTATAGATTGAATATCCAATCAAAAGACAAGAGCAATATCAGTTGCTCGTTTCCGGCTGTATATTACGATAAAATTGCCAATGTTCCCGGAGTCGAAAAGCTTGCACGAATTCAAACATTTTTGGGCGAAAGGTTTATTTCGATCAATAATACCATTTATATTGAAACCAGCTTTCTGTTTGCTGATCCTGAGATTCTTGACATCCTGAAATTTGATTTTGTGTTGGGAAATCCAAAAGATGCCCTGGCAAAACCATTCAATGTAATCATCACCCAATCGATGGCCAAAAAGTATTTTGGCGACGAAAATCCATTGGGAAAAACCATTAATGAAGATTATCACGACTTCACAATTTCAGGAGTTGTAAAAGATTTGCCCAAACAATCGCACCTGACAATGAATTTTCTGGCTTCTGTTTCGAGCTATAACACCATTAATAATAACCTGATGACCAAATGGTACATGAGCGCTTTTAATTACTATTTAATTTTACCTGAAAAGACAGATGCAAAAGGAATTGAGGCACAATTGGCTAAAAGTTTTGCAGAAGGGAATGGGATTCCTACTGACAAAATAGAATTTGAGATGCGCCTCGAACCATTGAGCGATATCCACCTGAAATCGACCGGAACACGCTGGGACAATGCCATCAAAGGCGATATCAAAGTAGTTTATGGTTTTATTGTGATTGCCTTATTAATTCTTGGAATTGCAATAGCAAACTATATCAATGTTCTCACAGCAAATTATCGGCGAAAATCAAAAGAAACCAGCATCCGTAGGGTAAATGGGGCCTCAATATATGCGATCATTACTGATCAGGTTATCGAAACATTTATCTTATTTTCAGCCTCACTTGTACTGGCCACATTGTTTGCTTTCATGCTCTTGCCAGTAATAAATAATTTAAGTGGAAAATCGCTGGCGCTTCACTCTACTTTATTTCTTCCTGAATTGGTGCTTTTACTTTCATCAACTTTGATATCTGTAATTTATCCAATTGCTTTTATGAATTCGTTTAAGCCTTCGGAAGCGCTGAAAAATCAGGGAAGCATTTTAAAACCAAAAATTCAGCAAAGGCAACAATGGGTAAGAGGTTCGTTGGTAACTTTCCAACTAATGATAGCTACCATTTTAATTATTTCTACCATCGTCGTCAATAAGCAGCTACAATTGGTACTGAAAACAAAAGTGGGGTTCGATAAGGAGAACACGCTTATTGTGAACAATCCATACACCGAAGGAATGGACAAAAGATATGATTTATTCAAGGAAAAATTGTTAAGCCTGCCAATGGTTAAAAGTGTGGGTGTTACACAAAATGCACCCGGTGGATACATCAACAATTTTTCTTCGGCATGGATACCTGATCAAACAGACCAGAAAATAAACATTGGACAAATCACTGTTGATAAAGATTTTCTGCACACAGTGGGGGCTAATTTCGTGGATGGACGTGATTTTAATATCAATTTATCAGCTGATAAAAATTCAGGAATGGTTATTAATCAATCGGCTGTATTGGCACTGAAACTAGACCACCCGGTAGGGAGCAAAATTGTGGTCCAGAACAATGCCTATACCCCCAATAATGAGCTGGAGGTAATTGGTGTGATTGAAGACATGCAATACTTTTCTTTGAGGGAGAGCGCAAAACCAGTAATGTATTACATTCGGGATTGGGGTAAACAAGAGATCACCATCAAGTTGGTAAAAGGCGATTACTCTGCATCTCTGAAACAGATTGAAAAAATATGGAAAGAAATTGAACCTGTATGGCCTATCAGTTATCAATTCATGGACGAAAGAATCAGCGCCAATTACAAGTCGGAAATAAACATGGCAAAAATCGTATCAAGCTTGTCCGGGATAGCCATTTTTCTTTCAATTCTTGGAATTCTGGGTATGATAATTTTTACGATTCAACAGCGAATCAAAGAAATAGGAATCCGAAAAGTGAACGGAGCAAAAGTATCAGAAGTGATGACCATGCTCAACCGAGATTTTGTAAAATGGGTGGCCATTGCATTTGTAATTGCCACACCCGTAGCATATTACACCATGACCAAATGGCTCGAAAGCTTTGCCTACAAAACCGAATTAAGCTGGTGGATTTTTGCACTGGCTGGGTTACTGGCATTGGGAATTGCATTGCTCACTATTTCATTCCAATCATGGAAAGCAGCAACTAAAAACCCTGTAGAAAGTTTAAGATATGAATAGTGTTAACAGTGAGCTGGTCCCGAGTAATCGGGAGAAGGCGGCAACAGGGAATCCGGTAGAAGCGTTGAGATATGAGTGAAATAATCAAAAAAAGCAGAATAGAATGATAAGATATAACTTAAAAACAGCGTACAGAAATGTTGTAAAAAACAGAAACGTAAGTTTGTTTAATATCTTTGGCCTGAGCGTTGGCCTTGCCTGTACCCTGATTCTTGTATCATGGGTAACTTATGAATTCAGCTTTGATAGTTTTTTAAAAAATAAAGAAAACATTTATCGGTTGAATTTTTGTGGAGAAGTAAATAAGGAGGCTATTAATGCCTGCTCTTCTCCACAAGGTATAGGACCTGAAGCATTGACTGTTATCCCCGAAGTAAATAATTTTGCCCGGATCAGAAAGCAGTTTAGAACGGCTTTTAAAGTGGGAGAGAATCAATTCTATGTTGAAGAAGGTTTCGCTGCCGATTCAACATTCTTTTCTGTCTTTTCTTTCAAGGCAAAGATCGGCGATTTATCCAAATCACTTAATCGAAAAGATTTTGTGGTGATTGACGAATATTTGGCGGAAAAATGTTTTGGAACTGAAAACCCCATGAGTAAGCTCATCAATATCGACAATCACGATTATATGGTAAGCGCAATCATAAAAAATGTACCCGAAAACTCACATCTGCGGTTTCATTATCTTACCCCGGTACTAAACCTTCCTGAATCGTGGCAGCAGAACAAATGGGGTAGCGATAATTGCATACAATACCTATTATTGAGAGATGGTATAAATAAAGTAGAATTCGGGAATAGGCTGACTACGATGGTTCAAGGTAAAAATCATGTCTGGAAGGATCTTAATGCAAAAGTCAAACTCCAACCATTGGGTGAAATTCATTTCGACAAAAGTATTTTGAATGATAATGCAATAAAAGGGAATCTTCAAAATGTTTATATACTTGTTTCGGTCGCTTTTTTGATCTTATTAATTGCTTGTGTGAATTTCACAAATATGTTTATTTCCACATCACTTAATCGTACCCGTTCAACAGGGGTAAAAATAGTAGCAGGAGCTACCAGGCAAATGATAATCAAAGAGTTTCTGATTGGAGTATTGTTGTTTATAATGATTTCTTTTTTGATCTCTGTTGTATTGGTAAAACTGTCTTTACCTTATTTTAACAGTTTATTTGATACCCATCTCCGGATTCAACTTTTTAGCCTCAACTTTCTGTTTATAAGTACTTCTCAAATTGCACTTACATTGTTGCTCGCAGGAATTTTCCCTGGTATTTATATTACCCGCTTTAATCCTGCAGCGGTTTTAAAAGCTGGTTACGCAAATTTATCGGGAAAGAAAAGCCGCATCCAGCAAGGACTGGTAACCCTACAATTCGTAATAGCAA
>DMFR01000354.1:0-8015 GCA_003450125.1 Prolixibacteraceae bacterium | reverse complement strand
AGCAATTATCCTGATTATAACAGTATTTGCTATGCAGAAGCAGGTCAATTTTTTCAAAACAAAACAGTTGGGTTTTGATAAAGAGAATATGGTTTATATACATACCACAGGCGAATTTAATAATCTCCAAAACCTTAAACAGCTAAAGGAACAACTCCTAAATAATCTAAATATTAAAGGGATTGCATTTCAAAGTTGTTTGCCCAGTGAATTTGAAATAGGCGGGAGTATGTACACTCAGGAGAATCCCGACAACAGGGTACACGGGGAAATGGTGGAAATCAGCGAAGATTATTTCAATGTAATGAAAATCAAGTTTCTGGAAGGGGAGCATAATTTTGATTATTCGAACAGCACTATTCAGGATTGTATAATAAATGAAACAGCGGCAAAACAATTAAGGCTTAACCCTCCCTATACCGGACAAACCGTTTTTGACCTCAATGAAAATAAATATCTGACAATAAAAGGGGTTATAAAAGATATTAACACAAAATCACTTGACCAGGAAGTCAAGCCTTGCCTGTACACTAAGGCTAATTTTTACCCTGATAATGGCATAATCCTATTTAAACTAACAGGGAATTACGAGGCTGCAATCTATTCAATAAGAGATTATTGCATGAAGAATAATGGTAAAATACCTTTTGAATATCAATTTTTGGATCAGACCTATGATGGTTTATACAAAAGTGAGATCAGAACACAAAAAATGTTAGGCTGGTTTTCAATTATATCAATTATTCTAACCAGTATGGGCTTATTGGCAATGGTTTATTTTATAACCCAAAACAGGACCAAAGAGATCGGCATCCGCAAAGTCAACGGCGCCCGTATCTCCGAAGTCTTAATCATGCTCAACAAAGACTTTGTGAAATGGGTAGTAACCGCTTTTGTGATCGCCTGCCCCATTGCATATTACGCCATGAACAAATGGCTCGAAAGTTTTGCTTACAAAACCGACCTGAGTTGGTGGATCTTCGCTTTGGCTGGCTTGCTGGCATTGGGTATTGCATTGCTTACAGTGAGCTGGCAAAGCTGGAAGGCGGCAACGAGAAATCCGGTAGAGTCGTTGAGGTATGAATAATAACTCTGAACTATGATTTTTGTGATTAACTGATTACCATGATTTTGAAAAAGTTAATAGATGGGAACTAGAATATCGTTACTAATTATCTGGAGAAAACTGAGACATAACAAGGTTTTCTCGATACTCAATGTTATGGGTCTTGGAATCGGTCTTTCGGTTGCCGTAATCGTATTTTTATATGCGAATTACGAGCTGAGTTTCGACCGGTTTAACAACGATGCTGACCACATTTACCTGAGTGTAAAAAACAGCGAAAATCTGAATTCAGTTTTTCCTTTACCTCTTGCCGAGGCAATTCATAACGAGATTCCGGAGGTTGAGGCCGCCGCCAATGTTCTTCCATGGGAGATAAAGAAAGAAATTACTACCGCCAATGGCGAGTTTCTTCAAAGTTGCTTTTACATGGATGAAGGTATTTTTGATATTTTCAGTTTTGGGATCATTCAGCAAAGCCAGAACACCATTTTCCCTGCGGAAAATTCAATCGCGATTAGCGAAAGCCTGGCGAATAAACTTTTTGGTTCGGCAGCTTTGGCCATTGGTAAAGGTATTACGGTTGATAAGAAGAATACGGCAACAATTTCGGCCATATTCAGAGACATTCCTAACAACTCTTCGCTACGGTTTGAGATGGCTGCTCCCTTGCAAACAGGTGTGAAAGAGCTAAAGATTGTGTCTTCGTGGAATGACGCGTATTTTCACACTTTTACAAAGCTGAAATCGCCGTTAAATCAGATTGAGCCTAAAATTTCGGCTTTTGCCAAAAAGTACAATGTTCAATTTGGGTTTTTCCCCTTAACCGAATTGCATTTTGCCCAGAGTGGAAGCGAGCAAAAGACGTCCTTATACATCGCCATTTTTGCGGGTATTTTTATCATGTTGCTCGCATGTATCAACTTTGTTAATTTGTCGACGGCCAATATCTTCAAAAACGCCAGAGAGGCAGGTTTAAACAAACTTTTTGGTTCTTCTTCCTTCAACTTACACCGGCAATTTATTCTGGAAGCCTTAGTGCTTACGTTTATTGCATTTGGTGTTGCCTTACTGGTTTCTTTTCTGTTATTGCCATATATCAACCGGCTGATTGGCATTTCGTTGTCAATTCGTCAGCTTACAGTTTCCCGGTGGTTGGTGTTACTCGGAATCATTAGTAGCATATCCTTCTTTACCGCAATAATTCCAGCACATATTTTTTCGAAAGCACAACCGCTTCATATTTTAAATAAGCAGATCAGCACCAACCAATCGGCAGTATTTCTGCGAAAAGGCTTATTGTTGCTACAGCTAAGCTTGACCATCATTATCATCATTTCAACCTTATTCATTAGCAAGCAAGTTCATTTTATCGATCAAACAAATTTAGGTTTCGATAAAGAAAATATGGTTTTTATCGAGACTAAAGACATCCGGACAATAGCAGCCAAGTATTCAGTACTTGAGAAAGAATTGTTGTAAAGTCCTTTAATTTCTTCGGTCTGTGCAACCGACGCTCCTCCCGGAGTTATCGGGAGTTCAACAACCGGGTTTCGCTGGCAGGAGAATACGACCGAAAAGTCACCGTCGGTTTACATGTATCGTGTAAGCAATGAATTTGTAAACACGTTTCGGGTGAAACTGATTGAAGGGAAGGGATTTGACAAGATGCAGACCAATACGAAAGAGGTTCTGATTAATAAAACGCTGGCACATTTAATTGTAGAGAATGGGTCGGCACTCGACAAGGTGCTGTACCGGGGCGAACAACCTTTTACCATAATTGGAGT
Organism: Prolixibacteraceae bacterium; assembly: GCA_003450125.1. GTDB lineage: Bacteria > Bacteroidota > Bacteroidia > Bacteroidales > Prolixibacteraceae > Aquipluma. The sequence goes on along the minus strand of DMFR01000354.1, from coordinate 5,162 downwards.
ACTTGATGATTTTTCTTTTAACTCCATAAAAGAGAAACAACAACCCAGTATGATTCTATTTGATCCATCGAGAGGATTCTATCCGTGTGTCCGTATTTCGAATGAAGAAAGCACATCGCTTGCCTTGACTCAGATCAACAAAAACATGAAAGAATTATTCCCTGACATGAAATACGAAATCAAATTCACCGGCGATTTTATTTTGGATGAGTTTATTTCCAGGGAGATACGCTTTTCGAAATTCTTTACGCTGTTTTCGGTTCTGGGGATTGTTGTTTGCTGCATGGGATTGTTCGGTCTGGCGCTGTTCGAAAGCAATAAACGAATCAAGGAGATTGGCATCAGGAAGGTAAACGGGGCACAGGTAATGGAGGTCATTGCCTTGTTGAACAAAGATATAATTGGAATTACGATCATTGCTTTTGTTGTTGCGACTCCTGTTACCTGGTACGCCATGCATCGCTGGCTCGAAAACTTTGCCTACAAAACCGAATTGAGTTGGTGGGTTTTCGCCCTTGCCGGTTTGATGGCCCTGGCAATTGCAATGATAACAGTAAGCTGGCAAAGTTGGAAAGCTGCAACGAGAAACCCGGTAGAGGCGCTGAGGTATGAATAAAAAATGTCTGTACTTTAATTAAGCTGATTAACAGATTTATATGAGTGATGAAATTGGTGCAATTAAAGTAACTAATCCACCTTTCGCAGTTTCCGACAATCCGACAGTTGAGTATTTTCAACTTTCAAGGTTGAGATAGCCATGAAGACCGTGCAACTCATTAAATATCAAATCATTTTAAGATTTAAAGATAGAGGTCCTGACGACAAAAAAAAATAGACAATAGGTCATCAATATTTTCAGTTCTTTAGTATCTTACTGTCCTTGTGGCTAATATCCTTTTCGGAGTGGATTCTACTGTAATTAAAAAATGAGTAACTGTCGGATTGTCGGATTGGGGCCAATCGTTTCAAGTTGACGATTCCCATCTGATATGAGTTACTCACTCAAATCAGATGAATCAAAGTTCATATCTATTCAATGACAAAATAATGTACGAATTCTGTCAAATAATTAGACACTAAAATATCTTTAAAATAAATATATTATCTGACTATCAATTGATTAAATTTGTGGTATAGTTTCTGAATATTCTCCATACAATTCTCAAAACCATTTGAAAACAGAGCAATGATCAGACATTTTTTCACAAGCATGTACAGGAATATATTAAGGGATAAAATCTTCACCTTGATTAACCTGGTGAACCTAACCATTGGGTTCACTACTTTCATCCTGCTGGGTATGGTGGTGAGTTACGAGTTCAACTATGACAAGTCAAACAAGAATTTCGACCGCATCTACCGGGTCCAAACCAAACAGGAAGACTCCTACCCTACCAATTTCTGCACCTACAGTCCTGCTGCGATCAGATACCATTTAATGGCCGATGTTCCGGAAGTAGAGCAGGTCTTGATCATGAGGGAAGTGTCTGCCGGTCAGGGCATGGGGCAATTTTTTACTCTGCCTGACGGCAATCAGCTCTTTGAGAAAAATGGCTATTTCACCGAGAATTCTATATTCAATATTTTTACCATACGAATAATAGAAGGAAATCAAGCCAATTCGCTTACTGAACCTAGTTCTATCGCGCTTTCAGAAACCCTTCAACAAAAGCTTTTCCCCAATGGCGGAGCCGTAGGCAAACAGGTGGTGGTTGGCAAGCGATATCCACTGACCGTAACGGCTGTTTACGCAGATTTCCCCATTAATTCAACCATGCGGCCCACCTACCTCGTTTCAATTAGTACGTATGAAACACTGGCGCTTCGCAAGGGCTTTAGGGATGATTGGGTTTACATTGACAATGACAACTATGTGCTGTTAAAGAAAGGAACTGACCCAAAACAAATTAATGCAAAAATAAAGAATGCCTTTAAAAATGTGAAGAATTATGAAAAGTCGACTCCATACCTACATCCACTTTCAAAACTCCACCTATCGCCCAACAACCAGCCCGACACTTTGGTGGGATTGGCCATACTTTCCATGGCAGGACTACTAGTACTTATACTTTCTTGTGTCAACTATGTCAATCTCTCTTTGGCCAACTCTACCCGTAGGGCTACTGAAATAGGAATAAAAAAAGTGGTAGGTTTTCCAAAGAAAGCCATTGCTGCCCAGTTTTTAACCGAAACAGTAGCCATGACAATTGTTGCCATGATCCTTGGATTATTTGCCGCACAAGCCACTTCGCCCTTGATGGATCAAATACTGGAGAAAAACATTGAATACCATGTATTTGAAAACGTACAATTATTATTGATTGTCTTTTTAGTCGGACTGCTGGCAGGCTTTCTTTCCGGATTGTACCCATCAATTGTATTATCAGCCTATAATCCGGTTAAAGTATTGAAGGGGAAATTGTTTGGAGGCACTGGCAAATCGATCAACCTAAGGAAGGTTTTAACAGCTACACAGTTCTCTATTTCACTATTTATGCTCATCGTAAGCTTTATCCTTTATCGCCATGTAAACTTCATTCTGAACAAGGATTTAGGGTTTGATAATAAGAACATCATTTTTTCTGAAGTAAATGTTCAGCAAGATACGACGGATTTTGAAATGATCAGGCAAAAATTACTGCAATATCCTGAAATTGTGGATGCTTCCTTTTCCAGCACCATCCCCTTTCAGGGAAACATTGGCGGATTTGTGTCTTGGGAAGGTGCCGCTCCTGACCAGAAAGAAATGATCAGCCGCAACTATGTCAATTATGATTTCATACCAACCTATAACTTGAAGATGGTGGCTGGACGCAACTTCTCGAAAGAATACCCCTCTGACAATAAAGGATGTATCATCAACGAAACGGCCCTGAAAGTTTTTGGATGGACAGATCCAATCGGCAAAATGATTTTTCTTTTTAATACACCCTATCCTGTTATTGGTGTGGTGAAAGATTTTCATCCATATTCGGTACACAATCCCATTCCATCCTACGTGATGTTCCTTCAGCCAAATGAACTTTCAGGATCAAAATTGATCACTGTAAGGTTTACCTCAGGAAATGAACAAAAGGCACGGGAGCTGGTAACCAAAGAACTGGAAACCATCGTTCCAAACGATCCTTTCGAGTTTAAAGATTTCAAAGTAATCTTCTTTTTAGATGGTGCCATCTCCTTCTGGCAGTCCATGAAACGGTTATTCTTTATGTTTGCAATTGTAACTTTGGTAGTTTCCTCTGTTGGATTGTTTGGTTTAATACTTTTTACGACCAAACGCCGCACAAAGGAAATCGGCATACGAAAAGTTCTTGGAAGTTCAATTGGGGCGATCTATCAACAGCTTTCACTTGAAATAATAGGTCTTCTGGGGTTCGCAACCCTGGTTGCCTGTCCGGCAGCCTGGTACATCTACCAAACCATGCCCGGCGCCTACAAAGAGCCACTCACCATTTCTGAATTTCTGGTGGCTATTGGGATGATCGCCCTTGTAGCTTTTATCACCATCAGTTACCATGTGCTGAAAGTAGCCATAAGTAATCCGGTTGATGCACTGAAATACGAATGATTTTAACATCTAGATTCATAGGATTTGTTGCTGAATGAACCCAGAGAGTATAAGTTTGAACCATAGAACCTGCCTTGCCCAGCTAATTCAAGGCAGAACTATGAAAAGAAAGTCTTCAGGTGTTTTACAGATGTTGTACGAATTCCAGGAAACGAAAATGCCAACTACTCATTTATAAGTAGTTGGCATTCAATTCAGTGACCCCGGTAAGACTCGAACCTACAACCTTCTGATCCGTAGTCAGATGCTCTATCCATTAAGCTACGGGGCCGTTTTAAAAGCGTTGCAAAGATAAATACTTATCAGAAAAAAACAACCCTCTGAAAGCAGTTTTTTCATCAATCGTACTTATTCATCTTGTCTTCAATAAGAACATCCTCATTATAACGAGTTTGTATTTTCATATTTGTGATCATTTCTTCAGCCCCGTTAGCATATACTACCTCGTGAACCTCTTTTAGGAGTGTCATTATCTCATCATAGTGGCCTTCAACCACCGTTTCAAAGGGACAAACCCTGTATTTCAGACCGGAATTTTGAATAACTTCGATGGCTCTGTCTACCAATTCATAGGTTCCTACTTTTGCCGACCTGGGTAAAACCTGGATGGCCACATTAATCTTTTTATCAATCATACTTCAGTTTTATTGTTTGCGATTGATAAATTTCTTAATTTCATCAATACTCATTCTTTTCACATTGGTAATTATTATATCCGGACGAATAAAATCGCCATATTGATTACATTCACTGATTACACTGCTGAATACTCCCTGAAGGTCTGACTTTACAGGGAGGAGCATCACTCCAATTGCAAGGTTCTTTTGGAAGGTCATTTCTTCAAGTTCGCCATCGTTTTTACTAACTGCAAAGTCAAGTTCATTCTTAAGCAGTTTCTGTTGCACAGGAGAATAATCCATATCATCAACACGCCCAATCAAAACAACAAAATATCTCAATTTCTGGCCTCTTCCACCTAAACCGGTTGAAATATATACCTGCTGTTCGTCCATGAGCGAACTTTGGATCACCATCCGGCTTTCCTGCAAGGCCAAAATGCTCCATTCCCTCAATTCAGGATCAGGGTTTTTGGCGTATTTCTCAATGATTCTGAAAGTTTCCACCTTTTCCTGAGAAGCCAGCAGAACCAGTAAATTTTTCTTTTCATCCAGCGGAACAGATTCATCAAACAAATCAGCCTTGTGCTGAAGGATCAATTCAGTGGGGAAATTGGTTTTCAGATCCCTCCTATAATTGAAATACTCCATCTGAAGTTCAATGTCGATTTGTTCCTCCAGAACGCTGAAATTCTGGGGCAATGAAGAAATCGCTTCTTGTATTTTTTTATATATGTTGTCTTCTTCCATATTTATTTTTACAGATATACAAAAGTAAGTCAATCATTTTGGATTTATCAACTATTCTGCATTTTTTAAATGGCTCAAAACAAATTAAATGCAATTTTAATAATTGGCTACCCCCATTTAGAGGTTCCATAGAAACTCTAAAAACTAAGAATGGGTTCTTTCAGTTTTCCTTTTTAAAGGGTTTGCGAGGCTGCTTCGTACCTCTTTGTGTGTACCTTGTGTATACC
>DMFR01000076.1 GCA_003450125.1 Prolixibacteraceae bacterium | reverse complement strand
AAATTATACCATTAATCATTAGTAAAGCAAATAAAGTATCTTACATTTGCTATTATGTAATTTATTTTCGCAACAGCTTAAATCAATTACAGATTTTCAGATACGGGGTTTTTCAATTTAGTTAACTTATGACCCGTCAATCGCAATGATGTTATGGGTGGTAGATTAGTTTGAATAAGAAGAGCAAATAAAATGGGAACAATTTACAAAATCAAGAATTTCATTTTTGCAGAAGACGAAGATTTGTCGCTGGAAAACAGATTGTTTTTATATGCTATTGTAATTGGAATATTTACCAATGTAATGGGATCAGTGATGAATTTAATTCTTATTTCTTCTCTGATTGCAATGATTGTTCCCCTTGCATTAGCGATTTTGCTGTCAATCCTTTACTATTTCCTAAGGATTAAAAAAATAATCAGACCTTTTGTGTTTCCCATTATTGTCATTTCAATGATTGGAATATCAGTCATTTGGATTTGTGATGGTGGAATAGATGGTTCCAATGTGATGCCCGGTTTTGTGATCCTCATTCTAGGGTTAATCACAGTTTCAGAAAATAAAAAGAAGTATATTCTTGCTATATTCTTAGGGGTGTTTAGCAGTGTTTATCTCATCCAATTCTATCGCCCCGATTTAATAATAGACTTTCATTCCGAGACAGACCGCTGGATAGATTCCATTTTTACACTCTTTTACTCCTCCTACTTTATTTTCCTGGTCATCAAGCTTCTACATGAAAATTATTCTAGGGAAAGATTTAAATTTATTGAAAGTGAAGAAAAGTTTCGTTTTATGACTGAAAATTCAAGCGATACCATCTGGCACGTGGATTCCAACTATTGCTTTGATTACGTTAATCTTGCAGACGAACGCTTGCGTGGTTTTAAGAAGGAAGAAGTGATCGGTATCAGCCTTTGGAGCTTGCTAAAACCTGAAGGCATCGAATGTGCTAGTCGAGCCAATGCAAAACTTATTGATGATGAACAAAAAGGAATCAGAACCCACACTATTCGTCTTGAACTGGAACTTAAATGCAAGGATAATAAATGGATATGGACTGAAGTAAACACATGTCCCCACTACAATCGGGAAGGCGTGATGATTGGATTGCATGGGGTGACCCGCGATATCAGTCATAGGAAAAAAGCTGAGCAGGAAATAATGATTAAAAATGAGGAACTTAAAAATCTTGTTGCTACAAAGGATAAATTCTTCTCTATTATTGCGCATGATCTGCGAAGCCCATTCACCAGCTTTTTGGGGATGACCCAAGTCATGGCTGAAGAGCTGCCCAGTCTGGCAATGGATGAAGTGCAGAATATTGCTATTTCGATGAGTAAATCGGCAGTCAATTTTTACCGATTGCTTGAAAATTTGCTGCAATGGTCGCAAATTCAGAAAGGAGAGCTTCCTTTCAACCCTGAAATCATACAATTAAATTTAATCGTTGATGAAAGTTTAACCATGGTAGTGGAATCAGCCCAGCATAAAGATATTAAAATTACCACAATTATTCCGGAGGGCTTAATGGTCTATGCTGATAGTAATCTTCTTCAAACCATCATTCGAAACCTTTCCTTTAATGCCTTAAAATTTACCCACCAGGGGGGAAAGGTGAATATCTCGGCTAAAAATACGCAGGATAATATGGTCAAAATCGCTATCCAGGATTCAGGGATTGGAATGAATCCCTCGATCCTTGATAATTTATTCCGCATTGATGTTCGGACCAATAGAGTAGGCACCGAAGGCGAATCCAGCTCTGGCCTTGGCTTATTGCTCTGCAAGGAGTTCATTAAAAAACACGGTGGTGAGATTTGGGTGGATAGCCAGGTGGGGAAAGGAAGTACGTTTCATTTTACGATTCCTTCGATGGTTGAATCTTCTACTGTAAATTCCTTAAATAGTAGACAGAATGTATGGGGCTAACTGGCAAAAGACATCAATTCAATCAGTTGCATGGATTTTAGTTCCAGTAGGTCTTGCTTTTCAGTTATTGAGAATTCATTATAAATACAACATTATTTAGTTTCTTTCAACTATTTTTATAGCGGGATGCAGAATCTTAATTGGTTATTTTGACATGCCAATAAAAATTACGATATTGAATTTTATACTAAACCTATATCACTAAATAATGAATAAATTCTTCAGGCAAACCGCTATACTATTTTTCCTGGTAGGTATTCTATTTTTTGAAGGCCGTGGACAGCAGGCTATGCCTTACCAGGATATCACCCATTTCAGCAAAGTCTTTGGAAAGGGAAAAACCTATCGCTTGTACCTGCCCGATACCTATCAGGCATCGGATAGAAAATATCCGGTTATTTATTTTTTCCATGGATGGGGAGGACGGTATTTTAAAGATGACAACGCCAAATTGGAATATGCAAAGCTGGGTGAATTAGTCAACAAGTATCAGGTTATCCTGGTGATGTGGGATGGTAGCATGGATGAGTCAGAACCCCGGCCTTACAACATTGGCAACCACAAAGAGGTCAAATACCAGGTGCAGATGAAAGATTATTTTCCTGAACTGGTTAACTGCATTGATTCAAGCTACCGAACCTTTACAGACCGTGGACACCGGGGAATTATCGGGTTTAGTATGGGGGGTATCATGTCATTTTATCTTGCGGGGAAGTATCCAGATAAGGTCTTAGCTGCCGTTAATATGGTTGGAAGTACGGAGTTTTTTATCGGTTTGCCTGACAATCATACCTTATACCAGGTTAAGTACACGTTTGATAACCTTCGCGATGTAGGTCTCCTTTTACACAACAGGGAAATGTGTCCGATGACAGGACTCAATGATGAAGTAAACAAGGGTGCCCTCTGGAGTGGGTTAAAAAACTACGAATATCATAAATTAGAAGGAGGTCATAAGGTTGATGATCCCGGAGAAACAAAGGTATTTGAATCGGCTATGCGCTTTATTTGCAATCAGTTTGAAAATCCGTTTCCATTAAATAAGACCTGGTCGCATTATGATTTTTGCCCTGAGTTCTCTCTCTGGGGATATTCAGTAAAAAGCAATAAAATAGAACCGGGGTTTTTGTTTCTTCGAAATGTAGATGCCAATGGCTTTGGATTTTATACCAAAAAATGGTTGCCTGAGGGACCTGTCCTTAAAGACTGTAAAGCAACTATTACAACTGCCCCTGTCTATGAACCAGGTGTTAACTACGAAATTAGAATTTACAGTAAGATTGAAAATAAGCTTTCCACACTTGAAATTGCTGCCGATCAGGATGGACGGTTAGATATTGACCTGACAGGTGAAGGTTGTGAAATTGGAATTGCAAGGAAAGGTGAGCAAGCTGGGTTTGCAACAATCGGATATCAACTTAACAAGTATTTTAAATATCTGAGGATCAATGAGCAAGACGAGATTTCGGTAAACATTCTTAACCGTGGAGGATTAGTCGGAGACAATGGAAAGCTTCAGGTAACACTCTCTTGTGCCGACAGTTCAGTGCATATTTCTTCACCTGTTCAGAGCATCAGTTTACAGGAAAGCCAACAGCTATTCAAAACTAAACCTTTCAAAATATATAGCAATAAAATTCCATCCTCTGATGGCGCACCTGAATGGCTTCGAATGAAAGTCACAATGGAATGCGATACATTTCACGGTGAAGATTATTTTGTACTACCTGTTTTTTATAAGGTGCCTTATTTTGAAAACCTGAAAGTTGACGATGGGCGTGTGGTTGCCCCAACAAAAAAACAAAGTGATTTCAGTAAGAGCGTGACAGACTCGATTTACGGACAAGGAAACGGGGATGCAATTGTTGCTCCGGGAGAAAAGATCATGCTCTATGAGCAAGATCGCCGCCTGCGCTTATTTACTGACGATCCCTATGTTGTGGCTGCTGATGAAAAACTGGTCGATGAGATTTTGCCGGCATTCTGGCCAGATGGATATACACTTAGCTCTGTGGTTAAAATTGCTGACAATTGTCCGTCAGGACATATCATCGAGT
>DMFR01000104.1:12827-13315 GCA_003450125.1 Prolixibacteraceae bacterium | reverse complement strand
CCTCAATATTGGGCAGAGGGAACCGAGGGGCTGAAGGAGGGGGATACGCCTTCCTTCCTCTACCTGGTGAGCGCGGTACATGGGATGAACAACCCCGAAGATCCCACACAGGAAAGCTGGGGTGGCCAGTACATCCGATTAGGCACTACCAATCATTGGATTGATGGACCCGGTGGGTCGAGCATCTCCAAATGGAAACCCCAATACCAGGCTGAGTTCTCACAAAGAGTAGATTGGATGCTGGACAAATAAAACTTAAATCAACAAACCATGTTCAAAAGAATAGTTCAATTGTCACTGCTTGGAATATTAATTATCGGTTCACAGAACCTACATTCAACCAATCTGTCTAAAGATATAAGGTCTGATCTAAAGCATCGGCTGATCGTATTGTCTGATATTGAGGCAGAAGTGGACGATACGGAATCATTTGTTCGTCTACTGTTATACTCAAATGAGATTGATCTAAAAGGATTGATTGCCACCAC
>DMFR01000104.1:12304-12679 GCA_003450125.1 Prolixibacteraceae bacterium | reverse complement strand
CTAAAAGGATTGATTGCCACCACCTCCGTATGGAAAAAAACAAGTGTAGCTCCTCAGGCGATAGTAAAAATCATTCAGGCTTATAGCAAAATACAACCTAACCTTTTGAAGCATGAAGCGGGTTTCCCAGATGCCAAAGCGCTGTTAATGCTGGTCAAACAGGGCTTGCCCAAATATGGTATGCTGGGTGTAGGTGAGGGGAAAAATTCTGAAGGATCGGAATGGATTGTAAAAGTACTGGAAGAAAAAGATGAGCGTCCGCTGTGGATATCCGTTTGGGGAGGCTCCAATACACTGGCCCAGGCATTGTATGAAATTAGACATACAAAAACAGATGCGGAGGCCAAACAACTAATTGCAAAACTCAGGGTTTAT
>DMFR01000104.1:5674-12146 GCA_003450125.1 Prolixibacteraceae bacterium | reverse complement strand
GTTCTATATAGTTAGCCCGGGTGATAATTACGGCAGCTCAACATGGATCGGCATAAATAGTTTTGTCAAAGGCATTAGCAATGAGAAAATCAGTAACACCTGGCTCTCTGAAAACATTCAACAAGGTCATGGTCCACTTGGCGCTGAATACGCCGATGTGGCTTATAGAATGGAAGGGGACACTCCCTCCTGGCTGCCTTTGATACCCAACGGACTGAATGATCCGGAACATCCACAGTGGGGAGGTTGGGGCGGTCGTTATGAACTGTACAAGCCTGAATTAGCTACCCTTAAGAAAGGTGATTCAGGTGTTCCGTTTGAAACTGAAACAAGAGAAATATGGACCAATGCTATTGATAATTATACTCCATATAGGCCTAATGATTTTGGGCGGACAATTAAATCTGACACTGCTACTTTTACTGATAATAAAGTTACTTTATGGCGCTGGCGCGATGACTTTCAAAACGATTTTGCCGCCCGGATGGATTGGTGTACAAAAACCTTTCAGGAAGCCAACCATCCACCAGTTCCTGTATTGAGTCAGCCTGAAGAAATAATGGTAAAGTCAGGTGAAGGCTTTGGCTTGAATGCAAGTGGTTCTACCGATCCTGACGGGGATAATCTCAGTTACCTATGGTTTAGTTATCCGGAGGCTGGCAGCTATAAAAAGATGATCATCACTACAGCTGAAAATTCACATTCGCTATATGTGGTAGCTCCCAAGGTGGAGGAAAATGAAACGGCTCATATTATCCTGAAAGTGACAGATAAGGGAAAGCCATCGTTATCGCGGTACAAGCGGATTATTGTGACAATTGTTCCCAAATAGAAAACTGATCCACTATATTTACATCAACTTTTCAACTTCAAAAACTAATCAACCTAAACTATATTGAAATGAACCATTGTCTTATCAATCAATTGTCAACTGGAAAATTAAAAGTACTACAGCTATTCATTTTATGCCTTGCTTTTGGAATCTCCTATGGTCAAAAGACTGACCAGCTAACTTATCCTTTTCAGAATCCAGAACTACCTTTGGAGGAAAGGGTCAACAATATTATTTCCCTGATGACCTTGGATGAAAAGGTTGCCTTTCTCAGTTCGAATCCAGGTGTTGAGCGTTTGGGCATCAAGCGCATGGGGCATGTGGAAGGACTGCACGGTCTTGCACAGGGAGCGCCTGGCGGCTGGGGAAGACGCGGTTCCATTACTACCACCACCTTTCCGCAGTCTATCGGCATGGGTGAAACATGGGATCCGGAAATCATCCGTCAGTCAGGCGCCATTGAAGGATATGAAGCCCGGTGGGTTTTCCAGAGCCCCAAATACAAAAACCGCGGAGGTCTTATTATGCGGGCACCAAACGCAGATCTTGGACGTGACCCACGATGGGGGCGCACCGAAGAATGTTTCGGAGAGGATGCCTTTTTCAACGGTACCATGGCTGTGGCGATGATCAAGGGCTTGCAGGGAGACGATTCCAAATACTGGCTGAGCGCTTCGCTTTTGAAACATTTTCTGGCCAACAGCAATGAAGATGATCGGACCAAGACATCCTCCAATTTTGATGTACGCCAATATTTTGAATATTATTCAATGCCCTTTCACATGGGATTTGTGGAAGGTGGGGCGAAGTGCTTCATGGCTTCCTACAACCTGATCAATGGCGTTCCTGCCACAGTGCATCCATGGATAGAGGAAGTGGCAGTCAAAAAGTGGGGCGTGGATGGCGTGATCTGCACCGATGCAGGAGGCTTCACCAACTTAACAGGCTCTCAAAAATACTATGAAAATACAACCCAGTCAGGTGCAGGCACTGTCATAGCAGGCATCAATCAATACCTGGACAAGAATTGGGATGCTCCCGTAAAAAAAGCGCTCAAGGAAGGCCTCTTAACTGAAAAACAGCTCGATCAGGACATCAAGGGCACACTACGGGTATTTATCCGATTGGGCTTGATCGATCCTGTGGATCGTGTTCCTTATGGTAAAATCGGAGCCGACACTACCGAAACAGCCCCTTGGAACACCCAAAAGAACAAGGACGCTGTGCACCTGGCTACCCAGGAGTCCATTGTCCTTCTGAAAAATACAGCAGACCTTTTACCGCTTAACAAGAAGACTATTAAATCCATTGCGATGATTGGGCCACGTGCCAATCAGGTCGTGTTCGATTGGTACAGCTCAGAGGCCCCCTATGTAATCACCCCATTGGAAGGCGTGAAGAACAAAGTCGGGAAAAAAGTGAATGTACAGTATGCGCTGGGCGATGACGTTGCAGCAGCTGTGAAGCTGGCCAAATCATCCGACATCGCCATCGTGTGCGTGGGCAACAATCCCAACCTCGACAATGGCTGGAAAAAGATTGGAGGTCCTGATGAGGGAAGGGAAGATTTGGATCGTAAATCCATTTCCCTTGGGGCACAGGAAGAATTGATCAAAGCAGTATGGACTGCCAATCCCAAAACAATTGTGGTGCTTAAAAGCAGTTTCCCCTATGCCATCAACTGGACACAGGAAAATGTACCGGCCATTGTACACATGGCTCACAGCAGTCAGGAGGAAGGCAGCGCCCTTGCAGATGTTCTTTTTGGAGACTATAACCCTGCCGGACGGTTAGTGCAGACCTGGCCCAAATCGCTGGAACAATTGCCCGAGATGCTGGATTACAACATTCGTCACGGACGCACTTACATGTACTTCAAGGAGGAACCACTCTATCCGTTTGGCTTTGGATTAAGCTACACCACATTTGACTATGCGAATATAAAGACCAGCACTGCAAGTCTGCCTAAAGATGGTTCACTTACTGTGAGCGTGGAGGTGAAAAATACCGGTAAGCGGGATGGAGATGAGGTGGTACAGCTCTATGTGAAACACCTCAATTCTCAGGTCAGCCGTCCACTCCAGGAACTTAAGGGGTTCCACAGGGTTCATCTGAAAGCAGGGGAACAGCAGACCGTAGCAATTGACTTGCCTGCCCAGCGCCTGGCTTATTGGGATATCAGCAAAAACGACTGGCAGGTAGAACGCGACAGTATTGAAATCCGCATGGGAACCTCCTCAAAAGACATCCGCTTACAGCACACTTTGGTAGTAGAGTAAAGGGGCAAAAGGTCAAATAGGGTCAAGTAGGGTCAAATAAAGTCAATTTATAGGTTGATAAATTCCTTGTATCTATCTTTAGGGGATGAAAAATAAATACTGATGACCAATAAACTAAATCTAATTCACATGAGAACATCACTTTTGGGGATATTCATTGTGCTGCTTGTGAGTTCCACACTTTTTGGGGCGCAGAAAGGCAAAAACTTTGAAATCAAATCTCCGGATAACAAGATTTCAGTACACCTTGAGATTGGAGACAAAATGCTCTGGTCTGTCCAGCATGAAGGGCAGCAGATCATTGCACCCTCAGCCCTCTCCATGCAATTGGAAGGAGGCGAAGTATTGGGTGATCATGCTAAGGTCACGGGGTCCATAGCAGAAAAAGCAGACCAGGTAATCAGCGCCTTCAATTACAAAAAGAAAAATATTGCAGATCAGTACAACCAGTTGACTGTTCATTGCAAAGGAGATTACAGTGTGGTTTTCAGGGCTTACAATGATGGAGTTGCTTACCGTTTTGTTAGCACGAAGAATACTGATATCATTGTAAAAAATGAAGAAGCCAACTTTAATTTCACTGCCGATCACAAAGCTTTTATTCCCTATATGTGGGATTACAGGGCAGGTCAGAAATTCAATCATTCGTTTGAAGCCCTGTACAAGGAAATCAACTTATCGAATTTTGCCAGTGATTCCATGGCTTTTCTTCCCCTGTTGGTTGACCTTGGAAGCAATAAAAAAGTGGTTATCCTTGAAGCCGATCTGGAAGATTATCCGGGAATGTACCTGAACATCAACTCCACAAAAAAAGGATTAATGGGAGTGTATGCACCTTATCCGTTGGAAGCAAGGGTAGAGGGATCAAACCTGATTCCAACTAGAAGAGCTGATTATATAGCCAAATGTGCCGGAAGTCGTAATTTTCCATGGAGGGCCATTGTCATTAGTACTCAGGATAAAGATTTGCTCAACAACGATATGGTACAGAAACTGGCTGCTCCTTCCAGGATAAGCGATACATCATGGATCAAGCCTGGACTGGCTTCATGGGATTGGTGGTCCAACTGGAATATCTCCCACGTTGATTTTAGGGCTGGTTACAATACGCCCACTTACAAATATTACATTGATTTTGCCGCAGCCAACAAGTTACCCTATGTCGTTATGGATGCCGGCTGGTCAAATGGGAATGATATTTTAAAGGTTACCGCTGATGTAGATATTCAGGAGTTGACAAATTACGCCAGGCAAAAGGGCGTGGATATTATCCTTTGGGCTTTGTGGAATACAGTGACAGAGCAGATGGACCAGGCATTTCCAAAGTATTCGAAAATGGGAGTAAAAGGCTTTAAGATTGATTTTGTTGACCGCGATGACCAGGTGGCAGTTGCCTCCCTTTATGAGATCGCCCGGAAGGCTGCGGATTATCACTTGCTGGTTGATTATCATGGTGCTTTTAAACCTACCGGATTGCAGCGCACTTATCCCAATGTGATTGGATTTGAAGGAGTCAAAGGATTGGAGAACTACAAATGGGCCACTGAAGATCAGCCGCGCTATACGGTAAGTATTCCCTTTATCAGGATGATGGCCGGTCCCATGGATTACACCCCGGGAGCCATGCGCAATACCAACAAGACAAATTATCGGCCTGTTGGTGCAATGCCTTTTAGCCAAGGCACACGGTGCAATCAGATGGCCATGTTTGTGGTTTATGAAGCGCCTTTCCAAATGATGGCAGACAATCCAACCACCTATATGAAGGAGCAGGAATGCACCGATTTTATTGCCCGGATTCCTACCACAACGGATGAAACATTCGCCCTCGACGGGAAAGTGGGAGAGTATGCCGCCCTTGCTCGCAAGAAAGGGGAGACCTGGTTTGTGGGAGCGATGAGCAACTGGACGCCTCGGGAGATGACACTCGATCTTTCATTCCTTGGCACAGGCAGCTACCAGGCAACGGTCTTTAAAGATGGCATCAATGCCGACTGTGATGCCACGGATTATAAAAAGGAAGTGATGAATGTCTCTTCTGCAGATAAAGTGAAGGTTCAACTGGCTCCCGGAGGAGGATGGGTTGCCCGTATTGAAAAGTTGAAATAGATTGAAATAAATTTTGAATAACAAATATAACGTATGAAAAAGGTATTGTTCATTTTAGCGCTGACGCTCATTGTATTGACTTCTTTCCAATTAGGAAAGCCGGCAAAGGACCAATTTATCAAAGTTGAAAACGGGCAGTTTAGCCGCAATGGCAAGCCCTACTTTTACATCGGCACCAATTATTGGTATGGCGCCATTTTGGGGTCAAAAGGGAAAGAAGGCAACCGTCAGCGCCTGGTGCAAGAACTTGATATGATGAAAGCAAACGGTATCGATAATCTACGCGTATTGGCCGGTGCTGAAGGTCCCGATGGTGAACCACGAAGAGTTAGTCCGGCCTTGCAGACTTCTCCCGGAGTTTACAACCAGGACTTGCTGGAAGGATTGGATTTCCTTTTGGCTGAAATGGGCAAGCGAAAAATGGTAGCCGTCCTTTTCCTGAACAATGCATGGGAATGGTCGGGCGGCTTTTCCCAATACGTTTCGTGGAGTGAGAAAAAGCCTATTCCTTATCCTGAAGTTGCTGGTCACACCTGGGGCGAATTCATGGCCTTTTCAGGAACCTTCCACCAATGTGCCGAGGGTAAAGAGATGTTCCGCAATCATATTAAGTTTATGCTGGGCAGAACCAACCAGATTACCGGTATCCCCTACTCAAAAGACCCGGCTATCATGACCTGGGAATTGGCCAACGAGCCAAGGGCCTTTTCGAAAGCCAACAAAGAACCATTTGCCAACTGGATCAACGAAACGGCTGCCTACATTAAATCTCTCGATCCCAACCATCTGGTGACCGTCGGATCTGAAGGAAAATCAGGCTGCGAGAATGATATTGACCTGTTCGAAAAGATACACAGTTCGAAGAATGTGGATTATATGACTGTTCACATCTGGCCCTTTAACTGGGGATGGTTAAATTCTAAGGATATGCAGGGAACCATGAGCAAAGCCATCGAGAATACTGGAAAGTACATTGATGAACACCTGGTAGTTGCCCATAATCTGAAAAAGCCTTTGGTGTTCGAAGAGTTTGGTTTGCCACGCGATGGTTTTGTATTCACCACAGGCTCTCCGGTTACTTTGCGCGATCAGTATTACGATTATGCCTTTAGCCGTGTATTGGAAAGTATTACCAAGAAGGATATGATGGTGGGTGTAAATTTCTGGGCCTTTAGTGGAATGGGGAAACCCAATGCCGGCAGAACAGACAATATGTGGAAATCAGGAGATGACTACCTGGGTGATCCACCAC
>DMFR01000104.1:0-5571 GCA_003450125.1 Prolixibacteraceae bacterium | reverse complement strand
TACCTGGGTGATCCACCACAGGAAGCGCAGGGTTTGAATTCTGTATTCAGCAATGACCCTACCATGAAAATTGTAAAGAAGTATAACGACCAAATAAATAGTGTTATCCATCAATAAATTGATTTTAAATTTAAGCATTCGATGAAGAGATTATTTGCGAGACAGACTTTATTGATTCTGTTATTAAGTTTGATGTGTTTTATACAGCTTGCTGTTGCCCAAACAGAAACGCCTGTTGATGCGGCTGAAGCAGAAGATGGCGTGCTCACAGGGATTACTATCAGTAAATCTGTTGCCGGGTATTCTGGTTCTGGTTACATAACCGGGCTCGATCAGGGAACCGACAAAGTCACTGTAACGCTTACTGTTCCGGTCAAGGATTTCTACAAGTTGGTCATCCGCTACAACAGTACCAGCGGGGATAAGACACAATACTTGATTGTAAACAATGGTGGATCTTCATCGGTTGTATTTCTGAAAACAACCACATGGTCGGATATTGAGGCTGGGAAATATCTTTTGAATGCAGGAAAGAATACCATTACCATTCAAAGCAGCTGGGGCTGGATGGATATTGATAAGTTTTCTCTTTATACAGCTTCCAAAAATGTATACAACATCACTCCTGATCTGGTCAACCCAAATGCCAATAGTGATGCAAAATTATTGTATGGATTCCTGCTTTCCAAATTCAATTCAAAGATCATTTCAGGACAGACCAATTCATATTATCCGGAAGTGAAAACAATAGCCGGGCAATCGCCCATGATCAGGGGATGGGATTTTCAGCATTATACCCAAGGGTATGCCTACCTTTGGAAAAATGGGGCCCATACCTTCGGCTGGGAGGATGACGGAAGTGTAAAACAAGCCATTGACTGGTATAAATCAACTGCCGGCAAGGGGATTGTCACCTTTCAATGGCATTGGCATTCGCCTTCTGGAGGCACGGCAGGCACCAATACTTTTTACACCGACAAGACGACCTTTGATGTCACCAAGGCCGTTCAGAGTGGGACAATTGAAAATGGATTGATCATTCGTGATATTGATTCCATTGCCTCTCAACTTAAACGCTTTCAGACAGCGGGAGTTCCCATCTTGTGGCGACCACTTCATGAAGCTGGCGGTGCATGGTTCTGGTGGGGGGCAAAGGGTCCAAAGGCGTGTAAGGATCTTTTTTATATTATGTATGATCGATTGACCAATTATCATCATCTCAACAACCTGATCTGGGTGTGGTCTACTCCTGAGACAGACTGGTATCCGGGCAACGATTTCATTGATATCGTAGGACATGATTCATACCCGGGGGCCTACAATTACGATATGCAAAAGAACAGCTTCGACCGTATCTATTCACTTTCGCAAGGGAAAAAGCTGATTGCAATGACGGAAAATGGGCCTATACCCAATCCCGATGACTGCCTTGCACTGGATGCTCCCTGGGCCTATTTCATGTCGTGGGGCGATTTGGTTGCTGCTCAAAACTCCTCCCAGCATATCAAGGATGTATTCAATAACCCAAAGGTTCTGACACTTGAAAATCCTACTGCTGTCAATGAAATCAAGAAAAATAAATTATCTTTATATCAGCTTTTTCCAAATCCTGCAAAGGAGAAGGTAAGTGTAACAGGGGCCGTTTTTGATCGTTTGGAAGTGTTGAACATGAAGGGAAGAATTGTTTTTTCCACCACAGCGCCCGTTTGTTCCATTCAAACTGCACATTTGAGCAATGGCGTTTATGTCGTTAAATTTTATCAAAACCATACAGCCTACGAGCAAAAGCTGATAGTCTGCAACTAAACCTAACAACGAATGAAAAAAATATTTACGCTGGCATTGATACTACTTCTGGGAACTGTTCCATTGTTTTCCCAAAGTGAACAAAATAAGGAGCAAACGGTCAAAGGTCGCGAACATCTGCTGATGGACTTTGGCTGGAAGTTTAACTTCGGCCAGTGGGGCAATTTTTACAATGACTTTAAAAGCGGAACAGGCTATTTTACCTATTTTGCCAAAACAGGGTATGGAGATGGACCTGCTGCCTCCAATTTCGATGACCGTGCATGGAGATCGCTGGATGTACCCCACGATTGGGCCGTTGAACAGCCTTTCTCGGGTGAGGCGAGTCATAGCCATGGTTATAAGACAGTGGGCTGGAAATACCCTGAAAACAGCGTTGGATGGTATCGTAAATCATTTACCATTCCTGAAAACGATCTTGGACGCAAAATCAGCATCCAGTTTGATGGGGTCTTCCGCAATTCCATTGTATGGGTCAATGGCTTTTATCTCGGGCATGAACAAAGCGGCTATGCAGGCTTTGAATATGACATTACCGATTACCTGAACTATGGTGGCAACAATGAGATTGCCGTCAGGGTGGATGCCTCCATTGAAGAGGGTTGGTTTTACGAAGGTGCAGGCATTTACCGTCACGTTTGGCTCAACAAGACCAATCCCTTGCGCATCGGGCAATATGGAATTTTTGCTTCCTCTGAACTGCAAGGTCAGGATGCCATTGTAACTGCCCGTGCTACCATTAACAATGATGGAAAGGATGTAGCGAATTTTAAAATAGAACATTCTATTGTTGATGCAAAAGGAATTATTGTTGCAACAGGTAATGTTAATCACCTTAGCCTGAAGCCAACTATTTCGAAAGAATATTTCTGCAAGATCAAAGTAACCAATCCCAGTCTTTGGTCTCCCGATTCGCCAACTCTGTATAAATTAATAACCAAAGTTTCAGCAGGAGGTGTTGTTGTCGATCAGCAGGAGACCAACCTTGGCATCCGCACGCTTCGTTTTGATGCCCATGAAGGATTTTTCCTCAATGGGAAGCACCTTAAATTGATGGGTACCAACAACCACCAGGACCATGCAGGCGTTGGATGCGCCATCCCGGATGCCTTACAGGAATTCCGTATTGCCAGCCTGAAAGCCATGGGTAGCAATGCTTACCGTTGCTCGCACAACCCTCCGACACCCGAATTGCTGGATGCCTGCGACAAGCTGGGAATGCTTGTACTCGATGAAAACCGCTTGCAGGGAATTAACCAGGAACATTTTGATCTGCTCAAACGAATGATCATGCGCGATAGGAACCATCCATGTGTGGTGGCATGGTCGCTGGGCAACGAGGAATGGGCCATCGAAAGCAACATCAAGGGTGCCCGCATTACTGAAACCATGCAGCGTTATGCCCAAACTATTGACTCTACCCGTCGTTACACCGTTGCCGTGAGCGGCGGTTGCGGCAATGGTTCTTCCAAGACGGTGGATATGATGGGATTTAATTACCTGACCCAGTGTAATATTGATGACTTTCATACCAAGTATCCTGACCAGGTAGGTTGGGGAACTGAAGAGACCTCAGGATGCGGTACCCGTGGCATCTATGAAGACGATAAGAGCAATGGGCATATGGCCCAGATGGATCGTTCAGGCGGCTCTTCCATTGAAACAGGATGGAAGTTTTATGATGAAAGGCCCTGGCTTGCCGGACTATTTTACTGGACCGGGTTCGATTACAAGGGGGAACCCAACCCGCTTTCATTTCCTGCCGTGAGTTCTGAATTTGGTATCATTGATGCCTGTGGATTTCCCAAAGATGCTTTCTACTATCTCAAATCATGGTGGACTGCTGAACCTGTTCTCCACCTGTTACCTCATTGGAACTGGAAAGGCAAAGAGGGTAAGGAGATCAGTGTGTGGGCCTACAGCAACTGCGAGCAGGTGGAACTTTTTCTTAACAAGAAAAGCCTGGGCCGTAAGCCTATGCCAAAGGACGGACACATTGAATGGATGGTGAAATATGCACCCGGAACCTTATCGGCCAAAGGTTTTAAGAGCGGTAAGGAGATTATTAAAAGTCAGATTGAAACAACTGGAAGTTCAGCTGCCATTCAACTAATAGCCGATAGATCTACCATCAAGGCTGATGGTGAAGATGTGTCCGTAGTGACTGTTCGCATCAACGATAACAAGGGATTGAACGTACCTGTTGCCAATGATGAAATTACCTTTACGCTCGATGGTCCTGGTAAAATTATCGGTGTTGGCAATGGCGATCCTGCCAGCCATGAACCCGATAGGATGGTTGAAACGGTCTCCTCAGCAAAGATTTCAAGGATGAGCGAGTTAGTGTTGAAAGGTTTGGAATCATGGCCTGCTGTCGCTGCCATCACTCCCGAATCGGATTGGAAACCTGCTTTTCGAAGTAACAGTAACCAGGATTGGAAGATCTATAAAGATACCCTGATTGCCTTGCGAGGCTCATTCGACCTTCCCGATTTATCCAATCAAACCATCGTAAACCTGTTTGGCAAAAGCATTGCCGAAAACCAGTCGATCTATATCAATGGCCATTTGCTGGCTTCAAACATCGGAAGAAGAGATGATCAGAATTATAAGCTTGACCCTGCAACTATCCAGAAAGGTAAAAATGAATATGTGGTAGTCGGAAAGCGTTTCAAAAAGAAATCAGAATGGGACGAGCCCAATACCAATCCTGGTGTCATTCAGGTCGTCATACCTGCCCAGCCATGGAAACGTAAGGCATTCAACGGCCTGGCGCAAGTCATTGTCCAGTCGACTCAACAGGCTGGTGAAATTGTTCTAAAGGCTTCAACTCCGGAGTTAACCTCCACATTTATAAAGCTTAAAGCTGAACCCGCAACTTTGCGTCCGGCAGTTTCTTCAAAATAATGGAGGAAGGATTAAAGAGAACAATAAAGTCCCTTTATAAATTGTACACTACATTTTATAAAGGGACTTATTGGTTATGTGAAGTCTTGCTAATTGAACGGTGGCTTATTTTTCTTCTTTATTTATAAATCGCCCTATCATATCGGTAAAATCTTTCATATCTTCATACATTTCTTTCACCGTTTTTAAATCAAATTCCACGTAAGAATCATAATCACCTTTGGTTCTTCGATTAAAAGCCTTGGTGATGATTTTTCCATATCTTGAATCAATGAGTCCTTCACGAATAAACATTTTATTAAACCAGCCGATCAGTTGTGAATGCTTTGAAGTCTCAAATTCGTATTTTAGTCCCAATGCCAAAAGCGAATAAAACATTCCATAATAAATTCGATTGACTGCAGCTCTTAACCGATCATGAGAAATGAGCAGTTCAACATCTGTTTGTGTATCCTTTGCCTCAGCTAGTCGATATTGAATTAAATCCAACCGGTTTTGATCATCAATGCTCACGCGTAGACTCCATTTTTAAGTGCATTCACAAATATGGGTTGTCTCCCCCGTTTTGAATTCAATTCTTTTATGGATAATAGATGTGCGTCAATGAGGATATTGTACTTCAAATCAATCTCATAACAAATATCTAATATCTGATCCTCATCCTGTTTGGTGTAATCATGATTGAGAAGAATGAGTATATCAAAATCCGAAAATTCTGTTGCATTATTATTAGCCTGTGATCCAAATAGGACAATATTATTGATAGAGGCCGAATATTGGTCTTGCAGTCTGGATTTTAAATCAATCAATATTTCATTCTTGTCTGCCATTTGTATAATTTTGAGCTAAGGTATTAAT
>DMFR01000028.1:469-3252 GCA_003450125.1 Prolixibacteraceae bacterium | reverse complement strand
CTATTCATATTGCCGATTTGAAAGGTAAAATAGTGATGTTGCAATTTACTGCAAGTTGGTGTTCTGTTTGCCGAAAAGAAATGCCACATATAGAAGCCGATATCTGGAATAAATACAAGAGCAACCCAAATTTTGCCTTGTATGGAATAGATTTGGATGAACCCAAAGATATAGTTGAAAAGTTTGCCAAGCAGATCCCGGTCTCTTATCCCTTGGCGCTTGACCCCAAAGGGGATGTCTTTTACCAATTCGCCGAAAAAGGTGCAGGGGTAACGCGCAATGTTATCCTTGACAAAACTGGCAAGATTGTCTATATGACAAGACTTTACAAGGAAGAAGAGTTTGCTGAGATGAAAAAAGTGCTTGCTGATTTGTTGAAATAGAATAAAGTGTAGCGCGTAGCAGAATCGAACTGCCATTACCTGATTGAGAATCAGGTTTCCTAACCGTTAGAAGAACGCGCCGGATATGAATAAACAAAGTATAAAGTTACAATAACTTAGATTACGTTGTCATCAAAAAGCCTGGAAAAATTAAGATTATTCAACATGAACATTGTAATCATCAAATATAACGCAGGAAATATCGAATCGGTGAACAATGCACTGCTACGATTGGGAGTGAATGCCGAGATAACAGGTGATCATGAAAAGATTAAAGCTGCCGATAAAGTTATCTTTCCCGGAGTGGGAGAAGCAAGTACTACAATGGCATTCCTTAAGAAAGAAGGCCTGGATCAGCTTATTCCAGCACTTAAACAGCCTGTATTGGGTATTTGCTTAGGATTGCAGCTCATGTGCAGCTATTCGGAAGAAAACGACACGCCTTGCCTTGGTATTTTCAATGAACAGGTCAAACGTTTTATTCCCGAACCGGGCATGGAGTTCATTACCAAAGTTCCTCACATGGGCTGGAACAGCATCAGTCAGCTCAAAAGTGAACTCTTCAATCCAGCACTTGATGAGCAATACGTGTACTTTGTGCATTCCTATTATGCGGCAGTGGGAGAACATACAGCCGCAGTATGTAATTACATCAATCCATTCAGCGCTGCCTTGCATCGTGATAACTTTTATGCAACCCAGTTTCATCCAGAAAAAAGTGGAACTGTAGGTGCCAGAATATTGGAAAACTTCCTAAAGATTTAATCCTGATGATTACTATTATACCTGCCATTGACCTAATTGATGCCAAGTGTGTTCGCCTTTCACAAGGTGATTACAACCAGAAAACCATCTACAATGAGAATCCGCTTGAAGTAGCCAGGATGTTTGAAGATGCAGGGATTACCCGTCTGCATTTGGTCGATTTGGATGGAGCAAAAGCCAAGCACATTGTCAACCACAAGGTATTGGAGTCGATTGCTTCAAAAACCAAATTGGTGATTGATTTTGGGGGTGGACTGAAAACCAACGAAGATCTCCGCATTGCCTTTGAGAGTGGAGCCAAAATGATCACCGGTGGAAGTATTGCTGTGAAAGACCGTGAAACTTTCCTTCATTGGATTGAATCGTATGGAGCAGATAAAATCATTCTGGGGGCTGATGCCAAAGACAAGATGATTGCCGTAAGCGGATGGCAGGAAGTTTCTGAATTGTCCATACTTGATTTTATTGAAAGCTATACAAGCGAAGGTATCCGTCATGTCATTTCAACTGACATTGCCCGCGACGGAATGTTAACAGGCCCGAGCATTGATCTGTACAAAGAGATCATGACTCAATTTCCAAAACTGGAACTCATTGCCAGTGGTGGTATTGCCACCATGAAAGATATTTACGAATTGGATGAAATGGGCATTCCTGGAGTCATAACAGGGAAGGCAATTTATGAAAATCGAATCAGCTTGGCTGAAATAAGTAAGTTTATAGGAGCATAATGACCTGGAACTTATTTCTTGGAAATTGATTATTCATCATTGGATATTGAATATTAAAAAGTCCCAATAATCAATATTCAATAATCAATAACCAACAATCCTGATCAGTGCGCCAACTTGGAACTTTGAACATGAAACTTGGAACTATCGAAAGATGCTAGCAAAACGAATCATACCATGCCTGGATATCAAAGACGGTCAGACCGTGAAAGGCATCAACTTTGTCAATATTAAGAGCGTAGGAGATCCCGTTGAGTTGGGTGCCTTATACGCAGAACAGGGAGCCGATGAATTGGTTTTCCTTGACATCACTGCCACCCATGAAGGCCGTAAAACCTTTGTGGAACTAGTCAAACGCATTGCCCGTGAAATCAACATTCCATTTACCGTTGGAGGTGGTATCAGCGAATTGAAAGATGCCGATGCCTTGCTGAGTGCAGGAGCTGATAAAATAAGCATCAACTCCTCGGCCGTGCGCAATCCACAATTGATTGATGATCTTGCACTGAACTTCGGGAGTCAGTTTGTAGTATTGGCCATTGATGCACGAGGTGAAAACAATTATTGGACAGTAACCGTGAATGGAGGACGTATTCCAACCGATAAGGAACTGTTCACATGGGCCAAAGAAGGTGAAAGCCGTGGTGCAGGTGAAATTCTTTTTACCTCCATGAACCACGATGGAACCAAAGCCGGTTTTGCCAATAAGGAACTGGCTAAAATGTCAGACATGCTCAGAATTCCAATCATTGCATCGGGTGGTGCAGGTAACATGGATCATTTTGTAGACGTGTTCACTGAAGGCAAAGCTGATGCAGGACTCGCAGCCAGCATCTTTCATTACAAGGAAATTGCCATCCCTGATTTGAAAAGTTATCTGAAAAGCAAAGGAATTGCCATACGG
>DMFR01000028.1:0-280 GCA_003450125.1 Prolixibacteraceae bacterium | reverse complement strand
CGGTAAGAATATAAATTGTAAACTTGTCACACGAAGAAATACATAGAAACTAAAGATGGAAAATATACAACTTGATTATGCCAAAATGAATGGCCTTATTCCTGCCGTTATTCAGGATAATACTACTTTGAAAGTGCTGATGCTCGGCTTTATGAATGAAGAAGCATTGGCAAAAACTGAAGAAACTGGCAAGGTGACTTTTTTTAGCCGTACCAAAAATAGGCTGTGGACCAAGGGTGAAGAGTCGGGCAATTTCCTCAATGTAGTTTCTGTTGTATCT
>DMFR01000412.1:10862-11076 GCA_003450125.1 Prolixibacteraceae bacterium | reverse complement strand
ACCTAAACTATTCAAACTAACACTAACTATCATGACAACAAACAGAAGAAATTTTCTTCGGAATACATTACTGGGTACCGGAATGCTGGCAACTGGATTTGCGGGACATGCCGCCTCACTTGGCAGTGAACCAACAGAAAAGCACAAAGGCAACAGATCGAATCAACGGTTCAACATGTCGGGTTATGCAGCTCCTAAAATTGATAAAGTTCGC
>DMFR01000412.1:4699-10648 GCA_003450125.1 Prolixibacteraceae bacterium | reverse complement strand
CGGAGCAGTGGAACGCATCTCTTACATTGACGGCGTAGAGATTGTTGGTTTATGCGATCAATACGAAGACCGGGTTGAAAAAATGCAGCAGTTACTTGAAAAGCAAGGCCTGCCAAGAGCCAAATCCTATTCGGGCAGCAAGGATGCCTGGAAAGCCATGTGTGAAAGCCCGGATATTGACCTGATTTACATCTGTACCCCCTGGTCATTGCATACTCCAATGGCTGTTTATGCCATGGAACACGATAAACATGCGGCCTCAGAAGTGCCTGCAGCTAAAACCATCGATGAGTGCTGGCAGTTGGTCGAAACATCGGAACGGACAAAAAAGCATTGTATGATGCTTGAAAACTGCTGCTATGATTTCTTCGAATTGTTAACCCTGAACATGGCCCGGCAGGGTTTCTTTGGTGAGATTATCAACGGGGAAGGCGGTTATCTTCATGACCTGCGCAACCTCAATTTTGATAAAAACGGATATACCGAAATGTGGCGGCTGAGAGAAAACCAAAAGCGCAACGGGAATATTTATCCAACCCATGGACTAGGTCCTATTTGCCAGGTGATGAACATCAACCGTGGCGACCAGATGGAATACCTCACCTCGATGTCCTCAGCCGACTTCCAGATGGCCCAAATGGCCAATGAACTGGCTGCTAAAGATCCTTTCTTCCAGGAATTTGCAGGTAAAACTTTCCGTGGAAATATGAACACCACTACTATCCGCACTTTTAAAGGACGAACCATCGTGGTTAAACATGATGTAACCAGTCCCGAGCCCTACTCACGCGTTCACCTGGTGAATGGAACCAAGGGAATGGCCCTCAAATGGCCAGAACCGGCCCGTATTGCCACCAGTCATGAATGGATGAGCCCGGAAGAGATGACCCAACTGGAAGAAAAATACACCCCTGAAATCGTTAAACTCATTGGTGAAATGGCTAAAAAGGTGGGTGGACATGGAGGCATGGACTTCATGATGGACTGGCGTCTGATCGACTGCCTGCGCAACGGGCTTCCATTGGACCAGAATGTGTATGATGCCGCTTTGTGGAGTTCAATAGCCCCCTTGAGTGAGAAATCGGTTGCCAACCGTTCCAATTCAGTTGATGTACCTGACTTTACCAACGGTGCATGGAAAACGAACGCGCCCGTAGAACTTACCCTCAAAGGAGGAGGTACGACGGGTGTGAAGGCTTCAAAAAAGGCTGATACGACAAAACAATTGGGAATTTAATAATTTCTGATTTCGGTAATACCAGTTTTTGCTGAATGTCAAATGTATATTAACAACCCCGACATGAAATTATACCAACCAAAATGAAAATAAAGAATGCTTCCTATAATCGGTTAGCCCTTTTCCTGACTGTTATGCTATTAGCTTTCAGCCTATCAATGGTGGCACAGGATGTAAATCAACTGTTGTTGAAAGATTACAATCCTGTTTCCATCTATAAAATTCCTGTTACCCATGTGAATAAGGCCCTATTTCCGGTTATTGACATGCATTCACATGATTATGCCAAAACCGATCAGGAGGTCGCTCAGTGGGTAAAAAACATGGATGCCTGTGGCATTCAGAAAACGATTATCCTTTCTGGTAACACGGGCGCCAAGTTGGATGCAACCATCAAAAAATATGCCCCTTATGGTGATCGCTTTGAGGTTTGGTGTGGTTTTGATTATACTGGCTTTGACCAGCCTGGCTATGGTCCTGCAGCAGTGAAGGAATTGGAACGTTGCTTTAAAATGGGGGCAAAAGGCGTTGGAGAATTAAGTGATAAAGGGCTGGGAGCTCATTATTCTGATCTTCACAAGGACAAGGGAATGCATTTTGATGACCCACGGATGAAATCCCTGTATGAAAAATGTGCTGAATTGCACATGCCCATCAACCTTCATCTGGCTGATCCCATTTGGATGTATGAGAAAATGGATTCAACCAATGACGGACTGATGAACGCAGACATCTGGCGTATTGATCTGACAAAACCAGGCATCCTAGGTTTTGATGCTTTGATCCAAACGTTTGAAAATACAGTAAGGGACAATCCTAAAACAACCTTTATCGCCTGCCATTTTGCCAATCTGAATCATGATATGGGAAAGTTGGGAGAAATGCTTGAGAAGTATCCCAACCTGTATGCCGATATTTCAGCCCGATATGCCGAATCGGCCACTATTCCCCGGACCATGAAAGCATTTTATGAAAAATATCAGGACAGGCTATTCTATGGAACAGATATGGGTTTTGATGCTGATATGTACAGGATCACCTTCAGGGTATTGGAAACCAACGATGAACATTTTTATGAAAATGGTCTATTTCATTATCACTGGGCCATGAACGGATTTGGACTTCCGAAAGAAGTACTCAAAAAGCTTTACCAGGATAATGCAGTCAAATTATTAAAAAACTAACAGTAAATACAATTAGATGGAACCATCAGAAATATTAAAAGACTTTGGTATTGATACCGATAACTGTGAAATAAAGCCGCTGGGCGACGGGCTTATCAATACCACATGGATTGTGAAGGAAATTTCAACAGGTAAAGATTTCGTATTTCAGCAGATCAATGATAATGTTTTTAAAATCCCTGAAAATATTACCTCTAATATCAGGCTGATCGATGATTATCTAAAGGAAAAACATCATGGATACCTGTTCACTTCACCTATTAAGGCTTTAGATGGTTCGGATATGATTAAGAGCCAGGAAGGCGGCTATTTCAGGCTATTTGGATATATCCATGAGTCAGTCACCCACAATGAATTGGAAAAACCGGTACAGGCTTACGAGGCAGCCAAACAATTCGGTAAATTTACAAGTTTACTGTCCGGCATCAATGTCTCACAGTTGAAAACAACTATTCCTGATTTTCACAACCTTACCTTGAGATACGAACAATTTACGGATAGTTTAAAAAATGCAACTCCTGAAAGGTATGAAAATGCAAGGGAAGCCATCGACTTTTTAGAAGAAAATAAAAGCATCGTAGATGAATACAAGCAAATAACCCAATCCAAGGATTTTAAATTGAGGGTAACGCACCACGACACTAAAATCAGTAATGTCCTTTTTGATAAGGATGATAAGGGGTTGTGTGTGATTGACCTGGATACGATCATGCCGGGGTACTTTATCAGCGATGTGGGTGATATGATGAGAACCTATCTATCGCCTGTGAGTGAAGAAGAAAAGGATTTTAGTAAAATAGAAGTTAGACCTGATTTCTTTCATGCCATTGTAAAGGGGTATATGATTGAGATGAAAGATGAACTTTCAGAGGTTGAAAAAAGAGCCATCTTTTACGCGGGCAAGTTTATGATTTACATGCAGGCCATCCGGTTTATAGCTGATTATTTAAATAACGATATCTATTATGGATCAAGGTATGAGGGTCAAAACCTGGTGAGGGGCCTTAATCAAGTAACCTTGCTGAAACGCTATTTAGAGTTGGAACCTCAGCTTTTAGAAGTTGTAGCAAAAGAATCAAACGGGAAATAATCCTTTCAAAACCTATAAACAAATCAAAAGATGGGTTCAAATAGAGATAATGTTGTTGGTCCAATAGCTGTCAGAGTTAATTCCATAGACTTCTTCCGTGGACTTACCATGTTTCTCCTTGCGGGGGAAAGCACACAAATCTTTTCTCAGTTCCTGAGAGTAGATAATTCTTTCATTCAATCCATTGCCCAACAGTTTCACCATCATGATTGGCATGGCCTTCATTTTTGGGACCTGATACAGCCTTTTTTCATGTTCATTGTGGGGGTAAGTATTCCTTTTGCTGTGGCCAATAGGCTAAAAAAGGGCGACTCAACCCGATTAATAACGTTACACGCCATTAAAAGATCGCTGTTATTGCTGTTTTTCGGATGGGCGCTTTATTGCATTGGTCCGGGCAAGATTGTCTGGCAGTTTCAGAATGTGCTGGCCCAACTTTCAGTGACTTATCTGGTTGCATTCCTGATAAGGAATAAAAGCTATCTGTTTCAAATTGCTTTCACCCTGATTGTTCTGTTGCTGATTGATCTTGCCTACCGCTTTTTTCCAGTAGAAGGCTTCAATCATCCATGGGTTAATTTTGAGAACCTGGGAGCATGGGCCAATAATCATATTGAGGGAGTTGACAAAGCCAGTGAGTGGGCCTCATTGAATGTGATCTCCACCACTACACATACCATTTGGGGTGTACTGTGCGGCAGATTGCTGATGAGTGATCTACCGGCAAGAAAGAAAGTTCAGACATTACTTATTGCTGGTATAGCTGCTTTGGTGATTGGATTTTCCCTTGATCTTTTGAATATTACGCCTATTATAAAGAAAATTGCCACCTCATCCTTTGTATTTGCAAGCGGTGGATGGGCCATACTAGCGCTTTGCCTTTTTTACTGGTTGATTGACATCAAAAGATCATTTGCCACCGGTCAAAACATGTTCAAAATCGTTGGGATGAACTCCATTTTCATCTATATCTTTTTTGAAATCAGTGGTAGTGATTTTATACGTAAACTCTTCATCCCTTTCACCAATGCATTATTTTCATGGGCAGGTGCTCTTACAGTAGAAATCATCAGCAGTGCAGCAGTTTGGGCATCCCTTTGGTTTATTTGTTACTGGCTGTATAAAAACAAACTGTTCATAAAAATTTGACGGAAGTTGCCTCTTAAAAAGATCTTAATTTATAAACTATACACCTAACCCTGGGTTTAAGATTCATGTATCTAAAATCGGGGTTATTAATTATATGGGCGAAACGATCCATACCTTAAGTATTTTCACCTCACTGAAGTTTTCAGGAATTTTTTATATTCTTATTCTCCCGCTGCCCAGGTAAGCTTTGCATCCGTATTTCTGATACCTTTCTGATACCTTTCTGTAAGGTAAGGTTACAGAAAGGTATCAGATGGGTATCAAATGAGTTACAGATGATAGGGCTAGGGTATGTTCTGTCCACTGCCTTTTTAACTTGATCCGATTATCTCCCAACAACCTAATCTACATTAACTGATTCGATAAAATTAAGATCATATCAGTTCAACTGTAAATTCAATTCAAAAAATAAACAAACCTTAAAATACAATCAGGTATCATTTTATGGTTTACACCACATTAGATTTCTCAATCGTAAAAATATTGAGCATTTAAGTGTAAAATTATTTGACACTATAAAACATCAAATGTTTACTATTAGTCTGATATAATGATACTTATCATTATGGCATTGATTTGGCATTTGCTTAGACAACAAAGTAAAACAGTAGAGAAATAAAAGAAACAATTAAAATTTACGACCATGAAAACAACAGATAAAATTCAGAAAACAGGAAATCAGAAATCCAATAAAGTGATGAGTATTGTAATTTCTGCAGTCATTGGGTTGGCATTAATCAGTTCTACAGTTTCAACTCAGTTAAACAATTCAAAAAAATCTTTCATCCACAAACCTGAAATGGAGCGAACAATGCATGTTGAACCATGGATGATCAATGCATCCAATTTCACTTCTCTTGTTGAAATTTCCACAATGGATTTTGAAGAAGTACTAAAATATAATCCAGAAGAATTTGTAAACGCTGAATTAGCGCTTGAAAAAGAAAGCCTGATCAATGCCAATAAAGAAGCCATAGAAGATGAATTGGCACTTCAGATTGAAGCATTGACCAACGAGAGTGAATACAGTACGTCAAAATTTGTGGAAGCTGAAATGCTGGTTGAAAACGGAACATGGGTCAACAGCGAAGATTTCCTTGAAGCAGCTGACGCATATACCGCCGGTGGGTCGGAAAGGGAAGTTGCAAAGTATGCTCAGAAAATAATCAATGAATCAGGACCTGCACTAGACCTGGATGACCGATGAGAACTTCTTTAATGCAGCAGAAGCCATAACAGCCAACGAATCGGAACAGGAGGTTGCAAAGTATGCTGAGAAACAAATCATT
>DMFR01000412.1:0-4559 GCA_003450125.1 Prolixibacteraceae bacterium | reverse complement strand
GAGAAACAAATCATTTGCAGTAGAAATTAAAGTTTAAACTTTCCAAAGTTTTATAAAACTTTATAAAACTTTGGAAAGTTAATTAAAAGATCATACTAAAAGTAGTCTCCTTGCCTGGAATAGAGCGCACCTGGAGACTTCCACCATGTAGGCGCATGATTTGCCTCGAGAGACTCAATCCGATGCCTGAACCGTTTTCACGGGTGGTAAAAAAGGGCACAAATATCTGCTCAAGTATCGCATCCGGAATCCCGGGTCCACTGTCAATCACACGTATTTCAGCACGATGGTCGGAATTAAATCCAGCTGCTATCTGAATTTTGCCATCAGGATTTTTTTCATTGGCTTGTAAAGCATTTTTCACCAGGTTAATCAATACTTGCGATATCTGGTTTTCATCGGCAATGAGTTCCATTTCTGAAGGAGTAACAGCAACGGTTAGTTTTACCTTTTCACTATTCTCTAATGAAGAATACAGTATTTTAATACGGTTGACAAGGTTATCCAACCTGAATGTTTTTTTATCGGGTTTCGGTAACCGGGTCAATTTTCGGTAAGATTCGACAAACAGCATTAGACCATTTCCTTGTTCCCTGATCACATTCAAACCGCGAAGAGTAGTCTGAATAGTTGCTTCATTCACTTCTTCCGGGAGAGCCGGACGGCCGTTGACGGTGAAAAATTTACACATACTCTCTGAAAGCGAAGTGATGGGTGCAATCGAATTCATGATCTCGTGCATCAATACCCTGATCAGTTTCATCCATGAATCAAGTTCTTTTTCGTCCAGTTCATTCTGTATATCCTGTACCGAAAGCAGCATTAGATCTTTCTCTTTTGCTTTAAATGAAGCTGACTTGAGTGATAGCTGAATGGTGCCCTGTTCGGTCGCTACCGATACCAGCTTTTGCTCAAAGGGTTGAATGTTTCTTATCGACTGAAAAAGATTTAGGTTCACTTTTTCTAATTGATTGAGATGAGTGAGAATCTCGACACCCAGCATCTTTTTTGCAGCTGAGTTGGCATGAAGTACAAAACCACGGGCATCAAAAGTCATGATTCCTGTTGCAACATGTTCAAGCAAAGTTTGAAAATATTGTTCCTGTTGGCGGCTTTCAATCTTTAGCTTCTGAATTTGTTTATTTACTTTGTCCAAGCCCATGTAGATTTCAAGAACAGGCCGATTAGAAACATCTGTCGAAAAAGTAAGAGCAGAATCATCATTCTGAACTGATTCCAGAAAATAACTTATTTTTCGGTTGGAAGTATTCAGGTAATATACAAGGTTAATAACCACTGGAACAATGCAAAACAGACACAATAAAATTACGGGCAGAGAAAGGCCTTTGGCCAAAGTCCAACCCACAGCAATTGAAGGAAATACAATCAGTACAACCCTGTAAACGATTTGCAGATAATGGTTTTTAAAGTTCATTATCCGTTCTTTTTGATTTTGTTATAAAGTGTCTGGCGGGTAACACCAAGCTGATCGGCAGCAGCGCTGAGGTTTCCATTGTTTTTTTCGATGGCCAGGTTGATCATTCGTTTTTCCATTTCTTCTAAGGTAAGTTCGGTTTCACTTGCTTTTTCGGAATGGAAAGGCTTCATGAGAAAATCTTCAGCTTTTAGAACATTGCCATCGCCCAAAATGACCGCTTTTTCGATCGTATGCTGCAGTTCACGGATGTTACCGGGCCATTGATATTTGAGCAGCTTATCCTGTGCCTGCTGATTGATTCTGAGGTTGGGTTTGTTGTACTTGGAGGAATATTTTTTTAGGAAAAAATCGGCAAGCACCAATACATCGTTTCCACGATCGCGAAGTGGCGGAACTTCAATTTGAATGGTGTTGATCCGGTAAAGCAAGTCTTCACGGAACAATCCTTCACGTACCATACTTTCAAGGTCTTTGTTGGTAGCGCAAATAAGGCGAATATCAATTGAAACGGTTTGATTGGAACCGATGCGTGAAATCTTCCTGTTCTGAATGGCTGCCAGCAGTTTGGCCTGAAGATGAAACGAGAGGTTGCCAATCTCATCCAGAAAAAGGCTGCCTTTATCAGCCACTTCAAATTTCCCTGGACGGTTTTCGCGGGCATCGGTAAAGGCACCTTTGACATGACCAAAGAGTTCGCTTTCAAACAATGTTTCGGTAATGGCTCCCATATCGACACTCACTAGCACCTCCTGCGAGCGTTCCGACAGACGATGTATCTCATGGGCAATCAACTCTTTTCCGGTTCCATTCTCTCCGGTAATCAACACATTGGCATCGGTTTTGGCCACTTTACGCACCATGTTCAGCATTTGCATCAATTGAGGAGAGGAACCAATGATGAATTTTTGCTCACGGTTGATTTCCGTTTTTAAGCCTTTCTCCTTTTCCTTGAGCTGGGTCACTTCCTTTTTCGACCAGTTTAGCTGAAGTGCAGATTTCAGGGTTGCCAGTAATTTGTTGTTGTCCCATGGTTTGAGAAAAAAATCATTGGCGCCCAGCTTTAATGCTTTCACTGTCAATTCAACATCACCATAGGCCGTTATCATGACCACCGATGTTTCAGGGTTGGATTCCTTGATTCTCCCCAGCCAATATATTCCTTCATTACCAGTATTTATTCCGGCATTAAAATTCATGTCAAGGATGACCAGATTGTACTCTTTCTTCCTCAGTTCAGTCGGAATCTGGTTAGGATCGGACAAAGTGGTGATGGTTTGAAATTCCGGAATAAGGAAAATCTCCAATGCACTTAGAATGCTTTTATTGTCATCGACAATCAGAATGTTCCCTTTGGCCATTTTTTTTATCAAAGCTACATAACGTAGAAATCAATATCAATAGAATGTCTAATATTTTGACAATCTATTGTCAATTATTTTAACTCACTTGGAATAGCAATATCTATAATACATTGGATAACAATGCATTTATATTTTTGGCATTATTCTGGCACAGTATTTTTCAAAATAATAAAAAAAGATGAAAACTAAGGTTACTAAGGTTGGGGTATCAGGCTGACTTCAGTTCAGTTACTAAGGTTATGAAGGTTTAAGGATTGTGGTATGTTTGCAGAATCCATACCTTCATAACCTTAGTAACCAGAGTTACGACCCCCAGTCCCAAAACCTTAGTAACCTTAGTCCCTCGTGTTTAAAAATATATAAATAATAAAAAGATGAAACGCTTTACCAATTATTTGTTATTCCTGATTGTGTTGATTCTGAACCTTCAGGTAACTGCACAGCAAAAATGGACACTAAATGAATGTATCGCTTTTGCCATAAAGAACAATCTCCAATTACAGAATGCCAGTCTGAATGAAAAGCTGGCTGAGGTGAATTACAGTCAATCGAAATGGAACTTGTTACCCGAAATTGGAGCAGGAGTGAATGCAGGTTTAAATTTTGGTCGTTCAGTTGATCCCAATACCAATGGAATTGTGAACACTTCATTTTTTAATAACTCCTACTATCTGGGCGCTTCGATCGATCTGTTTCGTGGGTTCATGCTTCAAAACCAAATCAGTTATCTGAAGTTCAGAAAAGAATCTTCGGAAGACAACAGGTTGAATGCAACTGACGACCTGGCATTTGAAGTGATGAGCGCTTTTTTTAGTGTTGTTTATTATGAGGAATTGCTGAAGATTGCCAATGCGCAAAAAACGCTTTCGGAATTGAACGTGAAAAAAACACAGATACTGGTTACTACCGGACTGAAAGCACAAACAGACCTGCTGGAAGTGAAGGCCAATTTTGAAAAGGAAGAACTGTTTTGCATCCAGACTTCCAACAACATTGCATCGTCGTGGATCAGCCTAAAAAAAGCAATGAACCTTCCCCCGGATCAGCAAATAACACTTGCAATTCCTGTAAATGAAACAATTGTAGCACCTATTGTTGCTGATATGCCCGGTCTCTTTAAACAACACATTGAATGGTCACCATCGATTCGATTGTTTGAAAATGAATTACTGGCCAGTAAGAAATATGTGAACATGAGCAGAGCTGGATTTTTTCCTTCCATCAGTTTGCAGGCAGCCTATAATACCGGTTTCTACGAAACGAATAAAAATGCAGATCAACAGACAATTGACTTTAATAGTCAAATCAAAAACAACCGCAGTCAGTTTGTAGGGGCTTCACTAAGTATACCGATATTCGGTAAAAATTCAGTGCGGTTTGAAGTAAAACGTGCAAAACTTGCATCAGAACAATCGCAAACAAAACTTGAACTGGCGAAACAAACACTTCTATATGAAATGGAACAAAACTACAATGAGTTGACCGCTTCATGGAAAGAGTTTCAGCAAGCCGGGAGGCAATTGGAAGCCGACACATTGGCTTTTCATGCTGCACAGAAAAAATTTGACCAAGGAATGATCAATGCAGTTGAACTTTACACCATCAAAAACAGGCTGGCCAATACTACCAGCCAGGTTTTGCATTCAAAATTGACCTACGAAATGAAGAAACGAATCCTGGAGTTCTACAAGGGGAAGAGGTTTTGGGAGGAGGAAGAGTGAGAAAATGGGAGATGGCTGGATGGTTGGATGGTTGGATGG
>DMFR01000106.1:5107-5361 GCA_003450125.1 Prolixibacteraceae bacterium | reverse complement strand
GGTACATCTTTTGTAGACCATCACTACAGCAGGGCCTTTTTGCGTCATCTGGTGATCTCGGGAGAGATGCTCGGAGCCCAGATTGCAAGCCAGCACAACTTAGCCTTTTACCTTTGGCTGGTCAAGGAAGCGCGCAAACATATCCTGGACAATACGTTCGCCGGATGGAAAGCAGAAATGGTTCAACAACTTTGTGTTAGGTTGTGACAACAGGCTGGAAAAGATAGTGCTTTGAAAGGTTTAAAGTTTAATGT
>DMFR01000106.1:0-4876 GCA_003450125.1 Prolixibacteraceae bacterium | reverse complement strand
CTTTGAACTTTGAACTTTGAACTTTGAACTTTGAACTTTAAACCTGGAACTTTAAACTTTGAACTTTAAACTTTTTTACAATAGATGTATGCTGCATAAGATTGATTTCTATATTATTAAGAAGTTCCTTGGGACATTTTTTTATGCCATTGCACTAATCATCAGCATATCCATTGTTTTTGATGTTTCAGAAAATATCGATGATTTTATGTCCAAGGATGTTCCCATGAGGGCCATCGTCTTTGACTATTACCTGAATTTTATTCCCTATTTTGCCAACCTGTTTAGCGGATTGTTTACCTTTATTGCCGTAATTTATTTTACCTCCAAACTGGCCTACGATACTGAAATCATAGCCATTCTTTGCTCCGGGGTGTCCTTTAACCGCCTGATGAGGCCTTATCTGGTGAGTGCAGCTGTCATTGCCCTTTTCTCCTATGTGCTTGGAAATTATGTCATTCCTCCGGCAAACCTGAAAAAGGTTGAATTCCGCAATCAATATATCGGGACCCGAAAAGACAAATATGAAAACAATATCCACCGGCAGATTGAACCCGGGGTGTTTGTTTATTTGTCTGAATATGCAAGCAATGATGTGGGGTATAAATTCACCCTTGAAAAGTTTGTAGACCATCAATTGGTTTCAAAGCTCTTTTCCGAAAAAATCATGTGGGACCGTGAAAAGAAAAAGTGGGTAATCTACAATTATTTCATCCGCTCCCTCGATGGGAACAAGGAAACCATCAAGCAGGGCATCCAAATGGACACCACCTTGAACATGACCCCTGCCGATTACCAGGTGGTTGATAACATTGTGGAAACCATGACCCTGCCCAAACTGAACGCCTCGATAGCCAGTCTGAAGCTCCGGGGCGTGAATACCACAGAGTATGAAATTGAAAAGCACAAACGAAGGGCCAGCGCTTTTTCAGCATTTGTTCTATCCATTATCGGAGTCTCGCTGGCTTCCCGAAAGATCAAGGGAGGCATCGGATTTCACCTTGGACTGGGCCTGTTGCTCAGTTTCTCCTATATTTTATTTATGCAGGTGACTACCGTCTTTACCACCAGCGGAATGCTTGACCCCTGGATAGCCATGTGGATACCCAATCTGGTCTATGGCGCATTGGCTTTTTATCTTTACCGAAGGGCCGCCAGGTAAGGTTTCAAGTTCAAAGTTCAAAGTTGCATGCCGGTGTGAATGCAACTCCAGACCATAAAGTTAAACATTAACCTTGGAAGCTGGAACTTGAAACAAGGGAGTGGTGTTTTTTACAACAAATGTTTTATAAAATAGGTCGGTCAATTAAAAAATGATAATTTTGCCCGCTTAAACCATCCCGATTAATCGGGATTAAAAGCTTTGATCCCGATCCCGAGTACTCGGGAGGGAATTTAAAAGATTGTTTTTAATCAAAAAATTAATTCTATGTCACTGAGAAGAAACATTTTAGATCTTCGTAAACGGAAGGATGAGGTTCGCAAAGGCGGAGGAGACAAGGCCATGGAGAAACAGGTTGCCCAGGGCAAAATGACTGCCCGCCAACGTATCCTTGCCATTGTAGATGAAGGCTCATTTCATGAATATGATATGTTCGTTGAGCATGTAGGGACCGATTTTAATATGGGAAACAAAGTTCTGGCCGGAGACGGTGTTATTATCGGAACAGGAACCATTTACGAATCTCCCGTATGTATCTATGCCCAGGATTTTACCGTTGAAGGCGGTTCACTGGGACTGATGCATGCCCGTAAGATTACCAAAATTATGGACCATGCCCTGAAAATGCGTTGCCCATTAATCGGAATCAATGACTCGGGGGGCGCCCGTATTCAGGAAGGGGTTAATTCCCTGGCCGGTTACGGAGAAATCTTCTTCCGCAACACGCTCTCTTCTGGTGTTATTCCCCAAATATCGGTCATCCTCGGCCCTTGTGCCGGAGGCGCTGTGTATTCTCCTGCATTGACTGACTTTGTATTTGTGGTAGAGAATATCTCCAAGATGTTTATCACAGGCCCTGCCGTTATCAAAAGCGTACTGGGTGAGGACATTTCAATGGAAGCATTGGGTGGGGCAAGGGTTCATGCCGAAACTACCGGTAATGCCCATTTCTTTGCCTTGAGTGAAAAAGAATGTTTTGAACAGATCAAAACCCTGATCACTTACATTCCCTGGAACAATACCGTGAAGGCCAAATCTTTCCCTGTAAAGGAACCCAAATCAAAATACAAAATTGAAAACATTGTTCCTGCCGATCCACGGATGCCTTATGACATTCGTGAAATTATCAAATCCATTACC
This sequence comes from Prolixibacteraceae bacterium, assembly GCA_003450125.1. GTDB lineage: Bacteria > Bacteroidota > Bacteroidia > Bacteroidales > Prolixibacteraceae > Aquipluma. Next base: position 2,574 of record DMFR01000106.1, on the reverse strand, counting down.
GATAATTCCGATTTCTTCGAAATCATGGAATTGTTTGCCGCCAACATCGTAATCGGCTTTGGAAGGATGAACGGCGAAACCATCGGGTTTGTAGCCAATCAGCCCAAAGTGCTGGCCGGTGTGCTTGACTGCGACAGCTCGGATAAGGCAGCCCGTTTTATCCGTTACTGTAACGCCTTCAATATCCCGATCATTACCCTTGAAGATATGCCCGGATACTTGCCTGGCGTGGATCAGGAACATGCCGGGGTGATCCGTCACGGGGCCAAAATCCTTTATGCCTATTCAGAAGCGACGGTTGCCAAAATTACCGTGATCATTCGGAAGGCTTACGGCGGGGGGTACATCGCCATGAATTCACGCCATTTGCGGGCCGATTTCGTGTTCGCCTGGCCAACTGCCGAAATTGCAGTGATGGGTCCTGAAGGGGCTGCCAACATTGTTTTCCGCAAGGAAATTGCAGAAGCAGAAGATCCCGATGCCATGCGCCAGCAGAAAATTCTGGAATACAAAGAAAAATTTGCCAATCCTTATGTAGCTGCTTCCAAAGGGTATATCGATGAAGTGATCGAACCAGCGGAAACCAGGAAAATCTTGCTGCATGCACTTCGCATTTCTGCCGGCAAAGATGTACAGGGACCAGCTAAAAAACACGGACTTCCACCATTTTAATCAAACCAAAGGATTATGGCAGAACAGGAAAAATTACAGGTAATCATTGTACACAGCGCCAAATACCAGACTACCTATACCAAGAAATACGAAAACCGTAAAGTGTGGGAGGAACCGAATTTGAATCACATCAAATCCTATATCCCCGGTACGGTGATTGACATCCTGATCAAGGAAGGTCAAAAAGTAGAGGCAGGAGATAGTATCATGATTTTGGATGCAATGAAAATGTACAATGACATAAAAATGCCTTTTAAGGGTACAATTCAGAAGATCAACATTGAAAAGGGACAGAAAATACCCAAAAACTATGTAATGATTGAAATTGAACCTGCTGAATAAATTACCCCTGAAGTAGTATTTAGCAATTTTTAAAGATAGATAAAAAGAGTGTTTCCAATTGCGGAGACACTCTTTTTTTTGTTCCTCATCAACCTGTTCCAGAGCGATTTTTTAACTGTGTTTTATAGGGGATATACTTGGTCGTTATTCGAAGGTTATTCGAAGATTATTCGAAGGTAGTTCGAAGGTAGTTCGAGTGTCTTCGAATAGGCTTCGAATAACCTTTGAATAACTTTCGAATAACATTCAGCAATGGCCGCAGCTAATGCTGGGATAGACCAGCCCTTTGGCGAAGGATGGGGATGTGCAGTTCCTGTTCGACATATTGAAAATAGTAATACAGCTTGTGCTCAATGGCCAAGGGGTAATTTTCATCGGGATCGTAGTTGATGGGCGAGCCAAAGAACCGGGAGGTGCCTGCCCGATAGTTCCATTCATCCACATATTGACGGTTCCAGTTTTTGTAATACTGGATACTGTGATCCATCTCGGGCGGGGTTTTTTGCAGGTACCAGGTTTCAAAGCCCTGATCGAAAACAACCAGTTCATATTCAGTGCTGTCATCGGATTTAATTTCGGGAGCCGATGCTTTGTGAATTGCCCGTTGTGAACTGCAGGCTGCCATCATGCAGCAAAAGATGAAGGGCAGCAGATAATTTCTGATATTTGTTGACATGCCGTTCATTTTTAATGTTATACATAGAAATCTGATCAAGAAACATGCCAATCTGATGAGCGATACGCTTCCTTTCAGAAGATAAAATTGTGTTTAAGATAAAAAAATGTTTAAAAACACCTTTTGGCTTATTTAATTATGATTAAATTTATTGATTATTTATTCAGAATCCAAATTCAGTAATTCACCAAAAAAACCAGGAAAATGAAATCTATTCAATTGATTAAAACAGGATTGTTCATTGTCGTATTGTTTTCAATTTTAGCAGGTTGTAAGGATGAAATTTCGAATACAGGTCAGGTAAAAGTAACTTTTGAGTCTGTTCCAACGAATGTAGATATTACAATCAGCCCTGTAGAAAATCCCGGGATCGCAATTGTACAAAGTTTAAAGATTGATATCAATGGGATAGTGACCTATGATTTAAATGCTGGAAATTATATTTTGGAGGCCTCAGGCTCCGCTTTTTTTAATAATGTTGGATTTCAAGTAAAGGCTGGGCAAACAACTTCAATTGTCTATGATGTCCACAATGTAGGAAAAGTCCAGTAAATGATTGGAGGTACACTAACTTTGGATGAATATTTTGTATATTAGGCATAAAATTTGTTATCAAGCCTTTTAGCTTAAGTTAATGACCTAAACAACTGAAACCATGAAACATCATCCAATCGTACTCATTATCTTGGTGCTTTTGCCTTTCCAGTTCTATGGACAGACCAAAATATCGGGAACGGTATACGATGAAAAAACAAAGCAGCCCATTGAATTTGCCAGTGTATACATCGATGGCTCGACCATTGGCACCATGAGTGATGCTTCGGGAAACTTTCATCTTGAAAAAATAAAGCTTCCTTGTACATTGGTCGTTAGCCATTTAACGT
>DMFR01000286.1:16824-21206 GCA_003450125.1 Prolixibacteraceae bacterium | reverse complement strand
ATCATCAGCAGAGTATTCAATAGCGTTATTGATTCCATCACCAATAGTTTCTATTTTAATATCACCTTCTGTGTAAACAGTTTCAATCTTTGTAATTTGGCTGGTAAGACTATTCTCATTGATGTCTTTTTGGTCTTTTGTACAACTATATAAAAAAACCAAAGTTGTCACTGTTGCAATTTTCAATGAAATTTTCAAAATATTCATACTTTTACGTTTTTATTTCTAAATTATTAGTTTGTGGGCTTGATCGATTGCACCTTTCAATGATGAGATTCTTGCTGAATGCGCTTTCATTGAAGGTTACAAAATGATCAAGCTCATTTTTTACTCTTTTTTGATAATCCTGAAAGTACATTTGCTGAGCAAAACAAATCCCTCAATTAAAACAGGATTAAAGATCTTTGCCTCGTTAGTTCATAAACCAGATATTTACGTTAGTACTTGGGATCTTTGTCCTTTTCTCAGAAACTGCCGAAGCCCTGAATAGTCCCAACCCACCATTGCTGATATTGGTTGGAGGTGAAGAAGGCGTGGGTTTATAAGCACCACCATCGTTTTCAAATTGATCTAATAATACCTTATAGTAGTTGTAAGCTTCTTTAGTTAAGGAATTTAATGCCACATAAATTGAATCTCCTTCTTTATAACTCCAATATTGAAAACTACGAGGGTTTGCACCAGTACTTATATTTAAATTACTCACATATGGGTTCAAATAAGTATCAGATAAAATGGAGAATTTCCATTCTTGTCTTGAAGAATAAATCCTTGAGTAAAAATCTTCCTTTAATTGAATCAGATAGTAATTGTCAATGCCTTGGGGTTCTTTAAAACTTATAAGAGGAACATAAAATTCCTGACCGTCTTTTTCTGATATTTTTTTTACATACCCAATTGAATCAATTTCAGGAACGATCGACATATAAGCTGATGCAGTATATTCGTTGCCTTCATCAATCACCCATAAATGGTAAGTATGGCCTGGTATACCTTTTAATTTCGTGGTTTCGTAAAAACCTTGATTGTAGTAAATTTCCTTTGAATCTGCAGATTTATATGCCTTTAGTGTGTCAGCATTGTTAAGATCATCCGTAATAATTACTGTTGCATCCACAACAGGTTCTGCATTATCTGTACTGTAAGATAGATTAGTATTTGAAGATACCCCCCCGGGTATGCTTTTTGTCAATCGGACATAGTATGGACCGGGTTTATTGGTGATCAGACCTTCAACAACAAGGCGAGGTTCGGCATCCTTAAGCTTAAGGTTAAAATCTTCAACACAACCCAACAGCAATATTGATAGAATCAAGAACAATACAATTCTTTTCATGCTTAAAATTTGAAGTTAAAAGTTATAAATGGTGTGATGCCATATAAATACATTTTTGACCCTTTGCTTATTCTGAAATCTTGGTCATCTAGCCTCATGAAAAGTGCAAAAATATTTTTGCGGTCATACACATTATAGATTCCGAAATTCCATTCTGTTTTCCATTTGCGGTACTCGTTCTTACGACTTTGGTAGTTGAATGAAAGATCCAACCGATGATAGGCAGGAAGTTGATACCCATTGCGGTTGGTATAATAATTAAATGCCGCCCCGTAATAATTAAACGTGCCTTCAGGAATGGTTGCAAATCCGCCCGAGGTGAATTTGAAGATGGAGGATGCGCTCCACGTGGGGGATAATTTATAATTTAAAAGCAAGGACAGGTTGTGGCGTTTGTCATAGCTTGCCGAATAGGGCTGATCATTGTTTATTCCATCAATCTGCCTGTCGGTTTTAGATAGTGTATAACTCAGCCAGCCTGTCATTCTGCCCACTTTCTTTTCCAGGTAGAATTCCAGTCCATAGGAATGCCCATCGCCCGACAAGACCTGGGTTTCAACATGAGGGTTCAGAAACAGGTCAGCATTGTCGCGGTAGTCAATGACATGGTGCATCTTGCGGTAATAGGCTTCAATTGAGAATTCATATTGATTGTTAGCCAGCATGTGGTAATAACCTATGGCTGTTTGATTGGCCCATTGTGGTTTGATGTAAGTACTTGCTGGCACCCAAACATCGGAAGGAAGTCCAACGGTTGAATTGCCAATCAGGTGCTGGAACTGGACAGTCTTGGACCACGATAGTTTAACAGAACTGTTTTCAGAAAGCTGGTATCGCATCGAAAACCGTGGTTCAAGGCTTTGGTAGAATTTTACCAGTTCGCCGCTTGAGTAATTTACCGAATCAAGTTTTTCCATCTCAGGAGAGTAGGAATAAACGGTACTTTCACCCAGCAGGAAAAAAGCGGAATACCTAAGCCCGTAGTCCAAACCGATTTTATCGCTGATCCTCTGTTCATTATTCAGGTAGGCGGTACTGATCACAGCCCTTTGCTTATCCAAAGTAAATGGTTTGGTGATCGAGGTAGCATCCCTTGGTTCTACTTTCCCCGGGAAATAGTGATGGTTCTCTACCGAGATGCCAAATTTGAGGGAGTTATTGGGATTGAGGAAATAATCGAAATCGGTCTTTACATCCATTTCCTGCAAGTTGGCCAACCATTTAAAATGACGGGCATCATCTTTCAGTATATAGGAATAATCGTATTTGCTGTAAATCAGCATGGTGTTTGAAAAAAGCTTTGAATTGAAAACATGGTTCCAACGTGCAGTTCCGGTAATATTTCCCCAATCCATGCTGCTGTTATCATCAATTGCGTAATAGAAAAAATGATCAGATCCCGTGTATGCTGAAAGGAACAAGTGGTTTTTATCATTTACTTTGAAATTGACTTTGGCATTGAGGTCATAGAAATTGATTTCATTGTGGGCACTGAAATCACGAAGTCCTTTTATTCCAAGGCTTTGCCCCAGCAATCCAGCGCCATTGGCTGTCAGTCCGGCATAACTGTATCGGCCAGAAAGGATGAATGAAGCTTTGTCTTTTGCAATAGGACCTTCCAGGGTTAACCTGCTTGCAATAAGGCCTATTCCACCACTGGCACTGAGCTCTTTGCTATTCCCTTCCTTCATGTGGATATCTACAATGGAAGACAACCTGCCGCCATACTGAGCAGGGAAAGAAGCCTTGTAAACCTTGACACTTTTGATGGCATCAGTATTGAAAACGGAGAAGAAGCCGAGGGCATGGGATGGATTGTATACGGGAGCATCATCAAGCAAGAATAAATTCTGGTCAAATGAACCGCCCCTTACAGACAGATTGGTAGTCCCTTCATTGGTAGCCTGTATGCCTGGCAGCAATTGAAGGCTTTTCACCAGGTCGGATTCACCCATAACGGCAGGCATTTGCCTGATGGCCGACATGTTCATTGACTGGCTGCCCATTTCATTGTTAGTGACCTTGTTGTTCCTGATGTCTGTTATAACAACTTCTTTGAGCTTTAAATCTTTCACTTCAAGTTCAATGTCAAGATTGGTTTGACTGCGAAGTTCAATCTCTTTAACAAACGTTTGGTATCCAATATAAGAACATCTAACCCGAAGTTTTCCGTCGGGGATCGTTATGGAATAAAAACCAAAGTTATTGGAGGTAGTTCCAATGCCTTTATCATTCACCGACAGGGTTGCCCCGATTAGGCTCTCTCCTGTTTTTGCATCCCTGATATACCCAAACAGGGTATGTTTTTGGGCAGAAACCACCATTATGGATAGCACTAAAAAAATAATGAACAGTTCTTTCATTTTATCTTACATGGATAAGTTTATGGAAAAGATAGAACTCGCTACCTATCCCTGTGAATTAAATAACCTTTACTATTGGTTAATCCTGATTTTAACTAAAAGGTAACCCTTATATTCAATATATTATTAACAAAAGTAATTATATAGAATGTTTCTAAATAATCCATTGATTTGATAGATGGAATTATAGAGGCAGAATGTTCAACTTTTCAATTGATCCTTAGATACATGTAATGTGGATTAGAAGAATATATCACACTTAAGCTTTCAAACATACAAAAGCGGTTTATTTGACAAAGCGGATATCAAATTTCGGATGGATTAGAGGAGTTTCATAATATTCTGTCGGTGATACGCACTTAAAAAAGCCGTAATCAATCCTTCATCAAGAATAATTTCCCTATAAAATGAGTCAATCCTTGCCTTACATTTTAATAGTATTTGGGTGATATTAAATTGTAGAATGATCTATGGAATCTTGGATATCAATTAAATCAATAGGGGCTAAAGCCCATATACAGTAGCATTTTCAAACCGTCGGCTAAAGCCAGACGGCAAAGAATAGCGCTCTTTTCAAGAATTCGAGATTCATTTAGTGAAAATGAAACAGTAGAATCAATCAACTAATCAAAGATTAGCCCTCAAATCTTCATTAGAGGGCTATCCTTTGCCGTCTGGCTTTA
>DMFR01000286.1:16312-16697 GCA_003450125.1 Prolixibacteraceae bacterium | reverse complement strand
TTTGCCGTCTGGCTTTAGCCGACAGAATAAGAAATATATTTATAAATTTCACATCCTACCCCATGGGATGCCGACAATGACCAATACAAAGGCAAGGCTGAAGTATATCAAAGCGATCTTGAATTTTGACACATCGAACAATGCTTTTTTCGATTTGGCCCTCCCGATATGGACCAACACAACGGCAATGAGCATGAGGAAAATATGTTCTACGGCATAAAAGCGTAAATCGGCATTTTTCATGGCTGCGCCCATATCTGAAAAAGCAATTTTGGTAAGGGGGCTGAGAAAAAAGTAAAGAGCAAGGCCTGTTAAAAGTTGGATGTCCATGATGGAGGTAAATACAATGGCCAATATGTTATCGGTCTTTTTCCAGGAATGATTG
>DMFR01000286.1:15738-16087 GCA_003450125.1 Prolixibacteraceae bacterium | reverse complement strand
CCAGCCAACTGGTCAGATATTTCACCAGGGTAATGACTAAAGCGAGCAGGACGAACCACCTAAGGATATCATGTAATTGTAAAAAACCGCTGTACATAGTTTTAAATTTAATTGTTTCGTTCAATAACGAATGAAAGCCATTTATGTTTTAGATTACACGGATTGTAAAAAAAGATTACACGGATTAGTTTGCCCCTCTAATTGGAGAGCATATCCGTTCCTTCAATGACGCGGGTTCCCATGGAGGAATCGAGGGCAACAGCGATCATTCTTTTAGCCAGGATATCCACCGGGGTGGGTTTATATTTTTTTAGCATAAATTGGGTAATCAGGCGGCTGATGTACAACC
>DMFR01000286.1:15068-15692 GCA_003450125.1 Prolixibacteraceae bacterium | reverse complement strand
TGTACAACCCGATCTGTTCTCCGGGCCGATTTTCCATGCGGTTACCCTCCAGAATGGAAGGCCTAAAAATAATTAACTTCCGGAATGAAAGAACTGAAACGGCCTCTTCCAGTTCTCCTTTGATGCGGGAATAGAAAACCCCGGACTTTGAATTGGCTCCCATGGAGGAAACCAACACATAGACGGATATTTTATTTTCAAAAGCAGCCCAGGCAAATTGAAACTGATATTTAAAATCAACTTTATACTGGTTCTCTTTTGTTTTGGCCTTTTTGATGGTCGTTCCGAGAGTGGAAAACAACACATCACCCTGTACCAGATCTTTCCATGTCTGAGGCTGGTCAAAGTCGATGATAATTTCTTCCAGTTTGGGATGAGTCATCCCGGAAGGACGACGAACAAATGATCTAACCTTTTCAAATTCCGGATGATCAAGCAACCGTTTGATCAATTCTTGCCCTACCAATCCGGTTCCACCAATTACATTTGCCACTTGATTCATACCAGTAGGATTAAAAGTTTCTCTCGCAATTTATAAAAATATTTACATCAATACTAACATAACCTGTATTAATGCAGATTGTTCATAAAATACGAATTCCACGAATTGAAACGAATTTCACG
>DMFR01000286.1:10535-14979 GCA_003450125.1 Prolixibacteraceae bacterium | reverse complement strand
CACGAATTGAAACGAATTTCACGAATTGAAAATCTAAGTTCTGTTTGATTTTGCTTATAAATGTTCATTCTTTTTTTTTATAAATGTTTGGTAACTGCACCAATAATCCCTATCTTACAAAACCTAAATCTAACTAAAATATCAATGAAAACGATACTAACCAGCCTGCTGTTTCTGCTGCTTTCATCTGTTATGGAAGCACAAACGACCTTCAACAAGGCCGATTTTCAAACGCCCCCACAATCGACCAGAGTAAACACATGGTGGCATTGGATCAGTGGGAATATCACCAAAGAGGGTATTACCAAAGACCTGGAATCGATGAAACAACAAGGCATTGTTCAGGCCACGATACTCAATATCGGTGGATTAAATTCAATCAATGCCAATGTTCCTATTGTCAAATTTAATTCACCCGAATGGTTTGAACTCTTTCAATGGGCATTGAAAGAGGCCAATCGTTTAAACATTCATATTGGCATTCACAATTGTGATGGCTGGAGTACAAGCGGTGGTCCATGGATCACTCCTGAACGGTCGATGAAACAATTTGTATGGAGCAAAACGTCCGTAGAAGGAGGCAAGGCAATCAATACAAAGCTTACACAACCGATAGGAATGCACAATTTTTACCGCGATGTGGCAGTGGTCGCCTATCCTATGGAGGAAAAACCAAATTCATTTCAGAAGGCGCTGCCTGTAATTGAAGTCAATAAAGTTGCGGTAGGAACAATATTGACAGATGGCAATCCAAAAACTGAAATCAACATTCGTAAAGGAGATGTAATAACCGTTCAGCTCACATCAGATTTTACGACCAATAAACTGGTACTGTTCCCCCATGTGATATTCGAATGGGGCGACATGTCACAAATCAAAAGCCAATTCATCCTTTCATCTTCCAATGACGGTAAGGTATTCAACAAAATAACCGACCTGGAATTGATGGGGGTCAACAAATCAATTACGGCCACCATACCTGCTACAAAAGCCAGGTATTTTCAACTTGAATGCACCAAAGGCGGTTACACTGTTGCAGAATTGGAGATGCTGAAAGATGAAGAACTTCCAGCTTATTCGCCCCAGGTAAGCTACTTGCTTGAAAAGGCAGCCTCGGTGAATGCATTGAGTGAAAATTCATTTGAAGCCACCCCTAAAAACGAGACAAAGGGCATTGCTGAAAATTCAATCATTGATCTTTCATCTCAAATGTCAACCGATGGAATCCTGAAATGGAAAGCCCCGAAAGGAAAGTGGCAGGTCATTCGCTTTGGATATACCACTACGGGTGTTAAAAACGGGCCCGCTACTCCAGAGGGGACTGGATTGGAAGCCGATAAGATGGATACTTCGGCTTTAAATTTCCATTTCAAACAGTTTGCCTCCAAACTCATCCAATCGGCAGGTCAATATAAAGGCAATACATTCAAGTTTTTACTGATTGATAGCTGGGAATGTCAATACCAGACATGGACAAAGGCCTTTCCCAAAGAGTTTAAAAATCGAAGAGGCTATGACATCACCAATTGGATTCCGGTCTTGTGTGGTGAAACGGTTGAGAATACTAAGCTTTCAGAAGCATTCCTACATGATTTCCGCAAAACAATTTCCGATTTGATTGATCAAAACTACTACAGGCATTTTAGTGAGTTGTGCCATCAGAACCAATTGGAAATGCACGCAGAAGTGATCTATGCCAATTCTGGCCCATACCCTCCTTTTGATGCCTTGAAATCGAACAGGTACCTGGATCTTCCCATGACAGAATTCTGGGCCAGTCCCAATAAAGAACAATTTCCACACTACGAATCACAGGAAAGGCCTACAGCAGGATTCCCCACCTATGCAGCCCTGGCATGCAACAAGCCGGTAATTGGCTCGGAAGCTTACACCGGGTATGCTCATTACAGTGAAGCGCCCGTTGATTTAAAACCCTTTGGTGATGCAGCATATTGCTCGGGCATTAATCAGATGATCCTGCATAGCTATGTGCTACAGCCAAACGATCAGAAGCCGGGCATCACATTGGGACAATTTGCTGCCCATTTTAACCGCAACAATCCTTGGTGGGAATATGCACAGGATTGGATGACTTACCAGGCCCGCATTCAGTATGTGCTCCAAAAAGGTGAACCTGTTGTTGATGTGATATTTTTCATTGGAGATCAACTGCCGCAGTATTTTAGCAAAAGCATACTCAATGATCTGCCTTACGGTTTCCAGGCCAGTGCCTGTAACTTCGACATGCTGAAAAATGAAGCTAAAGTCATTGATGGTAGAATTTCTTTTGGAGGAAAACAAAGCTTTCCTTTGCTGGCCTTACCCAAAAGCCAGATGATGGAATATGCAACTTTACAGCGCATTGCTGAACTGGTGAATGATGGGGCCGTTGTATATGGTCCAAAACCTACGGGCATGATGTCAGTGGGTGAAATAAAGACCAGTACAAGTGCCTTTAATCAATTGGCCGATCAGCTTTGGGGCAACTCGGGAGAGAATACATACGGGAAAGGGAAAGTGATTTCAGGTAAACCAATTGGTGAAGTTTTAATGAAACTCAGTGTTATCCCGGACATGACCACCAATACCACCAATCCTTGGGAGATCATGTTCATCCATAAAACAATGGAAGATGCGGATGTTTATTACGTTTTTAACCAGCAAAACAAAGCCATCAACCGGGAGCTCAAATTCAGGATTAAAGATAAAGAACCTGAAATATGGGACCCTGAAAATGGAGCAATCCTAAAACCTGCAGTTTATTCAGTGGAGAAAAATCAAATCCGCTTACCCGTTAGCTTAAAAGCCCATGAATCGAAACTATTTGTATTTAAAAAGGGTGAGTCCACTCCTTTTATTCAAAATGTTTCCCTGGACGGAAAACAGATCTTTCCACAGCAACAATTAACAGATACAACATACGCGATTCCACAGGCAGTATTCAAACAAGGAAAATTTGAATTCACAAGCTCTCTGACAGGAGATTATTCCTATACCAGCAATGAAAACAAGGGGGAAAAGATCCACATCATCCAACCTAACATATTAGACATCAAAGCCATTAAAGCAAAGATTGAATTCTTCCCCATATACAACGAAGTGATTCAACCTGTAGAGGTTAATCAACTGAAATCCTTAACGGATTTTGATGATCCTGCCATTAAATACTTTGCAGGAAAGGCTAAATATACCATTGGCTTTACTATTCCTGACAATTTTGTATCATCAAGCGATTCAATCTTACTCAATTTGGGTAAGATGGATGCAACAGCAGAAGTGTTTTTGAATGGCAATCGGCTTGCCTATGCCTGGATGCCCAATACTTCATTGGTTGTTACAGGATTATTGAAAACAGAAAACAAACTGGAAATCACGGTAGCAGATGTATGCCGCAACCGTTTTATTGGTGACCTGATACAGTTTGGAAGTGTAAAAAGCCTGTGGACTACGTCACCCATTGAAAAGATTCTGAACAAGGACATGCCTTTAAAACCTTCTGGATTAATGGGGCCACTGAAACTGATAGGATATATTCATCCAACTGATTAATAAAGCGTTTAATTAAAATCAAACATTCAACATGAAAATAATAGCACTGATTCTAGTATTCTTTGGTATATGTACACTACAGGCTCAGGAGAATAAATGGCAAGGACCATCGGTTGACTTTAAAAATGGCAAGCTGAAAGTATCAAATAATCAACGATTTCTTGAATTTGAGAACGGGGTGTCCTTCTTTTACCTGGCTGATACAGGATGGGAATTGTTTCATCGGTTGACAAAAGCGGATGCTGATAAGTATCTTGAAAACCGTCGCGAGAAAGGGTTCACCGTTATACAGGCTGTTGCTTTGGCTGAATTAGATGGGTTAAACACCCCTAACATGGAAGGCGAAAAGCCTTTGATCAACAATGATCCGACAAAGCCCAATGAAAAATACTTTGTCCATGTTGATTGGGTGATCAGAAAGGCTGCAGAAAAAGGGATCTTTATCGGTCTTCTGCCTACATGGGGCGATAAAATTGACAAACAATGGGGAGTTGGACCTATCATTTTCAACAAAGATAATGCTTCAGTCTATGCAAAATGGATCGGAAACCGTTACAAGGATTTTCCCAATATCATCTGGATCAACGGAGGTGACAGAGTGGGCGGGGGTGACAACTTTGAAGTCTGGAATGCAATTGGGAATGGGATCAAATCAGTTGACAAGAACCATTTGATGACCTATCACCCATCGGGAGGTTCAAGCTCCTCGAAATGGTTCCAGGAACAGAATTGGCTGGATTTTAACATGATGCAAACAGGCCATGGAGAGCGCTCTTATGCGGCCTACAAAAAATTATTGATTCCTGATTATCAGAAAAAGCCTGTTAAGCCAACCTTTGACGGAGAACCACGCTACGAAGATCATCCATGTGACTGGAAACCTGAAATCCTGGGT
>DMFR01000286.1:9823-10427 GCA_003450125.1 Prolixibacteraceae bacterium | reverse complement strand
CCTGAAATCCTGGGTTGGTTCGATGAAGCAGATGTTCGCCAGGCTGCCTACTGGAATCTATTCTCAGGAGGATTTGGACACACTTACGGATGCCATGCCATCTGGCAAATGCTTGCTCCCGGACGTGAACCTGTAGGATATGCACGACACTCATGGGAAGCAGATTTGGACTTGCCCGGAGCTGCAGATATGATCAACGTGCGCCGTTTGATGGAAAGCAGGCCAATGACAGAAAGAGTTCCTGCACAGGAATTGGTCACCAACGATTACATGCCTGAAACGGATTACATTGTAGCTACCAAAGGAAAGAATTATGCTTTTGTGTATATTCCGACAGGCTGGGAAGCCAGTATCAATCTGGACAAACTGGGCTGGGCACAATCTGTGGCATGGTGGTATAACCCGCGCACAGGAGAAGCGACCAAACTAAAAGAATTCGCCAACAAAGGAATCCAGCAGTTTAAGACTGAAAATGGTGGCAGAGGCAATGACTGGGTACTGGTGCTGGACAACAAAGAAAAAGGATGGGGAGCGCCGGGGAAGTAGGAAGTGGCTTGGAGAACGGAGAAAGGAAGAAGGGGAGAAAGGGAGAATTTGAGAATGG
>DMFR01000286.1:6623-9598 GCA_003450125.1 Prolixibacteraceae bacterium | reverse complement strand
TTTCTTGTTTCTTATTCGATATTTAAAAAAATAAGAAACTAGAAATAAGAAATAAGAAAATTAAAAAGCTGATGCTCCATTTGGGACCTGTAACTTTGAACCTGAAACTTTAAATTATCTTTACCGGCAATCAATAATGAATCAATTTTAACCTGAGAAAGTCATAACCAATGAAACCATTTCTAAAATACACATCTGCAATTTGGGTTGCAATCCTGATCTTTAGTATTCAGTTAGTTAACGCGCAACAAGATAACTGGACACATTTCCGGGGAAGCCATCTTGATGGAATTTCAACAGAAACTCAACTTCCCCTTTTATGGAACGATTCAACCAATATTCTTTGGAAAACCGATATTCAAGACAAGGGTTGGTCATCACCCATTGTATACGGCGATCAGGTGTGGCTAACAACAGCCACAGAAGATGGGAAAAAGTTGAAAGCAGTTTGTATGGATTTCAATACTGGAAAGAAGATTTTCGATCTGAATCTCTTTCAACCTGATACTGTGATTCCCAAACATTCTATTAACTCTTATGCTACCCCAACGCCTTGTATTGAAGCAGGGTTTGTTTATCTTGATTACGGCAGTCTTGGAACAGCCTGTGTAAATACATCCAACGGAGCTGTGGTATGGAAACGCACCGATATGGTTTGTAATCACGTACAGGGTCCAGCATCCTCACCTATGATTTATAAGAACCTGTTGATTCTACATTATGAAGGAATCGATGTTCAATACATCGTAGCCCTTAGTAAACAAACAGGGGAAACGGTTTGGAAGACCGAAAGGCCTGCAGCTTTATACGAACCTTTGCTCCCAATTGGCAAAAAGGCATACATCACGCCCCTCATAGTGAACTTAAAGGGTAAGGACTTGCTGATTTCCAATGGAGCAGCTGTTTGCATTGCCTATGATCCAGAAACTGGGAAAGAGGTTTGGAGGGTCGTTCAGGGAGAAGATTCAACCATCGCTATGCCAATAGCTGAAAATGGAATCGTATATTTCTATACCAGTTTTGTTTCACCTCCTGATGGGGAGAAATATGCAGAACTGCTGGCAGTCAATCCTGATGGTAAAGGTGATATAACGGGCACAAACATTCTATGGCGGTTCAAATCACCCATATTGCAATTGCTAACTCCTGTTATCAAAGATGGACTGATTTACACCATCGACACCCGCAACGTACTTTACTGCCTGGATGCCAAAACAGGAGCAGAAATGTATTCAAAAAAGCTAAAATCAAAGTACAATTCCTCACCCATATGTGATGCTGAAAATGTGTATTTTACTTCGGTCAAGGGTGAAACAATGGTCATCAAGCAAGGGAAACAATTGCAGATTATTGCTGAAAATAAATTAACAGGCGAAGTAAATGCCACTGCTGCCCTACTTCGCAAGTCCATCTTGTTAAGGACTGACAGCCGGTTGTATCGGGTAGGGACAAAATAAGCGGATTCCGACAATCCGACAATCCGACATCGGTCAATTTCATGTATTTGCAATCAGCAGAAAGCTCGGATTAAGGTGGAATACACTGTATTGTGTCAACAGTTAGTTAATCAGCTATTGCTTGAAAAAGTATAAAATTGACCGATGTCGGATTGTCGGATTGTCGGAAATGGCAGGGGTGTTTGTCAATTGAAAGTTTGATAACCTGTTTATCAAACTTTTAGTCAACTAAACTTCATTTTGCTTGTTAACTGTATTGACATTTCAAGCCATACCATCTTTTTCAAACACCCTAACAACAATCGCTATGACCGCAAGAATTCACAGTTTGGGAGGTTACATCCACGAGTATCAGAAAAGCATTGCCAATCCGGAATCATTTTGGGCAGAGATCGCCGAAAACTTTTATTGGCGTAAACGCTACGACACAGTTCTGGAATGGAACTTTGAAACCCCTACCATCAATTGGTTTTCTGGGGGAAAGCTCAATATTACTGAAAACATTTTTGAGCGGAACAATTACACCCTGGGTAACCAACCAGCCATTATCTGGGAACCCAACAATCCGGATGAACCTGGAAGGGTATTAACCTACTCCGAACTGTGGAAAGAAGTCAATAAATTTGCCAATACCCTAAAGAAGCTTCAAGTCAAGAAAGGGGATCGGGTAGCTATTTACATGCCGATGATTCCAGAACTTACCATCGCCATGCTGGCTTGTGCACGTATCGGTGCTATTCATTCAGTAGTATTTGCAGGCTTCTCTGCGGCTTCACTTTCGGACAGGATTAATGATGCCGAAGCAAAGGTTGTATTGACAGCCGACGGAGGTTATAGGGGCGAAAAAATTACCCCTCTTAAAAATATTGTGGATGAAGCTTTGGAAAGTTGTACCTGCGTTGAAACGGTAGTCGTTTACAAACGTACCAATTCAGATGTTCCAATGACCGAAGGGCGCGATATATGGTGGCATACGGCCATCAACGGGCAATCCGAAGAATGCAAGGCTGAAGAAATGGATGCCGAAGATGTTCTGTTCATACTTTATACCTCCGGATCGACTGGTAAACCAAAAGGAATAGTGCATACCACTGCGGGATTTATGGTCTATACAGCCTACACATTTACCAATGTATTTCAATACACTGCCGGTGATTTATATTTCTGTACGGCAGATATCGGATGGGTAACAGGCCATTCATACATTGTTTACGGCCCCCTGCTGAATGGCGCACAAACATTGATGTTTGAAGGTATTCCTACATGGCCTGATGCAGGACGCTTCTGGGCCATTGTCGACAAGCACAAAGTCAACCAGTTTTATACCGCCCCCACGGCCATCCGTTCATTGCTCGCTATGGGGATGGAACATATCCTGGACAAGGATCTGTCATCGCTTAAAGTATTGGGAACTGTTGGCGAGCCCATCAATGAAGAAGCATGGCACTGGTATCATGATCATATTGGCCGCAACCGCTGCCCCATTGTGGATACCTGGTGGCAGACGGAAACCGGCGG
>DMFR01000286.1:6314-6484 GCA_003450125.1 Prolixibacteraceae bacterium | reverse complement strand
AATGAAGAAGCATGGCACTGGTACCATGACCATATTGGCCGAAACCGCTGTCCCATTGTAGACACTTGGTGGCAAACCGAAACAGGAGGAGTCATGATCAGTCCACTACCGGGTATTATCCCTACTAAACCATCATTTGCTACCCTCCCACTGCCGGGAGTTCAACCCAT
>DMFR01000286.1:5545-6196 GCA_003450125.1 Prolixibacteraceae bacterium | reverse complement strand
GTGAAAGGGAACCTTTGCATCAAATTTCCATGGCCCGGAATCGCAAGGACGATTTGGGGAGACCACCACCGGTTTAAGAAAACTTACTTTGCGAAATTTAAAAACCTTTACTTTACAGGAGATGGTGCCCAACGCGATGAAGATGGGTACTACCGCATTTTGGGGCGTGTTGATGATGTAATCAATGTTTCAGGACATCGTCTTGGAACGGCAGAAATTGAGAATGCTATCAATTCACACCCTCTGGTGAATGAATCAGCCGTGGTAGGTTATCCTCATCCGATCAAAGGGCAAGGAATATATGCTTTCGTGGTTTGTGGGGAACTTTCAACTGGAGGTGAAGAAGGCATCCGTAAAAGTATCAAGATGGCTGTAACCAATATGATTGGGCCTTTTGCCCGTCCTGATTTGATACAGTTGGTTCCAGGATTACCCAAAACACGATCAGGAAAGATTATGCGTCGAATCCTACGCAAGGTTGCCGAAGGCGATGCCTCTAACCTTGACGATATCACCACTTTGTTGGATGAAGAAATTGTGGATAAAATCATTAACGGCGCACTGGTGGAGGTGAAAAGATAAAAAAGGCAGAGCAAAAGGAAAAGGCCAAGAGATCTTGTGTTTCGAAGTGGCCTGTATATTCTTTAATAA
>DMFR01000286.1:3559-5365 GCA_003450125.1 Prolixibacteraceae bacterium | reverse complement strand
ATTCTTTAATAAAGAATAATAGAAAAATGTCTTTCTTTGATGTATCGAATGCTGGCTAAAAAAGTTTAATTGATTTATGAAGGTCATTGAAGCAGTAATAGAAAGAGCTAAAGACGGAACCTATAGTGTTTATTGTAGAAATGAACCTTTTTCTGGCATGGGTGATACTCCTGAATCAGCAAAAACAAATATGATAGAGGCCATGCAATTTCATAAAGAAGGATGTATTGAAGATGGAAAAGAATACCCCACTTTTTTAGACAATGAATTTGAAATTGGATAGATGCAGGATTGGTTGCATAACACTCCATTACAATATAAAAAGGAGCTGCAATTGGCCGCTCCTTTTTATAGATCTTATACTCATAAGTTGTTATTCAAATTAATCAACCTTTATCTTATTTTGCCACTCTTTCAAGCCATTTGAGCATAAATATCATGGTAAACATGGAAATAGTACAGGCAACAACAAATAGTGTCCAGGTCATCCAAATTGGAATAGTATCGTAAAGAACTGCACCTACAAACAACAATGAATTTCCAATTGCAGTAGCTCCCAGCCATCCTCCTTGCATGACCCCTTGATATTGTGGAGGAGCAACTTTAGAAACAAATGAAATCCCAAGAGGGCTGATAAATAACTCAGCAACTGTTAGGGTAAAATAGGTCAGAATAAGCAGGAATGGGGTCACTTTTAAGCTTTCTGCCAAAGGAACGCCCCCTTCTTCAGGATTAATGGCTTTATGCAATGGGAGATTGCTGTAATAAGAACCAACTGACATGATCAAGAACCCTAATGCAGCAATACCCATACCAATAGCAATTTTCCTGGGTGTAGAAGGTTCTTTCCCATTTCTTCTCAAACGACCAAAAAAGGCCAAGACGATTGGAGTTAGAAATACAACAAAGAAAGGATTGATGGATTGAAATATTTCAGCGCCTTTTAAGGTCAGGCTACCGATAGAAACCTTCATCAAGTCCAAATTCGTATATTCCTTTGCAAAGAAGGTAAGGGTTAATCCATTTTGATGAAAAGAAAGCCAAAAGAAAATGGCCACCCCAAATACGGCAAACAATGCAGATAAACGTTGTTTAACTTCTTTAACATCCATATGAATGGCATCAGGGTCAAATGCTTCACCGACCACCACTTTTTTCGCATTGGGGAAGTTTTTCTTATTCACCAAATAGACCACCAATGAAATAGCCATGGCAAAAATGGCAACGCCAAAAGCATAGTGGAATCCGGTAGTAAATACATTGAGGTAATCTTTGGCAAATACTGTCATATCAGTTACAGGAGCAGCACTCACTTTGGTGGCCATTTGTGTCAGAGATTCAGAAGCAGCTGTATTAATGGTGCCATCCAGGTGAGCATGACACAAGGCGGGAAGATCGGCATTGTATTGGAACCCATGCCTTTCCAACCACCAATTCCGAACACCAATTGCTGCAAGGGGAGCAAAAATAGCGCCTACATTGATAAACATGTAGAACAAGGAAAAACCTGAGTCTCTCATTTTCCCATATTCAGGGGTATCATACATTTGCCCAACCAATGCCTGCAAATTACCTTTAAAGAGTCCATTTCCAAAAGCAATTACAAACAAGCCTATACAGGTTAAAGTTAGGAATAAGGTTTTGTTTGGAGTAGGTGTTGGAGAAGGAATAGCAATCAGGAAATATCCGACTGCCATCATAATCAAGCCCGTGAGAATTGTTCCTTTATAGTTTCTGGTTTTGTCAGCAATCAATCCTCCAACAAAGGCAAGAATATAAATTGAAAAATAAAAAATAGAATAGATT
>DMFR01000286.1:2018-3462 GCA_003450125.1 Prolixibacteraceae bacterium | reverse complement strand
GTGTAAAAACCAAAGCGCTCTCCCATATTGGCCAGAGCTGCCGATAATAATCCCCTTGGGTGTCCTTTAAACATATTCTGATTTTTTTTAATTAATAAAGGTTTGTTAGTTATAAAGCTTTGCAATGCTGACAAATATAATCAACTTTTTAATCCATACAATTTGAGTTATATCATGCTTTTTGTGCTTACAGAAAATAATGAGGATTCGATCAACAATCCCTTTAAGTAAAATTAGAAAAAGCAGTGTATATAGTTCATTATCTTCTTATTGTGACAGCACATACTCGTATTAATATATTATACCACAATCAATATTAACATCATTTCAAACAAATTGCGCTGAAGGGAATGGAAAATTAATCATATACTTCAATAAAACAGGCATAAAAAAACCTTCAAAGAAATCCTTGAAGGTTTTTTACTATGTCTTTTATTTTAAAAGAACCATAGTTGAAGACAAAAAACTGGAATTAAAACTTGATATCAATTCCAGCTAAGAAATTAATCCCTGCCTGGGGAAAATAGCCATCCATTGCAAAGCGCTCCCCTCCATAAATATAGGAATAAACCCAGGCATTGTTTTCATATTGGGTATCAAACAGGTTGTTCACCAACAGGTGCAGGTTCATCTCCTTGGCCAGTTTTTGTGGAACCCGGTAGGTCAATTTAAGATTATTGAGCAAATAACCGTTCAATTTCCTATCATTACTCGATGAGTTGTCGATGTATTGTTTGCTTACTGAATACGATTGTAAACTGACAGTTAGCCCTTTTGCAGCCATCCAGCTCAGCTGACTGTTGGCGATGATCTCAGGAGAGAAAGCCAGGTCGGTTGTCCCCAGTTTGTTTTCAACCTGTCCGCCATTGTCCCAATCATCCACAAATTCAGAAAAGCCCTTGATCTTGTTTCTGCTCAAAGTCACATTGACATCCCATTTCAGCTTTTCGGTAACTTTCATTCCAGCCATCAATTCCAGTCCTGCCCTGTAACTATTGTCCACGTTGGTCATAATGGGCGCTCCCACATCATTGATTTCACCGGTTAGGATTAACTGGTTCTGATACAACATATAGTAGGCATTCACTCCAAAAGCAAAGCGAGATGTCGTATATTTATATCCCAATTCAAAATCATTCAAAGTTTCAAAAGTGGGTTGTTTTCCTTGTGGGTCTGCATCCACATAGTTGTCCCTGTTGGGTTCCCGGTTAGCCCTTGCATAGTTGGCATACAAATTCTGACGCCCGTCTACCTGGTAAAAGATACCCACCTTGGGATTAAAGAACTCGAAATTGTGTGTTTGTTTCAGGTCGCGCAAGTCATCATCCAAACCACCTATTGAATAATCAATCTTGCGATACTGAAAATCAGCAAAAAGGTTTACATCCTTTGTAAGTTCATAATTGTATTTGGCATACAGGTTCAGGTCTTTTTTCAATCCTGT
>DMFR01000286.1:1351-1920 GCA_003450125.1 Prolixibacteraceae bacterium | reverse complement strand
ACTTTTCCAAAATGGTTTCCATCATAGATATTGTAACCTCCCCCCAAGGTAAACTCACTGGTTTCCTTCTTCTGAGTCATTGAAAAGGTCATTCCATAGAAATCATTATCCAGCCATTTTCTCCGGATCAAATCAGAATATTGAATCGTGTCGTTCCCATAAACTGGAGGAGTAATCAGGTAATCAGTCAGCTTTTGATCGTTCTGATATTCTTCATAATACCCTTTTCCCCCGGTATAAAACAAGCTGGCATTGAAATTAAACATATCATTCAACTGGTGTGAAAACAACAACTGGTAATGATTCTGCTGATAATGGTCAACTTGATTTTCGTAAGTATAGAGGTTATAGGTTCTGCTGCCAGAATTGACCATTTCATCGACTTGTTGCTGCGTATAGAGATAATGGTCAGCATATCGCTGCATCCCTGCCGCATCGTTGTTTAAACGCACCGATGGTATTCCATTCCATGCCTGGTAAGTAGTTTCCAATCCTGAAAATACATTCAGTTTCAATATCGTATTGCCAGTAAAATATCCTCCGGAAACAAAGAATGATTTCAAATCAGA
>DMFR01000286.1:0-1265 GCA_003450125.1 Prolixibacteraceae bacterium | reverse complement strand
ACAAAGAATGATTTCAAATCAGAAGCTGCCCTATCTATAAACCCATCCGAAGTAACCTTTGAAAGGCGGGCATCAAAGGCAAACTTCCCTTTTAGCAGACCGGTTCCAACGCCAACAGAATTCTTCATCGTACCAAATGAACCGGCTGATGAACTGTATTCGGCAAAAGGATCTTTATTGAGCGTGGTGGTCTGTAAGTTTATGGTGGCTCCAAATGCAGCAGCCCCATTGGTGGAAGTCCCCACACCACGTTGCACCTGTATATTATCCGTCGAAGAGGCCAGATCGGGAACATCAACCCACCACGTACCATGTGATTCCGCATCGTTCATTGGAATACCGTTTACAGTTACATTGATGCGGTTCAAGTCAGTTCCACGAATCCTGAAATTGGTGTAACCTACCCCTGTTCCTGCATCCGAAGTAGCCACAAACGATGGAGTCAGTCCCAGAAGATATGGAATATCCTGTCCCATATTTTGATTTTCAATGGCTGCTTTATCAACTGTAACAAAGGCCACAGGAGTCTTTTCCGTTGCCCTTGTAGCCGATATCAAAACTTCCTCTGTCAAAATATTGTCCTGCTTCAATACAATATCAAGGGTTTGATTTGCAGTTACATTTACCTCCTTTGTAAGCTTTTCGTACCCTATATAAGAGATAACCAATTGATAGCTTCCCCCTTTCAGGTTTTTAAACAGGAAGGCCCCGTTCACATCCGTTGATGTTCCGTTAAAACTATTCGAAAGTGACAGGTTGGCACCAATCAGGCGCTCACCTGTTTCATTTTTCACAGTCCCTTTCAGTGTAAATTGGGCGAACCCCCATAACACTGCACATTGCAAAAGCAATGTCAAATAAATCCGTTTCATTGTTGTCTTTTAAATGGTTAATAAATAACCAATGAGGCAAGTTATTCCCTTTCGCCATCCCTTCGCCGGCATTACCCGTATCAGGTTCGGTGGGTGTGATCTCAGCCTGTAATTACCCCGACTTTCATCAGGAAGGCACCCCATTGCGTAAATTGATGGTACAAAAGTAGATTATTCAGGAAGCCAAACAAATTTTTCCCATTAAAATGTGTCCATATAAACTTCCTTCATTGGAACAATTATTTTCACTATTGTGAATTCTCGCTTCTCAGAGCTATTCAATTCTAATGAAGATAAACCTTCATTTCTTAAATATAATTTGGATTTATTTATTCCTGATTATTGAAAGATATTCGATTGAGGTCCGATTTATATCTTGTGTGCATCTTGTGT
>DMFR01000340.1 GCA_003450125.1 Prolixibacteraceae bacterium | reverse complement strand
TTTTTAAAAATATTGATAATTTTGGATTTTTAATATTAATACTTGATGAGCTTGATCGATTGTAGTCATAAAATGACGAGATTCTTGCTGGATGCTCTATTCATAATTTGGTTACGAAATGATCAGGCTCATTATTTTTACTCTTTTTACATTATCCTGAAAGTACATTTGACGAGCAAATCAAATTTCTCGGTTAAATCAAGATGAGATCTTTCATTGGTTCATTTCATAGGCAGAAGGTTTAGGTTTGAAGTTTTTTGAATTTTGGTTCTTTTCTCTGAAAAAGCCGAAGCCCTGAACAGTCCCAATCCTCCATTGCTGATATTTCCTAAAGGAGATGTCGGTGTAGGTTTATAAGCTCCTCCATCATTCTCAAACTGATCTAACAATGCCTTATAATAAATATAAGCTTCCTTGGATAAGGAACTTAAAGCAACATATATAGAATCTCCTTCCCAATAATGGGGATATGTTATACCACGCGGGTTCGCTCCCAAACTGATATTTAAATTACTTACATAAGGTTTCAAATGGATATCAGAGAAAATGGAATATTGCCATATATAAGTATTCACAATTAAAGATAAGGAAAACTCATCCTTTAACTGAACTAAATAATAATTGTCAATGCCCTGGGGCTCTTTAAAATTCAATAACGGTATATAATATTCCTGGCCGTCCTTTTCCGCAGTTTTCATAAAATAACGAAGTGAATCAATATCGGGAACAGGGGGCATGTATGATAAAGCTTTAAATTCTTTATTCCAAACTTTTATTTTCAAGGAATAGGTATGGCCAGGGATTCCTATCAATTTGGAAGTTTTGTAAGAGCCTTTAAACCACTTGTCTCTTGAATTTGAATTGTCATTTATTTGAATAAGTTTTAGGGTATCAAGCTGGCCGAAGTCATCCGAAATAATTACAGTAGCATCCCTAACCAGTTCTGCATTGTTGATATAATTGTAATTAAGGACAGTAAATGTTCCTGTTTTGCTTTTGGTTAAACTAATGTAATATGGGCCTGGTTTATTTGTAATCAAACCTTCAACAACCAGGCGAGGGTCAGTGTTTTGAAGTTTAAGGTCGAAATCTTCAACACAACCAGTAAATAGAAATAATGTAATTATAAATAATATATAGTGTCTCATACCTAAAATTTAAAATTAAAAGTTGCAAAAGGAGTTATTCCGTATAAGTACATTTTGT
Organism: Prolixibacteraceae bacterium; assembly: GCA_003450125.1. GTDB lineage: Bacteria > Bacteroidota > Bacteroidia > Bacteroidales > Prolixibacteraceae > Aquipluma. Next base: position 2,878 of record DMFR01000340.1, on the reverse strand, counting down.
ATGCCCTGGATGAATACAATTGATCGTTATCTTGCTTTATGAATAGCGCGAAAATATTTTTACGGTCGTACACATTGTAAATCCCGAAATTCCATTCGGTTTTCCAACTACGGTTTTCGTTCTTCCGGCTTTGGTAATTGAATGAGAGGTCTAAACGGTGATAAGATGGAAGTTTATACCCATTCCGATTGGTATAATAATTAAATGCCGCACCATAATAATTAAAAGTTCCTTCCGGAATAGTTGCAAATCCACCTGAAGTAAATTTGAAGATGGAGGATGCGCTCCATGTAGCGGATAATTTATAATTTAAAAGCAACGACAGGTTGTGACGTTTGTCATAGCTTGCCGGATAGGCTTGGTTGTTGTTTATTCCATCAATCTGCCTGTCGGTTTTCGAAAGTGTATAGCTCAACCAGCCTGTCATTCTGCCCACTTTCTTTTCAAGGTAGAATTCCAGTCCATAAGAATGCCCATCGCCCGATAAGACCTGTGTTTCCACATGCGGGTTCAGAAACAGGTCAGCATTGTCGCGGTAATCAATAATATGATACATCCTGCGGTAATAGGCTTCTATTGAGCATTCAAATTGATTATGGGCCAACATGCGGTAATAACCTATGGCAATTTGATTGGCGGATTGTGGCTTTATGTACATACTTGCCGGTATCCAGACATCGGATGGAAGTCCAACGGTTGAATTACCGATCAGGTGCTGAAACTGAACGGTCTTGGACCAGGATAATTTAATTGAACTGTTTTCAGTTAGCTGGTAGCGAAATGAGAATCGGGGTTCAAGGCTTTGGTAGAATTTTACCAGTTCGCCGCTTGAGTAACTTACCGAATCAATCTTTTCCATCTCAGGAGAGTAGGAATAAACGGTACTTTCACCCAAAAGGAAAAAAGCGGAATACCTTAACCCATAATCCAAACCGATTTTATCACTGATCCTTTGTTCGTTGTTCAGGTAAGCGGTAGTGATGACTGCCCTTTGTTTATCCAAAGTAAATGGTTTGGTGATCGAAGTGGCATCCCTTGGTTCTACTTTTCCTGGGAAATAGTGATGGTTCTCTAAAGAGATACCAAATTTGAGGGAATTATTGGGATTGAGGAAATAGTCGAAATCGGTCTTTACATCCATTTCCTGCAGGTTGGCCAACCATTTAAAATGACGGGCATCATCTTTCAATATATAGGAGTAATCATATTTGCTGTAGATCAGCATGGTGTTTGCAAAAAGCTTTGAATTGAAAATATGGTTCCAACGCGCTGTTCCTGTGATATTTCCCCAATCCATGCTGCTGTTATCATCAATGGCGTAATAGAAAAAATGATCGGACCCCGTGTAGGCTGAAAGGAACAGGTGGTTTTTATCATTTACCTTGTAATTGACTTTTGCATTCAGGTCATAGAAGTTAATTTCATTGTGGGCATTGAAATCACGAAGGCCTTTTATTCCCAGGCTTTGCCCCAGCAATCCAGCGCCATTGGCTGTCAGTCCGGCATAACTGTACCGGCCTGAAACGATGAAAGAGGCTTTGTCTTTTGTAATGGGACCTTCAAGGGTAAGCCGGCTTGCAATAAGGCCCATTCCACCGCTTGCGCTCAGTTCTTTACTATTCCCTTCCTTCATGTGGATATCGACGATGGAAGACAATCTGCCTCCATACTGGGCAGGAAAAGAGGCCTTGTAAACCTTGACACTTTTAATGGCATCGGTATTGAAAACGGAGAAGAAACCCAGGGCATGGGATGGATTATACACGGGGGCATCATCGAGCAGGAATAGATTCTGGTCAAATGACCCACCCCTAACAGACAAATTGGTAGTCCCTTCATTGGTAGCCTGTATGCCGGGCAACAATTGAAGGCTTTTCACCAGGTCGGATTCACCCATAACAGCAGGCATTTGTTTAATGGCCAAAATGCTTAATGACTGACTGCCCATTTCATTATTAGTAACTTTGTTATTTTTTGAAGCAGTTATAACTACTTCTTGCAACTTGGAATCCTTGGCCTCCAGGTCTATGTTGAGGTTGGTTTCACTTATTAGTTCTATCTCTTTACTAAATGCCTGATAACCGATGTACGAACATTTAATTCGTTGCTTTCCGGCAGGTATGGCGATGGAATAAAATCCATAGTTATTTGAGATTGTTCCAATGCTTTTATCATTCACCGACAGGGTTGCCCCAATCAAACTCTCGCCACTCGCTTTGTCCTTGATATATCCAAACAGCGTATGCTTTTGTGCCGATAAGTTGACAAACAAAATCAGAAGAAGCACTGTCATCAATCCTTTTATCCTTAATCCTGAATTTTTCAAAGTATATAAATTATTAAAAGTATAATCAATAGGAAGTTGGACTTTTGAAGCAAATCTTTATTTTTAGCCACTGGTATTTTTGCGCTAATTACCAAATGTCCATATCTACAGATTGCTTTAGATAGGTGAAAGCTTATGTTTATTTTGTAAATATACCTTCTGGATTTTGAGTATCAAAATGAATTTTACCTACTCTCATAGATGTTATGATCTATCTGCTTGTTGTTTAGGTCATAAGCTTATTGTTAATTAAACATGTTATGCAACATGTGAAAATACTTTCAAAAGGAGGGTTACCTTTTGCCTTTTTGGGGAATTAACTATCTAGGGGCTGCACCCAATTCACTTATGCTTATTTGAAAGTTAGTGTAAAGAAATCTGGTCTGTAAAAGTCGGACAATCATGCTACTGACGGGGTGACTTGAAATCACCCCGTCAGTATATTTCATTTGTTGCTAAACATCTTCTCATACAATTGTCACTTGGAGTGAGACTCTCAGTTAAATAAAAAGAGGAAAGCCATCCAATCGGATGGCTTTCCTCTTTTTATTT
>DMFR01000109.1:9595-9726 GCA_003450125.1 Prolixibacteraceae bacterium | reverse complement strand
ACCTTATAACTTTGTTGTAATGATGAATACAAATGAAATACTCATACAAATGAAAAATAAACACATAAAAAACATAGTTTCTAAAACAAAAAGAAGAAAGAACTATTAAACACAGATTCCACAAATGAACA
>DMFR01000109.1:535-9354 GCA_003450125.1 Prolixibacteraceae bacterium | reverse complement strand
TGTGAATATCTGTGCAATCTGTGGTGTAATTTTTCTATGTTGCCCTATGTGCCTATGTGTTTACTAAAAATATAAACAGATGAAACGATATCTCATTCCATTCAGTTTTTTGACCCTATTGTTGGTCGGTATTTCTTGTCAGCCTTCAGGTAAAGATACAACAAAAGATCCATTGGCTGCACACATAGACCCGTCCATCAAACCAGGGGATGACTTTTTCATGTATGCCAACGGCCAGTGGTTTAAGGAAAACCCGATTGCTGCCAGTGAACAGAGCAGCGGCATCTGGCAACTCATCCAGGATACCATCAACGCCCAGATATTAAAGATCTGCAAGTCTTCGGCCATGGTTGAACATCCTGAAAAGGGCAGCAACAAGCAAAAGATCGGGGATTTCTATTACTCGGGAATGGACAGCGTTCATCTGAACAGTGTAGGCATATCAGCAATCCAGAAATACCTGGATCAAATTGATGCTATCACGGATTTCTCTCAACTGGCTACGATGGCTTCATTTATTCAACGCAGTTCAGGCTCTCCCCTATTTGCTTTTGGCGTAGGCCAGGACAGCAAAATCAGCAGTAAGAATGCCGTACAGATTTGGCAGGGTGGATTAAGCCTTCCAGATCGTTCTTATTATTTTGACAAGGATGCCCGCACAGTCATGATCAGGGAGAAGTTCGAGCAGCACCTTGAAAACATGTTCAGGATTTTAAAGTATGATGAGCCAAAAGCTAAATTAGCGGCCTCAAACATGATCAAGCTGGAAACGGCACTGGCTTTGGCATCCCGTAAAAAAGAAGATACCCGTGACCCACATAAGAATTACAATAAGTTGTCCTTCAAACAGCTGTCAGAATTAACGCCCAACTTCAACTGGCCTTTATTCGATAAGGAAGCCGGGTTACAAAATGTAGATACAGTGATCGTTGGGCAACCCGAATTCCTTTCAGCTTTGAACACCAACTTGAAAAAGTTCCCGCTACAAGATTGGAAAGACTATTTGAAATACCATTTCACCAGGGGGATGGCAAGTTACCTGGATGATGCAACCTACAAGGAAACCTTTAGTTTTTATTCTCAAACCATCAGGGGTGTTCAACAGCCAAAGCCGAGATGGAAAAGAGTCGTGGAGCAGAATGATGGTTACCTGGGCGAATTAATTGGACAGGTTTATGTGAATGAATATCTGCCCAAAGGGACAAAGGAAAAGCTGGTGGAAATTGGCAATGCCGTGAAAAACATCTATGCTGAAAGGATTAAAAATCTGGACTGGATGAGCGCCCCGACGAAAGAAAAGGCTTTGAAGAAGCTGGGGTCGATGATCATGAAGGTGGGGTATCCCGACAAATGGAAAGATCTGAGCAGCCTGGAGGTCAACCGTTCATCGTTTGCAGAAAATGCAGTAAACGCCAATCTGTGGCATTTTGGGTATATGATTTCCAAGTTTGGCAAACCGGTAGACCGCACCGAGTGGGATATGGAACCCCAGAACTACAATGCCTATTACAATCCATCGAACAACGAATTGGTTGTTCCTGGTTGTAATATTATTGTTCCAGGTTACGAACGCAAAATGGCCGATGATGCCATCTTATATTCTATCATTGGAGGCTCAACTTTTGGACATGAAATGACCCATGGGTTTGATGACCAGGGGTGTAAATTTGATGCCAATGGGAACCTGAACAACTGGTGGACAAAAGAGGACAGCATCAAATTTTACAGCAAGACCAAGATGATTGTCAGGCAGTTCAACCAATACAATCCCATTGACAGCCTTCACATCAACGGAGAATTGACGCAAGGTGAAAACATTGCCGACCTGGGAGGAATCATCATGGGATATGAAGCTTTCAAAAAGACCAGACAATATCATATCAATGAAATGATTGCCAATGAGACGCCAGACCAGCGGTTCTTCCTTGGCTTTGCACTGGCCTGGATGGTGAACATGCGTCCTGAAGCCATTGCCAACCAGGTACACAGCGATGAGCATTCGCCGGCCAAATACAGGGTCATCGGAACGCTTTCAAACATGCCTGAGTTCTACAAAGCCTTTGGGGTAAAGGAAGGGGATAAAATGTGGAGACCCGATAGTCTGATTGTAAGGATTTGGTAAAAACACTTTAATTCAAAGACTTAAAGGATTTTAAACTTAAAACCTACTTTGAAAAGTTTAATTTGCCACAAAGACTCGAAGATACTAAGTTTCACAAAAAAAATAGCAAATATTCAGCACTTTGTGTGTCTTTGTATCTTAGAGACTTTGTGGCAAACCTTATTGTTTTGACTTCTAGGGAAGGCAAAAACCATTAAGGTCAAAAAGCTAAAATACTAGAGAACATTTAATCGATAGATATTTTAAAAGTTAATCAAATGGGACATATTAAAGAACCAGCTGGAGTAGATTTTGTAATTAACAGCAGACCATTGACTAAAAAAGAAGAAACTGCTATTAGTGAATATATTCGTACCTATAAAGCAAAACACTCCAATAAGCAAATTCAAACTAAACGAACTCCACGAAAAACAACTGCCCAAAAGAATATGGAGGTATAATGGTAAAAAGACCTGACAGGTTTTAAAAAACTGTCAGGTCTTTTTTACCAAAAACATTCTCCGGATATTCTATATCAGTTAAAAACAGACCATGGGCAGGAACAGAAAGTCCCGCGGCGCCACGGTCTTTCTGTTCAATGACTGATCGGAATGCGACTATATCCATCTTACCAATACCTACTTCCAGTAAAGTTCCAACCATTGCACGCACCATATTCCTTAAAAAACGGTCGGCTTTTACTGTAAAGATCAAATTGTAGCCTTGCTGACTCCATTCAGCCTGAATAATTTTACAATTGTTGGTTTTTACATCTGTATGAAGTTTACTGAAACTGGTAAAATCAATATAATCAAATAAAATCCGGCAAGCTTCGTTCATAGTGTCAACATCTGGCTGACGAAAGAAATACCAGGAGGTTTCGACTGTGAATGGGTCTTTGCGTAGATTCAGATGATATTGGTAAGTTCTTGAAACGGCATCAAAGCGGGCATGAGCTTCTGAATTCACTTTACTGAGACCAAAAATGGACATATCGTCTTTTAGAAAGCTATTCAGTTTATGCGTAAAATCAGGATTATCCAGATTGAGTAAAGAGGAATCAAAATGGGCTACAAAATAACTGGCATGAACGCCGGTATCAGTTCTGCCTGCACCGGTTACGGCAATGGTTTGGCGAGTAATGGTACTCAAGGCTTTTTCCAGGCATTCCTGAACGGATACCGCATTGGGTTGAACCTGCCAACCATGAAATCGGGTGCCTTTATAGGCCATTTCTATAAAATACCTTTGTGTCAATGGATTGTTTTTTGACAAAAGTAAAAAAGTCAGAACATATTCTGTTAATGATCGTTGATATTATTCATTTCATTGTGCATTTGGAAAAATAGCTTAACAAAATTTAACGTTAATTTACCCTTTTTCATGCATAGAAAACTTACTTTCGTGTTCTAAAAAAAAGCAAAGCAATTAATCTTTTATCTATAAAATATGAATCAAGCAGTTGATATCCGGGAATTAAACGAAAGAATTCAAAGGGAAAGTTCGTTTGTCGACATCATCAGCATGGAGATGAACAAAGTTATTGTTGGACAAAAACATTTGGTTGAAAGCCTATTGGTGGGGCTCTTGTCAGGCGGGCACATATTGCTGGAAGGGGTTCCAGGATTGGCCAAAACACTGGCTATCAACACCCTTGCCACCAGTATAGATGCAAAATTTGCGCGTATTCAGTTTACGCCTGATCTTTTACCTGCCGACCTTTTGGGTACCATGATTTATAGTCAGAAAAAGGAAGAATTCATTGTCAAGAAAGGGCCTATTTTTACAAATTTCGTATTGGCTGATGAAATCAACCGGGCACCTGCAAAAGTACAATCTGCCTTACTGGAAGCCATGCAGGAACATCAAATCACCATCGGTGAAATCACTTACAGACTTGAGGAACCTTTCCTTGTGATGGCCACCCAAAACCCAATTGAGCAGGAAGGTACATATCCCCTGCCAGAAGCACAGGTTGACCGTTTTATGCTCAAGGTGGTGATTAACTATCCAACCAAGGAAGAGGAAAAGCTGATCATTCAGCAGAACCTGTTGAAACAATTCCCGGTAGCTTCGAAAGTAGTTCATCCCAGAGATATTCTCAATGCCCGCGAAGTGGTGAAAGATGTTTACATGGATGAAAAGATACAGAAATATATTGTTGACATTGTATTTGCCACCCGTGATCCGAAAGCTTATAAACTGGACAAATATGTGGATATGATTTCATACGGAGGATCTCCGCGCGCTAGCATCTGTCTGGCTCAGGCAGCCAAGGCATTTGCGTTCATCAAACGTCGCGGATATGTCATTCCTGAAGATGTACGTGCTGTATGTCCCGATGTCATGCGTCACCGGATCGGGTTAAGCTATGAAGCCGAGGCCAACAACATTACTTCCGAAGAAATTATTGCTGAAATTCTGAATACGGTTGAAGTGCCTTAGTTCGGAGATATCTGCGGATGGAGGCCATGGAAAACAGTCCACAGTGTTCACTCGCAGTTAGCAGCCGAAACTTTAAACGTTGAACTTTAAACTTTAAAATGAGCTGTTTTGGAAACAAGCGAATTAATAAAAAAGGTCCGAAGAATTGAGATAAAGTCAAGGGGATTAAGCCGCAATATATTTGCAGGCCAGTACCACAGTGCCTTCAAAGGGAGAGGTATGGCTTTCAGCGAAGTTCGGGAATACCAGTTTGGCGACGATATCCGAAACATTGACTGGAATGTGACCGCACGCTATAACAAGCCTTTTGTCAAGATTTACGAGGAAGAACGTGAACTTACCGTCATGTTGCTGATTGATGTGAGTGGATCGCGGGAATTTGGATCCATGGACAAGCTAAAAAAGAATATCATCACTGAAATCGCGGCCATATTGGCATTTTCGGCTATTCAGAACAACGATAAAATAGGTGTTATTTTCTTTTCGGATAAAATAGAAAAGTTTATTCCACCCAAGAAAGGCAAAAGTCATATCCTTCGGATCATTAGTGAACTGATTGATTTCGAGCCACAATCACGTGGAACGGACATTTCAGGAGCAATCCGATACATGACCAACGCCATTAAAAAGCGGTGTACTGCCTTTGTCATTTCCGATTTCATTCAAAAAGAAGCGACACTGGAAAACGCACTTTCGATTGCCAATAACCGCCATGACGTGGTAGCCCTTAGAATATACGACGAACGGGAAACCGAACTGCCCAATATTGGGATGATCAAGCTGAAAGATGCAGAAACGGGCAATTATACCTGGGTGGACAGCTCTGACCGCAGAGCCAGGGATATCTACCGCAGGTGGTGGTCTGATTTATCGGCCCAACTGGATAACAACTTCAGGAAGAGCGGGGTAGATTACGTGACTATCAGCACCAACCACGACTACGTAAGGGCATTGATCAGTCTGTTTAAAAAAAGAGGATAAAAACATTTTTCAAATGAAGCGAAGAATACTATTTGTCATACTGTGTGTTTTGCTTTCAGGCAGTTTTCAATTGCTCAAAGCACAGCAAGTGACGGTAAAAGCCAGTATTGACTCAACGCATATGCTAATCGGAGATCAGATAAAACTCATCCTGGAAATTGAAAAGCCCAAAGACATGGACATCCAGTTTCCCAAACTGCCCGATACTTTAAGTTCGCACGTTGAAGTTGTAAAACGGCTGCCTGTGGATACCATCAAGCTGGCAAACCAAGACCGGGAGAAATTATCTCAGAGTATCCTGATTTCATCTTTCGACAGTGGCTCCCATGTGATCCCTCCATTTTATTTCAAGCTCAAGCACAAACAATATGCAGATTCAGTAGCCACCAAAGCATTGATGTTTGATGTGCTAACCATGAAAATAGATACCACAAAAGGGCCGGTAGATATCAAGACCCCCTACGCGGCACCCATCACATTGAAAGAAGTGACCCCATACATCCTTGGAATCATCCTTCTTGGGGCCATCATCTTTTTCATTTTCTATTACACCAGGTGGAAGAAAAAAAATGTCCCACTGTTCAGCAAACCTGAAAAGCCAAAAGAGCCGGCTCACGTGATTGCCCTGCGTGAACTTGACCATATCAAGGCCCAAAAGCTTTGGCAACAGGAAAAAATTAAACAATATTACAGTGAAGTGGCTGATACCATTCGGACATACATTGAAAACAGGTTTGACATCCCCGCAATGGAACAAACTTCAGCTGAAACAATCGGGGTTTTCAAGCAAAACAAAGAATTGATTGATGGCAATGCACTGAATGAAATTCAGCACATTCTCAGCCTGGCTGATTTGGTCAAATTTGCAAAGTATACGCCATTGCCTGATGACAATAATCTCACCCTGATGAATGCTTATTTCTTTGTCGACCAAACCAAGAAAGAAGAAGTAAAGACACCCGAAAGAGAGGCAATTGAGCCTCATGGACAAGAAGAAGTAGCAGTATAATAAAGAAATAAAGATGAACGGAATCAGTTATAAAAATCCAGAGTTTTTCTACTTGCTTCTTCTTTTACTACCCATCATTGCATGGTACATTTGGCAGCAAAAAAAATTAGGAGCAAGCCTTCAGTTTTCATCCAACATGGGATTTGCCCGGATACCGAAAAACTGGAAATACTATTTCAGACACAGTGTGTTTGTACTTCAGATGCTTAGTTTATCGATACTTATTGTTGCCCTGGCAAGGCCACAATCATCGAACAGCTGGTCAAACGTAACAACCAAGGGGATCGACATCGTGATCGCCCTGGACATTTCAGGCTCGATGATGGCCATGGATTTTAGCCCCAACCGGATAGAAGCGGCCAAGGATGTTGCCATTCAATTTATCTCAGGACGTCCCAATGACCGGATAGGATTGGTAATCTTCTCAGGCGAAAGTTTTACCCAGTGTCCGCTGACCACTGACCATGCAACGGTAATCAACCTCTTTAAAGGAGTAGAAAGTGGAATGATTGAGGACGGCACAGCCATTGGAAACGGACTGGCAACTGCTGTATCGCGGTTGAAAGATAGCGATGCCATCAGTAAAGTTGTTATTCTGCTAACGGACGGTGAAAACAATCGGGGAGAAATCGCACCAGTGACTGCTGGAGAATTGGCAAAGACTTTTGGAATACGGGTCTATACCATTGGTATCGGAACAATGGGCATGGCGCCTTTCCCGGTTCAAACACCTTTCGGGGTACAGGTCAGGGATGTGGAAGTGAAGATTGACGAAGTTTTATTGCAGAAAATTGCTTCTACTACTGGCGGAAAATATTTCAGGGCAACAAATAACAATAAATTGGCTGAAATCTACCAGGAAATTGATAAATTAGAGAAATCAAAGATCGATGTAAAGGAATACAGCAAGAAAGAGGAAGAATACCTGAAATATGCCTCAGCAGGCACTTTATTGCTCTTGTTAGGCATGTTTCTTAAAACGACCATTTTCAGAAATATACCTTAGAGATTATAATTTTTGATAACAGATATTAGACAAAAAATAGCCAAAATAAACTATGCCATCGGATGTTTCCGGGCAGCTGAGCTTATTGAAGCCAAACTTTGAACTATAAAACATGTTTAGATTCGCAAACCCAGAATATTTGTATGCATTGCTGCTCATCCCGGCATTGATGATCTTTTATTGGTATTCAAGAAGCCAAAGAAGAAAAGCGTTGGCAAAATTCGGGCAGAAAGAAATCCTTTCGGTATTGATGCCCAATGCAAGTTCAGCACGCCCTGCCATCAAATTTATAGTGCTACTACTCGCTCTTGCAAGCGCTATTATTGCCATTGCAAGACCTCAATTTGGTTCTCAGCTCAAAACTGTAAAACGGGAAGGAATTGAACTCATCATTGCCCTGGATGTTTCAAACAGCATGTTGGCTGAAGATATTCAGCCCAGCAGGCTGGAAGCTTCGAAAAGGGCAATTTCTCAATTGGTAGACAAGTTGAGTGATGACAAAATCGGCTTGATTGTTTTTGCAGGAGAAGCCTATACACAGCTACCCATCACATCGGACTACGTATCTGCAAAATTATTTCTGAACTCCATAAACACGCAAATAGTTCCCACTCAGGGAACTGCCATAGGGGCGGCAATCGATCTTGGAGCAAAATCATTCACTCCTAATTTTGCAGGCAGCAAAGTATTAATAGTGATCACCGATGGTGAAAACCATGAAGACGACGCAGCAGGTGCTGCAACCAAAGCAGCAGAACAGGGGATCATTGTGGATGCCATTGGAATGGGACTTCCCAAAGGGGCCTTAATTCCTGACTTCTCAAACGGACAGAAAGGGTACAAAAAAGATAGTAAGGGCAACACCATTGTAACCAAACTGGATGAGCCCATGCTTCAAAAGATTGCCCAGACAGGCAAAGGAATTTACATCAGGGCCAACAATACCCAGATTGGATTAAATACCCTTTTCAATGAAGTGAATAAAATGAAAAAAACAGAAATGGAATCCCAGATTTATGCCGATTATGATGAGAAATTCCAATATTTCATTGCACTATGTCTGTTCTTGATTTTTCTGGATTTCATCATACTAGAACGGAAAAATAAATACCTGAAGAATCTAAAATTATTTGGCGATAGAAAATAAATTCAATATGAAAGCAATAAGCTTACTCACTATATTTCTGATTACCCTGACAATTTCAAGCTATGGTCAAAACGAGCGCAAGTTTATCAGGCAAGGGAATAAATACTATGAACAGGCCATGAAAGATTCG
>DMFR01000109.1:0-434 GCA_003450125.1 Prolixibacteraceae bacterium | reverse complement strand
GAACAGGCCATGAAAGATTCGACCAAGCTGGATACTGTTCAATTTAATAAAGCTGAAATTGAATACCGAAAGGCCATTGAGAAGAAACCAGAGGATTCGAAATGGAATTTCAACCTTGCCGATGCCTTGTACAAGCAAAAGAAGTTTGATGAATCGGCAGAAAAATTTAAAGATATTGCGGAGCACTCTTCCGACAAGATTGACAAAAGCAGGGCCTTGCATAACATGGGCAATTCCATGCTCATGAACAACAAACTGGAGGAGAGTATTGAAGCCTACAAGCAGGCCTTGCGAAACAATCCGCAAGACCTTGAAACCAAATACAACTTGCTGTATGCCATGAATATGAAGAAAAAGCAAGATAAGCAAAAGAAGAAGGATCAGGATAAAAATAAAGACAAGGACCAGAACAAAGACAAAAATAAAGATCAAAA
>DMFR01000316.1 GCA_003450125.1 Prolixibacteraceae bacterium | reverse complement strand
TTTTTTATATTTCCAAGAACTAAATGAAATTTTCCTGATTTTTTTCTTCTTGCTTCCTTTGTCTGCTGTGGCTTTACCATTAAAAATCTATTCCTGATTCTCTGTTTAAAACCTTCCCAGTTTCCCGGCAATCGCAAACATTAAAACTCTTTACTTTCCCATTTATTGTCGATGAACTCTTTTTGTTTTAGCGGCTGCAAAGGTAATCGCACTTTTCAAACTTCCTAACCTTTTTAAAGGTTTTTCTGGTTTTTATTTTCTGTTTTCTTTGTTGCCTTCATCTTCTTACCTTGCGGTCTTTCCAATGTCTTTCCTTTGAAAGCGGCTGCAAAGAAATATGTTTTTTTTGAATCTACCTAATGTTTTTAAAACTATTTTTCAATTCAATTCAAAGTATTGCCAACCAATCAATTAAAGAACTTTTCACCTCCCAGTTTAAGCTATTTGCTTCCCTGTTTAGCGGCTGCAAAGATAGAGCCACTTTTAGCTTTCGCAAGTAAAATAGTAGCTTCTTTAAGATTAATTTCCCAACTTCATATTGAGCTTCTGAAAACCAGTTGTTTAAAAACTTCTACCATTGTAAACTTAAAGTTAACTGAGGTATTACAGTGGAAAAATGGGCTTGAAAAACGGGTCAAATTCTACATAGAGTCATGTAACGGCTAAAATGACAATACCAATTGGCGGAAATGACGGAATTGACGGAGAACAGGGTTCTATTTCATCTGTAATGCGAAAATGAAGTTTACAGAATAGCTCCATGGAACCACAACGTGGTTAAACATGAATTGCCCTGAATGAAATTCGTAGATTTTTGTTTTACTGTCTTGGTATATTAAAATAGAACGTCGAACCTTTTCCATATTCCGATTCCATCCAGATAGTACCTCCCAATAATTCAACCAAGCTTTTAGAAATGGGCAATCCCAGCCCGTTTCCTCCATATTTACGGGTATCTCCTGTTTCAACCTGCCGGAAACGTTCAAATATTTGCTCGTGAAATTCAACAGGGATACCGATTCCAGTGTCTTTTACATGAAATTGGATAAAGTCTTCTTCCGTTTTGATTCCTATCTCCACAAATCCTTCTTCTGTAAACTTAATGGCGTTGCCTACACAATTGACTAAAACCTGCCGAAGCTTGGTTTCATCACTTTCAATAAAAATCTCCCTTTGAGGATACCCCCCTATCCTTAATTCGATTCCCTTCTCCATTGCCTTAAATAAACAATTTTCATGGATATCGAGAATAAGCTGATTTACAGAAAACAAACGCTTATTAACATGAACATGGCCCGCTTCAATTTTAGAGAGATCCATGATGTCATTGATAATAGAGAGTAGATTTCTTCCATTTGTTTTAATTAAGCTGGCAAATTCAGAATGTTGATTCAAATCGTAAAAAGGATCCGCCAGGAGATCTGAAAAACCGATGATGCTATTAAGTGGAGTTCGGATTTCATGGCTCATGTTGGCCAGAAAGGCCGATTTCAACCGATCGCTTTCCTCCGCTTTCTCTTTGGCAGCAATCAACTCAATCTCAGCTTCTTTCTTTTCTGATATATCTTGAAAGATCTCTAACATGGCCTTTCTCCCCTGGAACATCATGCCCGTATGACTGATCTGAAATGTCTTTCCTCCCAAAACACCATGCGACTCATAAAAATCAGTCTTTCCAATCTCTATTCCATTAAGTAAAGGGCACTTCTCACACTGGGCTTTATCATCCCGATAAAGGGCCCAGCATTTTTTCCCAATTGCGTCACTACCAAAGAACCGTTCTAAATTTTCATTCTGGAACAAAATATTGCCATTTTCATCCACGATATCCATGCCAAAAGGAATGGTTTGCAATAACGACTTATTGAGTTCATTGCTTGCTTTTAATGACTCTTCACTTAGTTTCCGTTCAGTAATATCCTGAATTGTTGCGTCAATAGCCATCATTTGATTATTTTCATCAAATGTTACCCGTGAAATGGATTGATGGTATCGCATGGAGCCATCTGATCTGATTATCCGATATTCATTTTCAACAGCATCATTCATGTCTATCGAATGCTGGATCATTTTGGATCTTGTATGATTATCCTCCGGGTGGGTAAATGCATGAATTTCATCATAACTCAAGGGCTTATCAGCAGGCTTTAATCCATAAAGCCGAAATAGTTCATCAGACCACCACGCTTGATCTTTTTGCACATTATAGTGGAAACTCCCGATTTGAGAGAGTCTTTGTGCATCTTTCAAACGGGTCTCACTCTCGCGGAGCGCCTCTTCGGTCTTTCTACGAACTTCATTTTCCTCTTTCAACTCCTCCAGCAAATTAACCGCAGCGATCCGGCTAAGCTCCAGTTTATTGGTTCGTTCAGTGACCAACTTCAAAAGCCTTTTCTTTTCATCTCGCTTCATTTGGTTGGCTGCCTTTATCTTGATCATCGCCCTGATCTGGGCAGTGAGTTCAGTTTCGTCAATGGGTTTGGCCAGAAATCCTTCCGCTCCAGCTTCAAGGGCCTTGATGCGGTTTTCCCGATCCCCTTTGATAGCCGTTAGAAAAACTACCGGGATATCGCTAACCAGCGGGTCGGCCTTCAATTGACGACACACTTCAAATCCATTAATATCGGGCATGATAATATCCAAAAG
>DMFR01000243.1 GCA_003450125.1 Prolixibacteraceae bacterium | reverse complement strand
ACCGTCTTTTGTGATTGATCCCCCATTCTTGCAATTCGTCCCTATTCATGCAATTCGTATTTTCATTAGAAGGAATATTTAATGCCAAATCCTTCCGGTCCGAAATAAATCCTTTTCATCCATTTATTGCTGTCAATAATCAGTAATGCCCCCAAAGCGCCAAACCCGTATCCAACTTTCTTAACGATATCTTCCGTATCCGGGTTTGAAAAATCCACAAATGATGGAGAACCGATAGCAGCTGCCCCCAAGACAGAAAAGGCATATCCGGCCCTGATTTCTCGTCTGTATTTTCCGGCGCAGTAGCGGATATGGTCAATTTCATATTTATACCTGTCATCCACTTTTGAGCTGTTCATGGGGACTTCACTCAAATCAAGCTGCCCGTTTTTTGTTTTCATCAATTCTTTCAATTCTGCCGGTTCATATTGGATATGGTTCCGATTCACATAGCCATTTCCATCTCGGTATTTGATGGTGAAAAAATAATTGTTGGCATCAATAATTTCCACCGCATAACCGCCCGGGATCACGTCCGTCCGTGCATCCTGCCCGTAGGTAACCTTGGTTTTGAATTTGGTTGTACCGTTGATCTGATAAACCTGTGCCCATGAACCGACTGTCCATACAACATTGAGCAGGATCAGTAAAAGAAAGTTTTTCATGTGATTGGATTTTAAGCGTTAAACACTATACAAGTTACAAAAAAAAACGATGATTTTGACCACCGGTTCAACAGATTTTAACCACAGATTAATCTCAAGAATTGATTTCATTAATTAGCGCTAACGGAATTCTCATTCTCTTACCTCCCATTGTCCCATTGCCTCATCATCTCATTTTCTCATTTTCTCATCATCTCATTTTCTCATTTTCTCATTGTCTCATCATCTCATTTTCTCATTGTCTCATTGTCTCATTGTCTCGTCATCTCATTTTCTCATCATCTCATTTTCTCATTTTCTCATTTTCTCATCATCCCATTCCCCCTATTCCCTTATGATTTATTTAGATTCCTATAATTCCAATTATTCTAATTTACACCTTAATTCCCTTAATATAAATAACTCGGCTGAATTTTATGTTACTTCTTAAAATATATATCAACATTCATACAATATTTGTTTCATTTGTATAGTTTTTGAGTTACATTTGTACTCGATGTACAATAGAAGACATAAGTAAATTAATTAATGTAGGCGCATCTTCGGAGGAGGATTGTAAAAGAAATTTCAAAAATAAAATTAGAATTCTAAAAATACGAAGGATTGAATTCCAATGATTTAATCCTGACATTGTGATCGTCATCGCATATCTATGGCCTCATTACTGGAATTTGTTATTTTTTGGAAAAGTTTCGTTATTCTCTCTTTTAATTTTTTGCCAATAACTGGTGTCTGACTGCCTTCTCGCTCATGTGACTGAGAAGGCGAAGCTATGAAAAGTGCAGACACATCTACATTCATAATATATTAAATATCAATTAATTACAATCAATTATATTCTTTTCTCGCCCCATTTAACTTTTTATAATGATTGAAAGTTTAATCACTTCAAAAACACGTATCAAACTTTTACTCAAGTTTTTCCTCAACAGTCAAACCAGGAGTTACCTCAGGGGTTTAGAAACTGAATTTGGAGAATCCTCCAATTCGATCCGGGTTGAACTGAACCGACTGGAGAATGCCGGCCTGCTGGATGCTGCCACGGAAGGGAATAAGAAAATGTTCTTTGCCAACATTGGTCATCCCCTTTTCAATGACATCCATAACATCTTAAAGAAATTCATTGGCATTGACCAGATTATCGACCAGGTCACCTCCCAGATTGGAGATCTTCAGGCAGCCTTTGTAACGGGAGATTTTGCCATTGGGAAAGACTCAAAGATCATTGATCTTGCCCTGGTGGGCGTTCACCTGGATCAACCCTTAATAGACAGGCTGGTTAAAAAAGCAGAAACATTTATTAGCCGAAGGATCAAATACATCATTGTGACCCGTGAAGAAATGGAACTGTACTTCCAAAATAAACCAGTTTTACTCATTTGGAAATCGGATAAATGATTCTAAGACGGCCCATTCATTTTAGAATCATTTTATAATAAAATAATCAAATGCTTAACAAAAATAATTTTATCTTTGCGTCATTTCTTGGCAAACGTTCCCTCCATCTGTTCTTGGACATCCCTTTTACAAAGGGCGCTTTGCAGATTTATTGGCTGAATTGAGAATAGACTCAATGCCTCTAAATGGAACAATTCGGCTTAATTAGATAATGTCACCCTTGGACTGTGACCCATAAATGGATATTATTAGAAAATATTTAGAAAACCAACGTTTAAAAATGATTACAACTAGGAAAATTTTCAGGCTCTGTCTATTTTTTATTTTACTCGGCCTGATTTCATGCAGAAGCAGTAAAGAACTCATCTTCCTGTCCAATATGGCAAATGAGCAAAAAGCCGAACGGCTGCCCGAAAATATTACGGAACACCTGATTAAACCGGGCGATGTGCTGTACATCAGTATCAAATCCATTAATCCTGAGGTCAATGCTATATTTAACCCCGAAGAAGGGACAGGTAATATGTCCTCCCAGTCCTACCAGAAGTTTACCACCCCTTCGGGTGCCTATCTGTATGGATTCGAAGTCGGGATTAACGGGGAATTGTCGCTGCCGATCCTGGGTAAAATCCAGGTAACCGGATTGCCTCAGCAGAAAATTGAGGAATTGGTCCAACAGAAAGCCGATATTTATTTAAAGGATGCCATGGTAAAAGTAAAACTGCTCAACTTCAAAGTAACTGTACTTGGAGAGGTGAGGGTTCCAGGGGTCTATTACAACTACAACAATACCTTCACCGTGCTTGAAGCTTTGGCCTTGGCCAGCGGGAATACCGACTTTGCAAGTATCAAAAAAGTAATGGTCGTGCGCCCGGGCATTGATGGCAATACCTCTTACATGCTCGACCTGTCGTCCAAAGATATGTACTTGTCAAAAGCATTTTACCTGCAACCCAACGATTATGTATTTGTACAGCCCGACAAGCACAAGAACCTGCAACTCAACAGCCAGGCTTATTCCATGTTGTTGTCGTCCGTTTCTTTGATGATTGCTGTCCTAAGCTTCGTTTTAAAGTAGAATAAAAAGATTTCACAGATTGAAAACAGATTTCACGCATTGGCACCCGCAGATGGAGAAATCATACGTAGCCTGACAATTAGATTGAAAATCACCTCAAATAATACAATACAGTTAAACACAGATAAAACAGAAAAAATTGAGACAATGAACTCCAATCCGCGGTTAACATCCGCGTAATCAGTTAATCAGTTAAATCTGCACTCAAAATCCGTGTAATCCTTTATAACCCATAACACCATGCAAAACAACGAGACAAAAAAAATCATGAACGTACAGGATGAAGAAGAAATCAATCTTCGCAGAATATTTGCCATTGCCCTAAAAAACTGGCACCTGTTCGTCCTCTTCGGATTATTGGGAATCGTTGGGGGCTATATTTACAGTCGCTATACCCAACCTTCCTACCAGGTCAATGCCACCATCTTTGTCCCTAAGAAAACCTCCAGTATTGGTGCAGGGCTTGAAGATTTGTTTAAAAGCCAGATATCAAACGACAAATCCGATGTGTTCAACCAGATTGAAATTATCAAGTCATTCAATATTAACAACCAGGTAGCCCAGAACCTGAACTGGAGAACTTCCTGGTTCAAAAAAGACCTCCTGAACTATAACAATCTGTTCAAAGAAAAAAACCTCCTGAACTGGAAAGCCTATTACAAGGATGCCCCTTTTATGGTCGAGGAAACCCAGGGGGGATTCAATAGCCCGGGAATCCCACTTTATATTACCCCCATCTCCTCCAGCCAATTTAAGCTCACGGTGGATGGTGAAACCATTAACAACGGGGCTAAAACAGAGATTCATTTCACGACCAACTGCACTTTTGGCCAGCCTTTCGCAAATGATTACTTCCATTTTACCATTACTCCCACCGACACCAGGAATGAAGGACTGGACCGCAGCTATTATTTTGTCTTCAACGAATCGGCTGAAACCGCACGATCTTATCTGAAAAAATTGGAAGTCAACCTGAACGATAAACAGTCTGACATCATCCGTCTTCAGCTAATGGGCAATCAACCTCAACGTGAAATCGACTACCTCAATGAATTGATTTCGGTGTACATGCAAAACAAAATGAGTTACCAGACCGAGACTCAAAAAAGATCACTTCTGTTTATCGACAGCCAATTGGTAGGAATTTCAGACTCCTTACACACGGCAGGAACCAACTTTTCACGCTTCAGGTCTGACAACCAGATTATCAATATCGGGGAACAGGGAACCCAGGTGATGACCACCTTGCGCGATATTGAACTGGAAAAAAGCAAGAATCAAATGCAGCTTGAATACTTCAAGAATCTGCTTGACTATCTGGGGAAATCAGTCGACGCCAAACAGCTGATCGCCCCTTCTGTGGTAGGAATCGAGGACCTTTCGCTCAACAGCATGGTGGTGAATCTAAGCGAGTTGTACAATAAAAGACAGGTTCTTTCCTTTAGCGCCAAGGATGACAATCCGACCTTATTGATGATCGACAAGGAAATTTCACAGACCAATTTACGACTGAAGGAAAATCTCCGGAACCTGATCAAAAATGCCGAAGTGCTCAACTCCAATTTTGAAGGGCAGAAAAATCAAATCAAATCACAACTTAACCAGCTTCCCAAAAAGGAACAGGACCTGATCAATTACCAGCGTCGTTACGATTTGACCAACGAAATCTATACTTTCCTACTTCAGAAAAGATCTGAAATCGATATTGCACTGGCAGGAGCCACCCCCGAAGTCCAGGTCATCGATGCTGCACGGATGGAAACCACTGAACTGATCGGCCTTTCGTCCATGGCCAAAATCATGATCGGATTGTTGTTTGGACTGGCTCTTCCGGGTATCTTCCTATTGGTGATCTCCTTTTTCTCCAATACCATCGAGTCCCAGGAAGACATCGAAAAAAATACCCAACTGCCCATCCTGGGCAATGTAATCCATAGCCGCACCAAATCAGACACCCCCGTTTACGACAACCCCCGTTCGGGAATTGCGGAATCCTACCGGTCCATCCGTACCAACCTCCAATTCGTACTGACAGGAGGCAATAAAAAGATTGTATCGGTTAACTCCACCAATCCGGGCGAAGGAAAATCCTTCTCTTCGGTCAACCTGGCCACCATCCTGGCCATGAACAACAAGAGAGTGATCCTGATAGGGGCCGATTTGCGCAAAGCACGATTGCACAAGATATTCGATCTTCCCAATGAGCATGGACTGAGTACTTACCTTAGCGGACAGGACAACCTCAAGGAAATCATTTTTGCCACCATGATCGACAACCTTAGTGTAATGGTGGCAGGTCCCGTCCCTCCCAACCCCTCAGAGCTGATCGATAAACCGGAGATGCAGACCCTCTTAAAAGAACTTTCGCACCAATTCGATTATGTAGTTATCGACAATGCCCCTGTCTCCCTGGTAACCGATGGACTCCTGGTGGGTCGTTATGCCGATCTGAATATCTTCATCCTACGCTATGGAGTTTCCAAAAAAGAGCAGATCAAGTACATCAACCAGATAGCCGAAAACAAAATTCTGAACCACATCAGCCTCGTCATCAACGACATCCAGGGTACAGGCTTCGGATACGGAGGAAATTATTATTACAACTCAAAATACTCCGAAAACGGGAACGGCTATTACGAAGAAGGAAATGAATCTCGCACCCTGCTCAAAAAAATATTCGGTAAATCCAAAAGGGCCTGAAACAAAGATAAATTAGAACACTGATGACACAGATTAAACAGATTTACACTGATCATATATTTTTAATCCGTGTTCATCCGTAAAATCAATGTAATCAGTGGTCTAATTTATTCCAATTCTATTCTTTTCCGATCATTTGTGAAAATCTTTCTTTTAAATTCTGGCTTTTTGCCAAAGTTTAATAATAACCCGACTTCAATATTTGTCGCTTTAAGGTAATTGATCAATTGAAACACATTGTCATCCACCAAAGTTTCAATTGCTTTGTTTTCGATAATTATGCAGTCATCAATAATGATGGCTGCAAAATAATCACCAACAGAAAAGGATTCATAAAATACACGAATTGGATAATTAGTTTTACATTCAAAACCCATCGCTCGAAGTTCAATTATCAATGCATTTTGATATACTTTTTCAAGAAACCCATATCCAAGTGTATTATATACTTTATAAAAAGCTTGAATAATTTTTTCTGTTTTAGTTTGATAAAGATACTTCATATGAACATTTATAAATTTAGAACTTAGATGACGCTGATTAAATGGATTTTTACTAATAAAAATAATAAAAATCTATGTTACTATCTTTGATATCTTCCATATTTTTTAATTAAAACAT
>DMFR01000069.1:4064-4652 GCA_003450125.1 Prolixibacteraceae bacterium | reverse complement strand
GAATGAGGAAAGCCCGGTAGATGTAAAGGATTTAATGCCTTAAGCAATTGATATTGCTTACAATTGGCTAAATATCTGTGATGTATTAAATCGTAAATTTTAAATTATAAAATAGTAAATACTTAAGATGAATATCATTTTTTACATAGCCGCAGCAGTTGCTCTGTTCTCAACAGTGATGGCCATAACGGGCAGAAATGCCATTCATGCCTTGTTGTTTCTGATCATGTCACTGCTTTCAATTTCGGTCATATTTTACGTTCTGGGAGCGCCATTTATTGCCGCCCTTGAAGTGATCGTTTATGCAGGGGCCATTATGGTCTTGTTCATCTTTGTGATCATGATGCTCAATGTAGGTTTGGAAAAGGAACTGGAGAAACAATGGCTTCATCCCAGAATGTGGATAATCCCATGTATTCTCGCTATTATTCTGCTGGTTGATTTTATTGTAGGGGTCAATAAAATCCATCTACAGAGGATCAATGGACAGATCATCCTTCCCAAACAGGTAGGCGTATCCCTTTTTTCTACCTATCTGATAGGGGTGGAGATTGCTGCTATACTTCTTCTTGCAGGGATCGTAGGGGC
>DMFR01000069.1:0-3998 GCA_003450125.1 Prolixibacteraceae bacterium | reverse complement strand
GGATCGTAGGGGCTTATCACCTGGGCAGGCAAAAGAAAAAGGTAGTGCATCGTTTTCTCCAAAAACAAGAATTGGAACCTGACGAAGGAACCGTATAAAAGAAAATAAGCTATGGTAACTATTCCGGTTGAAATACAACTCTTATTTGCAGCGGCTCTTTTTATGCTGGGGCTGATTGGCGTTTTGGTGCGAAGGAATATCATTTTCATGCTCATGTCCATTGAAATCATGTTCAACAGTGCAGGGCTGGTTTTTGTCATTGCCGGTTCTCACTGGGTACAGCCTGACGGGCAGGTCATGTTTATCTTTATTCTCTCTGTGGCTGCCGCTGAAGTGTCGGTTGGACTGGCCATCATTTTACAGATGTTCCATCATTATAACTCAGTGGATGTTGACCAGTTGAAAAAGTTAAGTGATAGAGAAATGGAAATGTAACTTGTTGTTTTGAAAGTCTTTTTGGTGTTTAGAAGCTTGTTTGTCGGGAAATACAAATTTGAAGCTAATTGAAACTTAGATATGAAACTGTTACTTGCATTAATTCCGATCCTGCCCTTATTGGGGTTCCTGGTACTTGCCTTCTTTGGGCGAAAGCTATCCAGGAGCCTGATTGCCCTGATTGGCACAGGTTCTGTTGGGATACCGGCTGTATTTACCCTGATCGTGGGTTCGATGTTCCTGACATCCGTTCCTTCAGGGGGAGCTACTGTTGTAAAACTATGGGAATGGCTCAATACAGGTGGCTTGTCGGCGGATATCTCCCTACGGCTGGATGCGCTTTCCCTTGTCTTCATTTTTGTCATCACCTTCGTTGGATTCCTCATCCATATTTATTCTGTTGAATTTATGGCTGAGGATGAGGGCTATTCACGCTTCTTTGCCTATATGAACCTGTTTGTAAGTTCAATGCTTATCCTCGTGCTGGCAGATAACCTGCTGCTTTTATATCTGGGATGGGAGGGTGTTGGTTTGTGCAGTTACCTTCTCATTGGCTTTTGGTACAAGGAACCCGAGAATGGCTATGCAGCCCGGAAAGCCTTTATCGTTACAAGGGTAGGGGATGTAGCCATGATTATTGGGCTCTTTTTACTATTTGTCAACCTCGGAACACTCAATATAGACCAACTGATGGTGTCAGCTTCACAGAAATGGGCCGTTGGCTCACCTCTAGCCGTGTGGGCAGCTGCATTGCTCCTTGGAGGAGCCTTGGGAAAATCAGCACAGTTGCCATTGCAGACCTGGCTTCCTGATGCTATGGCAGGACCTTCTCCCGTTAGCGCCTTGATCCATGCAGCCACCATGGTAACAGCTGGGGTTTACCTCATTGCCCGGACGCATGTTCTTTTTGCGCTTGCTCCTGCTGTTCAGACCGCTGTTGCCATCATCGGTGCTATTACCCTTGTAGTGGCAGGATTCAGTGCCCTTGCACAGCATGATCTTAAACGAGTGCTGGCCTATTCTACCATCAGCCAGATTGGCTATATGTTCCTGGCCCTGGGAGTGGGAGCATGGTCAGCGGCCATCTTTCATTTTATGGTCCATGCCTTCTTCAAGGCCCTTTTATTCCTTGCAGGAGGAGCTGTGATATTGCTTTTGAACGAAGAACATGATATTTATAAGATGGGTGGTCTCAGGAAGAAACTACCCCTTGTGTACTGGACCTTTTTGATCGGTTCAGCATCTTTGTGTGCCCTGCCATTGGTCACAGCAGGCTTTTATAGTAAGGATGCGATTCTTTGGGTTTCATGGTCTGCCGACAAGGGCGGTACATGGTTATGGCTTGCTGGTTCTGTTGGAGCTTTTGTCACATCACTGTATACCTTCAGATTGGTATTTCTTACCTTTTTTGGAGAGGTAAAAACGCAACCCACCCGTCAGCCAGGAAACCTGATAGCTGTACCTTTGGTTATATTGGCTGCACTTTCATTGTTGTCCGGTTTTATAGAGCTTCCCGAATCAATGGGAAATATTCATTTGTTTTCCAATCTTCTGGGGCCTTTGCTTCCCGCTGTTCAGTTGTCGAATGAAAATAACTCCGAGCTATTGTTTCAGTTATTGGCATCAGTTATTTCACTCTCGGGAATCTATGTCGCTTACCTGCTTTATTTCAAGAAATCTGCATTTGCTGAAACCTTCGAGAAAAGCAGGCTTATCCATTTCTTTTATAGAGGATGGGGGTTTGACCGGCTGTATGATCTTCTTTTTGTCAGGCCCATTGTATGGCTTTCTGAAATTGACCGCAATGACTTTATTGATATAATCAGCCGTGGAATTGGACGGTTTACTTATCACCTGAATGGTCTTCTCAGCATTTTGCAAAATGGAAAGTTAAGGTGGTATGTGATGTCCCTGGCTTTGGGAATCGTATTTATTTTAACCCTCATGATCTACCTATGATACTCCTTGACCTGATATTGATTTTAGTCCTTGGCGGACTTTTGGCCTGGTTTACGGGAAGATGGAGCGCAATGCTTCCCCGGATCATTTCACTCATTGCCATTACACTCGATCTGATTTTGCTCTTTCCGGCCTACCTAAATAGTTATCCCATCGGGCAAACCAGCTGGCTGATCGATTACAAGGTAGCTTGGATTCCTCATTTTGGTATCAACCTTCACCTGGCGCTAGATGGTTTAAGCATGATCCTGTTGGTGCTGACCCTTTTCCTGGGGTTGATCTCTGTTCTTATTTCATGGAAGGAAATCAGAGAAAAGTCAGGTTTTTTCCATTTCAATATCCTTTGGATACTTGCTGGAATTACAGGAGTTTTTCTTTCCCTTGACCTTTTCCTGTTCTATTTCTTCTGGGAATTGATGTTGGTACCCATGTATTTTCTCATTGGAATTTACGGTCATGAAAACAGAATTTACGCTTCCTTTAAGTTCTTTATATACACCCAGGCAGGCGGGCTTCTCATGTTTTTGGCTATCCTGGCTTTGTACTTTATCCATGGTAGAAATACAGCCGTCTATACTTTCGACTACATGGAATTGTTCGGTACGTCCATGTCGGGAACAGCCAGTTTCCTGATTATGCTTGGATTCCTGGCCGCCTTCCTGATAAAGTTGCCTGTCGTTCCTCTGCACAACTGGCTGCCTGATGCTCATACTGAAGCGCCTACTGCCGGAAGTGTTATCCTGGCAGGGCTTCTTTTAAAGACAGGAGCTTATGGATTGCTTCGTTTTGTAATCCCTCTATTCCCACAATCAGCGGCTAGTTTTGCTCCTTATGGTATGATCTTGGGAGTCATAGGAATCTTATACGGGGCCAAGCTTGCTTACGCTCAAACTGATTTGAAAAGGCTGGTGGCCTATACGAGTGTCAGTCACATGGGATTTGTCATGCTGGGGGTATTTTCTTTTAATGTGATTGCCCTTCAGGGAGTGGTGATACAGATCATCGCCCATGCCATCAGTACAGGGGGCTTGTTTATCATGGTGGGACAATTGCAGGAGAGAATTCATATCAGGGATTTAAACAAAATGGGGGGACTGTGGAATGAGGTGCCAGTTATGGGTTCAATGGGACTCATCTTTACCCTTGCCTCTCTGGGCTTACCTGGATTAGGGAATTTTATTGCTGAATTCTTTATCCTCACCGGTACATTCAAAGTCAATGTTCTGATGGCCTGTCTGGCAAGTTTGGGATTGATTGCTTCAATGATCTACTCGCTACGAATTGTTCAAAAGGTCTTCCTTGGCAAGGAGGTATCCAAATGGGAAATTCCTGATTTATCTGTTCGTGAAAATATAGTATTTGCTTCACTTGTTATTGCCATTATATATATAGGACTTACTCCTCAACAGGTACTTAAAACCGCTGAACCTTCCTTGACTGAAATATTAAATGTTAAGGGTAAGACGGATACAATCAGATCAAATTTTATAATGAATGAAGCTATAACAAGCCCACAAGATAATGAACATTCATTTATCGTAAAAAGACAAAGGAACACTGATCTGACAGACCCCTAGTCCTCATCGATTTTCTGGATGTAGTTC
>DMFR01000475.1 GCA_003450125.1 Prolixibacteraceae bacterium | reverse complement strand
TACAGATACATTACAGTTAGCTTACAGAAACCTTACAGAAACACTGGAGCAGGTATTGACCTGGTATGACCCATGTATGATTCAAAACCCTACCCAACACCCATTAAAAATCAATCAATTCTAAAATTGCAATTTTAGTCAACGGATTAAAACGCATTATTTGTTCCCATCATTAAATAATTAAGCGCCATTTTAGTCATTATAGCCATTTTATTTCCGACTTTTGAAATCCAAACCTAGTTAACCATTAAACAAACTGACTTATGAAGACATTTTGGATTTCAGCCCTTGTACTGCTGCTGGCGGTAAATAACAGCCAGGCTTCAAAGAAAGAAAAGGTTGAATTTAAGAACGACGATTCAGGGAAGAAGGTAGAAATCCTGGTTGGGGGCCAGTTCTTCACGGCCTATATATATCCCGGCAACATGGAAAAGCAATCGCTTTATCCCATCACCAGCGCTTCGGGCAAACTCATTACCCGTGGCTACCCATTAAATCCAAGGCCATTTGAAAGAACCGACCATCCTCACCAGGTTGGGTTGTGGTTTAATTTTGGCAATGTCAACGGACTGGATTTTTGGAACAATTCCTTTGCCATCAAGCCGGAAGATAAACCCAAATATGGTACCATCAAGTTTCGTAAAATAGTAAGTGAAAATCCATCAAAAGGGATGCTGGTCACCCAATCAGACTGGGTGGATGTGAACGATAAGGTACTTTTGAATGAAGAAGCCACCTTTGTGTTTGAAGGAACGGGCAATTTCCGAAGCATAGAACGCATCACCAAGTTAACAGCCAAGCAAATGGTCACTTTTGATGAAAACAAAGAAGGTTTGATTGGCCTGCGTATCGACAGGGCATTTGAAGAACCCTCACAGACACCGGAGAAATTCCTGGATGCCAAGGGTATTGTAACTGAGGTTCCGGTGATGAATAACGACGGGGTGAATGGTGTTTACCGCAATGCGGAAGGGGTTACGGGGGCAGATGTATGGAGCAAACGCAGCCCATGGGTAGCGCTACGTGCGATAAAAGAAGGTGAGGTCATTACCCTGGCTATCATCGACCACAAAGACAATGTCAACTATCCGGCATGGTCACATGCTCGTGGGTACGGACTATTTGCCACCAATAACCTTGGAGGCCGTGCCTTCGAAAAGAATGCCCAGCCGGTAAAAGTGGTCCTCAAGGAAGGTGAGAGTCTTGTCTTCAGGCATAAGATCATCATTGGTGGGGACTTAACAGATGCTGAACTCAATAAATTAGCGAAGAACTTTAAGTAGAGGATTACACTTAATATGGATTACACGGATTAAAACGGATTACACGGATAGGTTTCACCAATCGAAAGGTGAATAGCACCAATATATTTTTAGGAAATGAATTTTCCCGCAGACGTTATGACACATCACCTAATCGGCAGCCGGAATTTTAATCCGTGTAATCCGTATAAATCCGTGTAATCTAAATACATAACAACTTAACTATACTAAAATGGAAAATGAAACAAATTCGAGAAGGAACTTTCTCAGAACGGCAGCAACGGGGGCGCTGATTGCAGCTGTTGCGCCTTCGACAGTAACTGCACAGGTTAAGAAGCCAGTCATCATTCCTGCCTCTGTAAAGGGGGCAAATGATCGTATAAGGGTGGCAGTGCTCGGCATCAACGGTAGAGGTAAAACCCACATCGAGGAAATCATGGGACTACCTGCAAAATCAAATGTAGAAGTGGCCATGCTCTGTGATCCGGATATGAATATCCTTCAGGATAGGGCCAAAGAATTCGAAACGAAATATGGCAAAAAGGTAGCCATCCAACAGGATTTCCGCAAGGTGTACGAAGATAAAACCATTGATGCCGTTACATTGGCTACACCCAATCATTGGCATGCCCTTCAAACCGTCTGGGCTTGTCAGGCAGGCAAAGATGTATATGTAGAAAAACCAGCTACCCACAATATTTCAGAAGGCAGAAAGATTGTTGAGGCAGCCTATAAATATAACCGCATTGTGCAACACGGCGTACAGTTGCGCAGCTCACCTGCCATCAAAGAAGCCATCCAGCATTTGCAGGAAGGGCTCATAGGAAGAGTGTACATGTCGCGCGGACTGGTATATAGATGGAGAGTTGATATTGGCGATAAAGGCATTTCACCTGTTCCTGCAGGATTGGATTATGACCTTTGGTGTGGTCCTGCCCCTATGAGACCTTTTACCAAGAACCTTGTTCATTACAACTGGCAATGGCATTGGAATTATGGCAACGGTGATGTAGGCAACCAGGGTATCCATGAAACTGATCTATGTATGTGGGGATTGGGTGTTAATTCTTTGCCTGAACGTATCACTTCCATGGGGGGAAAATTCCTTTGGGACGATTGCAAGGAGGTTCCTGAAATACAGACCTCGATCTATCATTATCCGAAAGAAAAGAAAATGATCCAGTTTGAAGTGCGCAACTGGTGTACCAACCTGGAAGACGGAGCCGGAGTGGGCAATATTTTCTATGGCGACAAAGGTTACCTGGTGGTAAAAGGATACGACACCTATGAATCCTACCTTGGAGAGAAACGAGAAAAAGGACCCAGCCGCTCAGAAAAGGGAGAGCTGACCCTGCATTTCCAGAACTGGTTTGATGCCATTCGTGCCAGGGATATGAGCATTCAGAACGGGCCTGTACAAACAGGCGCATTGGCATCATCATTGGCTCATTTGGGTAATATCTCCTACCGTTTGGGTCGTCAGCTGGCTTTTGACTCTGTAGCAGAAAGGTTTATCGGTGATGGGGATGCAGATGCCAATACTATGCTAACAAGAGAATACAGGGCGCCTTATATCATGCCGGAAGTGATATAGTGAGCTGGTGACTTCAGGTCACCTGCTCACTAACGTAAATATGATGGAGAAATGGTTTTATGGACTGCTGGGATTACGGTATATTGGCAATAATAAAGTGTAAATAAATCAGGCTTTATTATATTGTTTGACATTTTATAAAAAAAAGTTATTCTCTAATTAAGATAAGTTTACCTTTAAGCCGTAAAAAACCAAAATAAGCTAAATAGGAGATATATCATGAAAGCATTAATCTTATTGCTTGTCTTATTATCGACTTTATCCTTTGGACAAACGTTGCCTGTTGTTGTTGATAATAGCAAGTGGTTTCCGCCAGCAGGCGTTCAATATTGGAATAGCTGTGGACCATATTCCCTCGCTATTTTGAAAACTTATATTTGGAATCGTCATTATGGTCGTGACACCGAATTACCAGAAAATCAATTTTCGCCTTATTGTGTATGGAATCTGAACGTCAGCCCCGTATTCAATGGAATATCTCAAAATGATGCATTTTATTCTATGAAAGAGCAGGGGGTCGTAACCGTGAAGGACTTTAATTTTGCAGGGGAAAGCGAAGAAATTATGCCTAGCCTCAAAGCTAGAGAAAATGCTTTATCTTTCAGGTCTAAGTCTTATAACGAAATATCTCTTGGCGTGCATAGTATTTTGCAAGCTCAAGAGTATATTAAAGAGCTGAAAGACTCTTTAAATAAAGGAATTTGCTTTTCTTTACATTTTCCTCTATTTAAGAGTATTGATAAGCTTTATGAACCGAACCAATCAGTTTATAGTTATGAAAATAATTTAGAAACTGATATGTATGCTAGTCACATTGCGACTGTAGTGGGGTATAATGACACCATTAAAACTAAATCAGGCCGAGGTGCATTTAAAATCTTAAATTCTTGGGGGAAAGTTTTTGGTGAAGATGGTTATTTTTATTTGGATTATAACTGGTTCAATATGCCAAGAATGGGATTTGCTTGTTATTTTTTAGAAGAAGATTTTGATCATCGTGCTGAATTATGTTTATCCTTGGAATTGACACAGTCCATCTCTGGAGAGGATATTGACAATAGAAAATATTTATTTGTCGATGTTCTCAAAAATATTCAGGGAAAAAATTTGGACTTTATTGATTGGAATGCTTATTCCGCTGGTAGAAATATAGTGAGTGTTAAAAGTATAAATAAAAAAAAGATCGATGTATCTAATGAAATTATTTATATTAATAATCATGATCACATCGGAAGTCATAGCATGATGTCTGATTTAACTGATTACATTAAGTCTTCTGATTTTCAATCGTTAGAATTAATTGTAAATGATCCTGTATCCGCTACTTATGTCGGGCAAGATGATCAGATAATTTATTCTTTTGTCAGGGAAGCAAAATCTCAGATCGCTAATCAGCGCATCAAGTTTCTTAATACTGATAAAATCATTATCGGTAAAGTGATAGATCTGCCTGATACGACTATTTCAGTCAACGATTTTTATTCTCGGGTAGCAGGAGTTTATTTAACTCCTCAGGTGTGGGAAGAAATTTACGTTAAATCCTGTACTTCAGTTTTAAAAAGAAAACTGGTAACTTTCTCTATTGCTGAAATACAATCGGATGTTACTCCGGTTATTGTCAATCCCGGAACGCTGTATGCCAACACCAATAAAACCTTTACCTATCAGTTTGAGGCTGGTGACAGCAATAACAACCCGATTACTTTCTCCTTGTTGACTTCTTTGCCGGAGGCACAGCTAACAAGTGATGGCAAGTTAAGCTTCAAATCAGATAAAGTCAACATTTATAAATTTACAGTCGTAGCCACTAACGGTTATTCGTCAGTCAGCTTGCTCGTAACAGTAAGAGTTAATTTTGAAACAGGCGCGGCAAGTGCACGGAAGTCAGATTATTCAATTATTGCCTATCCTAACCTGGTAGTAAATAATTTGAACATCGAATTGTTGATGAAGAATGCAGGATCAGTTAATTTAACGCTTTACGATCTGCAAGGCCGCCAAGTTGATATTGTCGCGCAAGGCGAATACCTAGTTGGTAAAAATACAATCAACTATAATGCTTCCCATTTAAGAAGCGGAACATATGTTTGTCGGTTTAAAACCGACGGTTTCAACCAATCAATAAAAATAATTAAAAAATAAATTTAAACACAATAAGGTTGTCGTGCTAGGAATAGTGAGCGGGTGACCTGGAGTCACCTGCTCACTTTCGTTTTTACTTGTTGATGATAGTTTTTTTGTTATTTTTGTATAAAGGGATTCATTTCATAGAAATCTATTCTGAAACAAAAGATTAGTTTGAGTAAAAATATACAACGATGAATCAGGAAACCTATGTAACAGATAAAAAGGGGCGCAAGATAGCCATACAGCTTCCGATAAAAACATACGAGAAGTTATTGGCCGATTCGGAAGAATTGGATGATATAAAGGAATACCGCAAAGCCAAAAGCCATAAAAGCGATGCAATACCCTTTGAACAGGCTTTCAACGAAATTGAAGATTCATTAAAATGAAGTACACCCTTTTAGTCGAGCGATATGCCCAAAAGCAAATTTTAAAGCTTGATAAAAAGGTGATACCCACCATTAAAAAAGCTATTTTAGGACTGGCAGATAACCCCCGCCCACAAGGTTATCTAAAGCTAAAGGGTGAAGAAGCCTACCGTATTCGTGTGGGTAATTACCGCATTATTTATGAGATTGACAATGGTAAACTCATCGTTATAGTTGTAACTGTTGGCCACAGAAAGGATGTTTATAAGTAGCGATGAAGTTCAAAGAGCGCTTACAGAAAAATATAGCTGTCCTAAAAAATATGCTTGATTATGCACGGACCAGGGATCTGGAAATGTATGAAATTCCAGAAGCCCACCAAAATCTGGTGATGGAATGGTTTAAAAGTCAAGGGAAAATCCTGAGATGCTTTTGGAATGGAATGTAGCAAAGGAATCGTTGAAAAAGCGATGAACAAATAAAGATATTCCGGTGCGCTGCACCTTTTTGTTCCCCAGGCATCAATATTTCTACAAATGTATACGGTGCGCTGCACAATTGTATTAACGACAAAACGACAATTGTCGTTATTGTCGTTTTGTCATTATTGAAGAAGGAAATCTTATCCTCTTTAGAATCCCAGGGCGGGTAGTTCAGTCACTGTACCAACTGTTATCTTGACATCGGCAATGGTAACGGGCAGTGACGGAAGTGTGGGGGTAATTGTAACGCTATAGGTTCCCGGAGCAAGACCACGAATCAGAAAACGACCTTCAGCATCTGTTGTCGTTGTATAAGTTGCTGTACCATTGGTTGCGCTTACTACTGCGGGCAAGGCAAGCACAGTGGTAATACTTCCATGAACGGATCCCGTTATTGCTTCACTGATGGCCCTTATTACTGGCTTCAGCTGATACTCCCCGTTACCGGTTAGTACAATTGACTTGCTGGCATCAAAGTCAAGGAGTAACTCATAATCCAATCCAGGAGTAAGCGTAGCGTTCATACTCAGCTTAAGGCCTGATTGCTGTGCACTGGGCGTCGTCAAATGATACACCACTCCATCCACCATCACAGAGTTGTTGTCGCCAAGAATTAATCGAACCTGTGAAAGTGTTCCTGCTTCCACGTCTGCACTTGCAATCAATGTATCCAATCCATTTACAAAATCAAGGAGATTGTATACCCCTGCTTTGACATTCAAATTGACTGTACCATTGTCC
>DMFR01000425.1 GCA_003450125.1 Prolixibacteraceae bacterium | reverse complement strand
GGTGGCGCTCCATGCGTACGGCTGTGAGAAGTAAGCATTCCAAAAGGCAGCCAGCGACGATACAATTCTTCCGGTGTACGGTTCACGAAGCCTCCAATATCATGACTCCAGAAAGTAAATCCACTTAGTCCAAAGGAAAGTCCTCCACGAAGGGTTGATGCCATTGCATTGTCGGTATTGCCTGCATCACCTCCCCAGTGAAGCGGATAACGCTGACTTCCAGCCCAGGCACTACGGGCCCAGATGATAGATTCACCGTTTACTTTCTTGGTGATATCTGCCACTGTTTTGTTGTAGCGAAGTGGATAAAGGTTGTGCTCATAAAAACCAGTACGTCCTGAGGCAAAAATTCCATTGTTTGGAGCTGCTTCACCAAAATCAACTTTAATGGCTCCTACACCTAGTTTCAGCAATCCGGCGATCTTATCCTGATACCATTGAACCGTTGCTGGATTTGAAAAGTCAAGTACCGCATCTTCATAGGGCAGGTTTCCCTTGCCATTTTTCACGTACAGGCCTTTGTCAATAATCTCCTGGAACAAAGGATTCTTTGGGACAAAATAAGGCAGCTGCCACAGGCAAGTGTGCAGTCCCATTGCTTTCAGGTCGCTAATCATTTTCTTTGGATCATCGAAGCGTGACTTGGAAAACTGGTAGTCGCAACGCCAATCTGTTTCAAACCATCCAGTATCAAAATGGATCACATCGGCTGGTATACGGTTTTTCCTCAAGTCAGCAGCCACCTTTCGACCATCAGCTTCAGAGAAGTAAGTAATGCGGCTCATCCAAAGGCCAAAAGTCCAGAGCGGAGGCATTTCTGCTTTTCCTGTCAGGTCTGTATATGCACCCAATATATCTTTAGGTTCGCCCAGGAAAACGAATAAATCAAGTGCTTCGTCACCGATCATCAGGTTAGTAACCGAATTGAAATACTTTCCAAAATCGCAAGTAATAGGGGAAGAAGTGTGCATGAACATACCGTAGCCACGACTGCTCATGAAAAATGGGATTGGTTTGTAGATGGATTCATTTTGCACTCCATTGGCATCATCGGCCCATAAAACGACCTTTTGACCACGTTTGTCCAGACCTTTGAACGATTCCCCGCAACCAAAGATCTTCTCTCCCGGCGATAGGCTGAAAGCGGCATCCATGCTGCGTGAATAGTCCGATGAACGACGCACATAAGAGAAGGGGACAAAAGGTGTTAAGGTCTTGCTCATGTCCACCTGGTTCATTGACTTGGTCAAGAGCTTACCCTTGGCATCATAAAACTCGATGCGCCACGGGCTTGTCCTTACAATGACAGCCCCAAACTGACTGGTGTATTTATGCCCACCCTCAATTTTGGCATATTTCCATGATTGGTCTTTGGGGGCAAAACCGTTTACCAGCATCAGTGACGGTTGATCGGCCTGCGTTTCTTTTCCTGTTTTCATGCGCAGACGAACTGTGCGGGGAGAAACAAATTCAAGTGAAAAGGGCATGTGGGGATCAGCTTCATATTCTACCACAGGGAATTCATTACCCCCTATTGGTTTCAAAAAAGCCAGCATGTTATTGAATGCCTGCCTGGTTTGATATACATTCCGCATCCATTTCACGGTTCCTTGTCCTGTAGCAGGATCAAAAGCAGTCAGGCTGTCGGCCAGGAAATAGGTATTGGAGAAATTCCTGAAATCTTCGCTGATATCAATGGGTTCATTTAGTAAAGCCTGGTTGGCAGCACCGGAAGACATGGGTATCTGTGCAACTGTCTTGTTCATTCCAAATAAGCCTGCTACTGTTACCAACAGCAGCACCAGCATATTTTGGGATACTTTATCTCTCATTTTATTCATGGTTTTGGTTTTCATTTAAGTCAGGTATGTGATTGATGAGAATTTTATAATTACCATGCGATTTCGATCCGCTTTCCTTTTGCAAGTGAAACCTCTTTCTGCTGATCCCCACTGACTAAAGTGGTATTTCCTCCTTGTTTGGAGAAAACAGTTACCGTTTTTAAGACTTTGTTTTCCCATTGCATCGAAACTTCAAAGCCTCCACGTGCACAAATTCCTTTTACCGAGCCATCACTCCATTCATCTGGCAAGGCAGGCAATAAACGAATTTCCTTTTCCGATGACTGTACCAGCATCTCGGCTAAAGCTGCTGCCCCTCCAAAGTTTCCATCAATCTGGAAAGGGGGATGGGCATCAAACAAGTTGGGATAGGTACCGCCACCTCTGTGCTTACTGTCTTTTACACCATCGGGGTCCACATAGCGGAGCAAGGTGCGGTACATCTTATAGGCGTGATTACCGTCCTGCAGACGAGCCCACAGGTTTATACGCCAGCCTTTTGACCAGCCTGTTGTCTCGTCGCCTTTTATTTCAAGTGTCTTGCGACAGGCATTGGCCAATTCAGGAGTAGTAATCGGTGAAATCTGGTGACCTGGAAATAATCCAAACAGATGAGACTGATGACGGTGTCTTGGATCTTCATCGTCCCAATCGTAGTACCATTCCTGCAGGTTGCCTTTTTTGCCCACCTGATAAGGATGCAAAAGTGCAAGGGCACTTTCAAGTTGTTGTCTGAAATCCGCATCCACGTTCAGGAGACTGGAAGCATCAACTGCCTGTTGCATACAGGCACGAATCATTGCAAGATCAGCTGTTCCGCCATAAAAGGTAGCGCCATGAAATCCTGTTGGGGTCACATACTTGTTCTCGGGCGAGGTGGAAGGTGAAGTAATCAGCTTTCCATCCTTGTCTTTTACCATCCATTCGAGGCAGAATTGTGCGGCACCTTTCATGATCTCGTAAGCCTGGTCCTTTAAGAAGTCCTTGTCCTGTGTAAAACAGTAGTGTTCCCACAAATGGGTACTTAACCATGCTCCTCCCATGTTCCAGTTGGCCCACATCGGCTCGTCATGGCCACTTCCAACAGGATTGCTCATGGCCCAGATATCCGAATTGTGACAAGCCAGCCATCCATTGACCCCGTAGAAAGTCTTTGCCGTGATCTTTCCTGTTTCCGATAGATTTTTGATAAAACCTAACAAGGAAGAGTGCATTTCCGAAAGGTTGGTATTCTCAGCCAGCCAATAATTTTCTTCCGCATTGATGTTGCAGGTGTAGTTACTACTCCATGGCGGATGAATATAGGGGTTCCAGATTCCCTGTAAGTTGGCAGGAACGCCGGGAGTACGTGAACTGCTGATGAGCAGATACCTTCCATACTGGAAATAGAGCACTTCCAGGTTTTTATCCTCTTCGCCTTCTGCATAGCGCTTCAACCTTTCATCGGTAGGCAGGTTGGGAGCTACCGTTTTTCCAAGATCTAAACTGACCCTGTTGAAATACTTCTGATAGTCTTCTATATGGTCCTTTTTTAAGGCCTTATATGACTTCTCAAAAGCTTTGTTCAGTTGATGGGAAGCCATCTCTGCATCGTTCAGGCCTTCTGTTGCAGGATTCTTATCATAGCCGTTAAAGCTGGTAGCTACAGAAACAAATACGATGGCCTCTGTTGCATCATTCACCACAAGGGTGCTGTCGGTTGATGTCAGCTTTCCTCCCTTATTTTTGATTTTAGCCAGTGCTGAAAACCGAATGCCTTTGTCTTGGGAAGTGATTTCCTCATTGCGCTTATTTCCAACCAGGGCGCAACCTTTGGCATTGATCCCCTGATTCGCTGTTCCCACTCTGCATTTCAACTGGCTTTCAAATTTCAGGTCAAAACTTAAAGCGCCCTTCTTGCTGCTTGTCAGCTTGATGACCATTACCTTGTCTGGATACGAAACAAAGTATTCACGGGTAAACTTCACTCCGTTTACCTCGTATTCTACCTTTGAAACAGCATTACTGATGTCCAGTTCTCGGTAATACTTCTGGGGAGCAGTATTGTTTTTAAAGTTCAGGTAGAGTGTTCCCAAAGGGGCATACGACTGGGAGTTCTTCCCCTGCAGCTTACGGTTTAACTTTTCGGCCAACTCGTAATCTTCATTTTTCAAGGCTTCTCTTACTGCTGGAAGGTCTTTGTATGCTTCAGGCTTTTGATTGGCATCTACAGGTTCCCCTGTCCAAAGGGTAGCATCGTTGAGGTATATTTTATCGGAGTTGACCCCTCCAAATACCGAAGCCCCCATCCTACCGTTTCCAAGCACCAGTGATTCTTCAAAATAGGTTGCTGGCTGATGATACCACAAGGTATGTGTTGATTGGGAATAGGCAGAACCCCCGCCTAAACAAAATTGGAAAAGGGCAAGGATAAAAATTGATAGTCTCATAGGTTAAATGGTTGAATGGTTAATCGTAAATCTTCTATTGATTTTACTCTACCTTGATCTGTTTGGTATCTTTCATTAAACTGCCCGATGTTGCATTGATAGTGACAGTTCCCTTTTCGAAACCGGAACCCACAATGATCATTGCCTTTCCGTAGAAAAGGTTCACATAGTTGGCCTGGAAAGGATCAAAGGACTGTGGATTGCCATTGCCCACCCCTGCTATACGACCCGGACCAGTGATTGACAAGTCCATCTTGTTGGTTGCAAGCGGACACAGATTGCCGTCTTTGTCTAAAGCTTCAACCAGAATATAGGACAAGTCCATTCCATCTCCATGAATTGTTGAACGGTCAGGGGTCAATCTGATCTGGTAAGGTTCACCTGCTGTTCTAAGAATCTCCTGGCCGATAACCTCTCCTTCTTTATAGGCCACCGCTTTCAATTCTCCCGCCTGGTAAGTCACATCATTCCACATCAGACGGAATCGTTCTATGGCCTTTTCAGAAGTTGGATTCTTACATTTTTTGCCAAGCGATTTACCGTTGAGAAAGAGTTCGGCGCAGTCGCCATTGGTGTAAACAAAGACGGGAACATTGGTAACCTTTCCACCTTCCCAATTCCAGTGGGGAAGAATATGAACCGTTGTTTCATCCTGTTTCCAATAGCTTTTGTACAGGTAATAGCGGTCTTTGGGGATACCGCATAGATCAACAATTCCGAAATAGGAACTGCGCGAAGCATCCTTGTCGGTTAATCCATGCCCTTTTGCCCAATCGTTGGTATAAGGAGAAGGTTCTCCCAGATAATCGAAACCTGTCCATACAAATTCCCCTGCCACATATTCTTCATCTTGTTGCCACATGAAGTCTTCATCGGGTAGATCGGCCCAATACGGAACATTCAAATCGTAGGAACTTACCTGAAGTGCTTTGGAAAACTCATCACGTTTAACAGGAAGTGGTAATTCATAGAAACCTCGTGTACTTACCGTTGAACCCGACTCACTCACAATCACACCCTTGTTGGGCTCCATCTGGCGGGCCATGCTGTAACGGCGACCGTAATTCCAGCTATGCACATCATAGAAGTCAAAATGACGCCATGCAGCACTGTTGGTATTGTCGCAGGCCATGGTGACCGGCCTTGTAGGATCATACTTGCGCACATAATTGATCATGGTCTGCAGCTTTTGAAAGCCATTGTTGTTGTTATACTGCACATCTGCCATTTCATTTCCCACGCTCCAGATAAATACACAGGGGTGGTTCCGGTCACGTTCCACAAAGTTCTGAATGTTCCGGTGGGCATAGTCTTCAAAGTCCGTATTCTCATCAATATCTACCTTTTTATCGTATTTATCGAAGGCTTCATCAAATACAAGCAATCCCATTTTATCGCACAACTCCAATAACTCAGGAGCAGCCATATTGTGACTGGTGCGAATGGCATTGCAGCCCATTGATTTCATGATTTCAATCTGACGTTCCATGGCCCTGGGATAGAAAGCTGAACCCAAGGGTCCCTGATCCTGGTGAAGGTTCACTCCTTTTAGTTGTACGCGCTTATCATTCAGGTACAGCCCATTGTTTGCAGTCATCCGAATGGTGCGGATTCCAAATGGACTAATGGAAGAATCCACCAATTTGTCTCCCTTGTAAATATTGGTTTTTACTTGGTAAAGTATTGGATTGGTAACATCCCAGCGCTGTGGGTTAGATACTCCAATGGTAGTTTCAATGTCCTTGCTGGCCCCTGCTGCTATTTTGGCAACCGCTTCTTTTCTTGCAACTTCATTTCCTTTGGAGTTGACAATGATATTCTCTACCTTGATCTTTTCCTCATTGTTGGATGAGTTGTTGATCACTTTGGTCATAATCCTGACATCGGCATAATTCACCTTCACCACCGGAATCGTTATTTGAGTTCCCCATACACCCACATGTACCGGATCAACCACGACCATTTGCACCTTGCGGTAAATACCTGCTCCGGGATACCAGCGACTGTCATGTTCACGGGTGTCCACATGAATGGCCAGTTCGTTTTTTCCTTTAAACTGTATGAATTTGGTAATATCCAGGTAGAAAGAATTGTAGCCGTAATCCCATTTTCCGGCCAGTTGTCCGTTGACGAACACTTCAGGTTTAGACATAATCCCATCAAAGATCAGGATGATATTTTTTCCTGTATAGTCTGCCGGGATTTCAAGGCCTCTGCGATACCATCCTTCACCTTTCCAGGGAAGTTTGCCCGTATTAGAGTCTCCATCCACGATTGTAGGCCCTGAAATGGCCCAATCGTGCGGAACAGTAACATCGTTCCATTTTGTATCATCAAACTTGGCCTGTTCGGCATGGGGAAAGTTTCCTTTTGAAAATTTCCATCCGGTCTGAAGGGTAATGATTTGTCTGGTCTGTCCTTGTGAATAAAGAAATGGGAATAAAGTCAGTAAGATGACAAGTTGTAGTGTGATTACTTTCAGTTTCATGGTTTGGTTATTAATTGTTTACAGAAAATACGAATTACACGAATTGAAACGAATTACACGAATTAAAACGATCAGTGTAAATCTGTACTATCCGTGTAAATCTGTGTTCTATTTTTTTATTATAGAATCTGTGTTCCATTTTTTTTAATTATAAATCAGTGTTCTTGCGTTAGGTGAACTGCTTATTTTAAATTGATGATCAATACTGTTTCTTTTAAAACTCCTGAATGAACTGGGGCCGTAAATACCCCGTTGGTATAGGTAAAATCTTTAATCGGTAAATCATTGATCATTACTGATACAGGTTCCGATGGCAAGATCGCTTTAAAAGTCCCGTCAATGGTTCGAACCGCCCCTTCACTTTTGTCTGTGTCCTTGAAAAGACTGGTAACACCCCCATTCAGCAGGTGCACTTCTATCTTGTCTTTCTCTATTTGACAACTAAGGATCGTTTTTGGGGCATTGTATTTATTCACCAGGCCAATCAGGGCAACACCGTTTTCAATGGGCACGAAATTGAAGTATTTATTACCCATACGGTTCAGTGTTATTTTCTGTTCTTCATTTCTTTTCAGGATCGTAAGTTCGCCGGAATAGAATTCCTGTACAGCAAACGATTCCCCTTTTAGTCCATGAATTTCTGAAGGGGAAACAGTACCTTCCACCTGATCGGCATCTGCGGCATTAAATACTGCCATGAGTCCTGCATCACCTGCAAAGGAAAAGGCTTTGACGGGCTTTTTGTCCTGCAATTGAAAGAGGCAGTCTTCCGTCAGCAGTGCAGGCTTGTCAGCCCTAATGATTCGTCCGCTGGCATCAATCAAGGGCCACAGGACATCCAGTTTCTGTTCTCCGGGAGTATCTGTAATGTAAACAGGTCCTCCACTGATGGCTCTGGCTGCTGCATGAAAAGCGCCATAAGTATTGTTGCTTTCAAACATGTCGAAATCAGTATAAACCATTTGCGAGAAATAGAGCGAATTATACAAGGCCATCAACACATGGGCAGCAGCCCCTCCTTTCTCAAGCTTGTAACCAACTCCGCCGTCCCTTTCAGGGAAATAATCTTCAACCGTCCTAGCAACAGCGCTCTTGCCGAAATTATAAAAAGCTTCATTGGTCATGTCCATGCAATTGATGACGGCGCCGTTGAAGTTCTTGAATACGGATGAATACAGCGCTTCATGCATCTTTTCGGCTATAAGGCCGATGGGATAGGTATTTACGCTCATCCTTTCAGTGACCAACTGGTTGTCTACCTTTACAAAATCGAATCCTTCACGCACGAAATACTGGTGCCATTGATCGTAAAAAGCTTTCAGGGAATCGCTTTGGGGCTTGATAAAACTATAAGATACAGCTTTTGAAGGAACATCTACCCGTTCATTCTGTGTCCAGCTGAAAAGTTCTTTCTTATACCTTTCTCCCAGTTTGGACTTGGGATTGATTCCGTTCCAGTATCCGTCATAAGCATGCCAGATGCCAACATATTTCAATCCATACTCACTTTTCAATTTCGAGGTTAAGGGCTTGAATCCATTGGGAAACTTCTCGGGATTGGGTGTAAAAGCATTCAGACGACTGTCCGTTTGGTCAAACCAACCATCATCGATCAGTAGCCAGCCCAAAGGAAAATGTTGATTGGTAAAAGTAGTGACTCCTTGAATCAGGTGATCCTCATCCAGTGTTTTACCCATCTGGGAAGAGTTCCAGGTACACCAGCCGATATACTCCAGCGGTTCAGGATAAGTCTTTTTTACACGCTCGTTTTCAGCCTTTCCCATCATTTCCAAGCCTGCCGCATAGAGGCTTTCAAAGAGCTGATAAGGGTCGTCCCCAAACCCAATGGCCATCATCGGAATGTCCATAGGAGCATCTTTGGTATAGGTAAGCGACTTGCAGCCAAACCTGCCTTTGTCCGAACCCAAGGTAGTGCGGTAGCCGTTTCCGCTTAAAGGAATGGCTGCTCCATACAAGCCATCGTCATATTTCCAATAGAAAAACTGAACATCCCACTCGTGCAGTTCCGCAGGAGAAGAAACCCTCAGGGGCTTGGTCCACGAGTTCCATGGTTTGTATCTCCATATCTCCATCCCGGTTTTAAATCCTGGTATCTGATCAAAGAAAAAACCTGCAAATGCTGCCCCGTTGCGCTTTTTACCCTTCACCGCCAATTTTATTCCCCAGATATTGTTCCCTTTTGGGGTGACAATGGTTTTGATATCTGAGGACTTATTGTATTGATAAATGAAAGTATTCGTTTTACCAACCACACTTTTCAACATGGAAGCTTTGTTTCCAATTTGAGGCTTTCCACCGGTAAACCTTGTTGTACCCTTGTAAAGGATTTCAATTCCTTCTGCGGAAACTTTGGATGAAAGCCCTTGCTGGGCAGTGACTGTTTGCTGACACAACAATGAAGTCATTGCCATCAAAATGCAAATGGTCCTTTTTGTTGTTGAAAATTTCATTTTATATATCCTATTGTTTAGTTAAAACTTTACAAAATCTGCTTATTTGGGTTATGTTCTTAAAACTTTACAAGATAGCCAATGATTCTTGAATTACAAACTATTCAAAGAATTGTTTTGTTTTAAACACCAATAAAATCAAGACTATTAGAAGATTTATCATCAAAAGGACATTATTCTTTCTTATCAATCCTATCCTGCCGCATAAGGTGGGTTTAAGTTTCCGAAGATATCTCCTGCTACCTGAGAGG
>DMFR01000426.1:4831-5806 GCA_003450125.1 Prolixibacteraceae bacterium | reverse complement strand
GCGTTAAACTCCCTAAAAGTAAAAACAGATTTTGTATCTTGGAACAAATATTTTTCAATTTCTTCCTGCCAAATAGTAAATAGTAAATTCTTTAAATTGTAAATGCCAATGGAATTATTTAAAAAGATATTTCTGTTTTATAAAGATGGATTTACCCATATGCCCCACTGGGGCAAACAGGCGTGGATGATCATTGCGATCAAACTTTTCGTCATGTTTGTTATTCTGAAAATCTTCTTCTTTCCCAATTTTCTCAATACCCACTTTAAAAACGATGCCGAACGAGGCAACCATGTACTTGAAAATTTAACTACTATCCACCAATAAAACGAAATCTATGATTGAAGGAATTGACTTATCTCTGGTTAACTGGTCCAGGTCCCAATTTGCCCTGACGGCCATGTACCATTGGATTTTTGTGCCTTTAACATTGGGATTGGCAATCATCATTGCCATTATGGAAACCCTCTATGTGAAGACCGGAAAACCCGAGTGGAAACGAATTACCAAATTCTGGATGATCCTCTTTGGGATCAACTTTGCCATTGGCATTGCCACGGGTATCATCCTCGAATTCGAGTTTGGCACCAACTGGTCCAATTACTCCTGGTTTGTGGGTGACATTTTTGGCGCTCCCCTTGCCATTGAAGGTATCCTGGCCTTCTTTTTGGAATCCACTTTTGTAGCCATCATGTTCTTCGGATGGAGCAAGGTAAGCAAGGGAGTTCATCTAACAGCCACCTGGCTAACTGCTATCGGCGCTAACCTATCTGCCTTGTGGATACTGGTGGCCAATGCCTGGATGCAAAAACCGGTAGGGATGATTTTTAATCCCCAATCTGCCCGAATGGAAATGACCAATTTTTGGGATATCCTCTTCTCTCCGGTTGCCGTTCACAAGTTTGCCCATACCACCGCTTCAAGTTTCGTATTGGCTTCCATCTTTGTTATTGGCGTTTCGGCCTGGTACCTGCT
>DMFR01000426.1:1380-4784 GCA_003450125.1 Prolixibacteraceae bacterium | reverse complement strand
CAAGTTTGCCCATACCACCGCGTCCAGTTTCGTTTTGGCTTCCATCTTTGTCATCGGCGTTTCAGCCTGGTACCTGCTCAAGGGAAAAGATATTGTCTTTGCCCGCAAGAGCATTGCTGTTGCCGCCATTTTCGGGTTTATGTCGTCTATGTATACCGTCATGACGGGTGACAGTTCTGCCCGTGACATTGCCCATCATCAACCCATGAAGTTTGCCGCTTTCGAAGGTCTCTACAATGGAACAGAAGGAGCAGGGCTGATTGCCCTGGGGGTAATTTCACAAACCGAGAATGACCCATCCAATGAAAACCTTAAGGACTTTGCTGTAAAAGTAGAAATACCCAATATTTTGTCCTACATGGCTTTTCTCAACTGGAATGCTTTTGTCCCCGGGATCAATGACATAGTCAGGGGCAATGAAAAATACGGAGTCATGTCTGCTACCGAAAAGATAACCAGAGGCCGCGTAGCCATTGAAAAACTAACCTTGTATAAAGATGCAAGGAAATCCGGTCAAACCGCTAAGGCTGATTCATTGAAGACCGAGATCATGAATCCT
The DNA here is from genome assembly GCA_003450125.1 of Prolixibacteraceae bacterium. Lineage (GTDB taxonomy): Bacteria > Bacteroidota > Bacteroidia > Bacteroidales > Prolixibacteraceae > Aquipluma. Next base: position 4,225 of record DMFR01000426.1, on the reverse strand, counting down.
GATTTCCAGAAAAACTATTTCAGTTACTTTGGATATGGCTATATCAGCAATCCGCATACCTTGGTGCCCAGCGTAGCCATGTCATTTTACAGTTTCCACATCATGGTCGTTTTGGGCATGTACTTCATCTTCTTTTTCCTGGCTGCCCTTTTTTACACCCTGAAGGGAAAGATTCACAAAAAACGCACCTTCCTTCGGATCGCTATCTTTACCATTCCGCTGGCCTATATCGCCAGCCAGGCAGGATGGGTATTGACCGAAGTGGGCCGTCAGCCCTGGATCATACAGGATTTAATGCCCACCATGGCTGCTGTTACCAAAATAAGTACCGGTGCCGTACAAGTGACTTTCTGGCTTTTTGCAATCATTTTTACCACCCTGCTCATTGCAGAAGTGAAAATCATGATGCGACAAATTAAAATAGGACCTAAACAAGAGGAAGGATTAAGCGATGTTTGAAACTTTAACACTACTGTCTTTACAGCAATACTGGTGGCTGATCGTATCGCTCCTGGGAGCCTTGTTCGTTTTCCTGACCTTTGTACAAGGCGGAGAAACATTACTCTTTACCGTTGCTAAAAACGAAGAAGAAAAAACCCTTTTGATCAATACGTTGGGACGCAAATGGGAATTGACCTTTACGACTTTGGTCACCTTTGGAGGGGCCTTCTTTGCTTCCTTTCCCCTGTTCTATGCCACTTCCTTTGGCGGAGCCTACTGGGTTTGGATTGCCATCCTGTTTTCGTTTATTATCCAGGCCGTCTCCTTCGAGTTTAGACTCAAACCAGCCAATTTTCTGGGAGCCAGAACCTATGAGATTTTTCTTTTTATCAATGGATTACTGGGACCTCTTTTGATAGGAGTTGCAGTGGGAACTTTCTTTAACGGCGCCATGTTTTCGCTCGACAACATGAACCATGTCACCTGGGGAACCCCTTTCCGTGGCCTGGAGGCAGTACTGAATCTTCACAATGTAGCCCTTGGATTGGCAGTACTTTTTCTGGCACGCGTGCTGGGACTGTTGTATTTTATGAATTCGGTACACAATCAGGCCGTTTATGACAGGTCCAGAAAGCACCTCCTGTACAATACCATTCCATTCCTGGTATTCTTCCTCTATTTTTTAATCGCCCTGCTCTTTAAAGATGGCTTTGCCTACCAACCCGAAACAGGGAAAATAGTGGTGGAACCTTTTAAATACCTGCACAATTTAATGGCATTGCCCATCAATACAATTATGCTTTTAGCAGGTGTTGTGGGCGTTTTATGGGGAATCATTTCTTCATTACTGAAAGGTGGAACCAAAGGAATCTGGTTCGCAGGCAGTGGAACGGTTCTGACGGTGTGGTCCTTGTTGATCTTTGCGGGGTTTAACAATACCAGTTTTTATCCTTCAGCGCTCGATTTACAGTCTTCACTGACCATTGAAAATGCCTCTTCAACCCATTTTACCCTTACGGCCATGAGTTACGTTTCGCTGCTCGTGCCCTTTGTCGTTGGGTACATCTGGTGGGCCTGGAAGGCCATGAACAACAAGCCAATCGCTACTGAGGAATTGGAAAAGGAACACCATTATTAATTTAAAACTTACAACTATGTACTGGAATTCAATCCTTTGGATTATAAGCTGGGCGGTTCTGATCATCAGTTCCTACCTCCTGATCAGGTATACGCTCAACAAATACGAATCCATCCTGGAAAAACCCATTAAAAAGGTACTTCCCAAAGAATAAAAAAAAGGGCCATCTCGATATTCTAGAGATGGCCTTTTTTTATTTGTTTGCAGAACCATACTGTCAGTGCTACGCACCTTATGTGAGCTCTCTTTACCAGGGTTCTACCATACTTTCAGTGCTACGCACCTGAAGAGCCGCGTCAGCGGTGACAATATGGTAGAAAAAAGGATACCCCACTTCCAAAGCCGCTTTAGCGGTGACACACTGGATCTATTCTAACCGATGGAGTTATTTATTTTAATGTTTGATTATACAGTGGGGAACTTATTGGGTTTTGCAAAACACTTCCCCAAAAACATTCATATATTAGCTGTTTTGTATTGTCTATGAAGGAGAACCGTATAAAAATTCAATCCCTTGTTCAGTTGTATGAACTACTTCCCGAAAATGAACGGCTGATAACTGATATCCTCAGGCAGATTATCAGGGAGACTCTACCCCAGGAATACAAGGAAAAAATATCCTATAATGTTCCTTTCTACCAAGGCAACAAGGCGATTTGCATCATCTGGCCTTCTGCAATTCATGGCGGAGGCATCAAAGAAGGCGTATTATTGGGCTTCTGGTATGGCAACAAGTTGAACGATGTGGACAATTACCTCAAGCATGGAACCAACATACAGGTATTCTACAAAATATATAAAACTGTTGAAGAAATAGATCAAGCAGCTATTGTCAAATTACTGAAAGAAGCCATACGGGTTGACCAACTTTCAGCTAAAACCAAACGGGGAAACCTGAATCAACAAAAAATGATTTAAGGTTTACGCTAAGATCTTTCATTGTCGTGTCTCATTGGTTTTGCCGCAATATTATTCAAAGATATAAAGTAGTACAGTACCATGATCGGACTACTTTGGATCTTTGAATGATATTGCGGCAAAACAAATGAGACATTACTTACATGGTGTAACTTACCCCCACTGAAATAATATTTCATTATATTTACATGCACTTATCCTATTCCCGCATTCATAGCGGAATTTGCAGATAAAGGAAAATTGTACTCCTCCTGTCCTTTTTATGTCTTATAAAACATTTGGAAGCCTTTCTTACTATACCAACTCCCCACCAAGGCTATACCTACGTCGTACCAACTTGTCTGTTTC
>DMFR01000426.1:0-1205 GCA_003450125.1 Prolixibacteraceae bacterium | reverse complement strand
TACAGTTAGCTTACAGAAAGCTTACAGAAACAGACAAGTTGGTACGACGCAATTAGGACTCTGGTATAGCGTTGGTGTAAAGTTGGAGATAAGAGAAAGGTTCGCAAAAATTCATTTTGCAAGGCATCTGAAAAGAGAAACTACTTCAGAAAAGGGGTCTGTCCAATAAGTTTTGATAAATGTAAGGAAATTTTCTTTACAATCGGTCCCAGTCAGCGTGGTGGTCAACGCCTGACGAGTATCTTATGCTCATCAAGGGTTATGGTAGCCGGAACGGTCAGTTTGCCGGGCTCGCCATCAAAATGAAAAATCGAAGCATCGGTCCATTCCAACTCAATTTGTCGGGCTTTATAACAGTCAACAAAAGGCAGTTTGTTGATCGTTTTGGTGAAAAGGGCAAGGGCAAAAACAGGCAGCCATATTTTATGGAAGGGCCTTACCACCACCACATCGATCAGGCCATCAGACAAGCTGGCAGCAGGGGCTATAAAGGCATTGTTTCCAAATTGGGAAGCATTGGCAAAGGTGACCAGGAATGCTGGTTGATCAATGGCTTTTCCGTCAATCATCATTCTAACATTCAATGGCTTGTAAAGGATGCTTTCCTTGATGACCAGTTGGATATAGCGTAAAAAGCCACGCGAGGAAGCCCGGCTCATCTGATCGGCAACCTGGGCATCAAAGCCGATGCCACTGGTGCAGAGAAAGCGCTGGCTGTTGATACGGCAAACATCGATCTGAAGGTCGGTTCCCTTGATCAAAGTGAGGCCTGACCGGTGCATATTGATCGAAATGCCCAGTTCTCGGGCAAGTCCGTTTCCAGAGCCTACTGGAATAATTCCCATGGAAGTGTTGGTGCCCATCAATCCTTGAGCCGTTTCATTGACTGTTCCATCACCCCCTACAGCAACTACCAGGTCAAATCCTTCAGAAGAAGCCTTTGAAGCGAGTTCAGTGGCATGACCTGCATATTGGGTAAAGGCATATTCCACCCGGCATCCATTCTTCTGCAACAATGGAACCACTATTTCCACTGCTTTTGCACCTTCCTGATGCCCTGCATAATTGTTGATAATCAGGAATATCTTTCCCGGCTGTTGATTGATCATTTCTTTCAATATTCTGCCACTAAGACTCAAAGACACCAAGTTACACTAAAAAATGTCTTCTTTAGTGTAACTTGGTGTCTTTGAGTCTTAGTGGCA
>DMFR01000072.1:4749-5588 GCA_003450125.1 Prolixibacteraceae bacterium | reverse complement strand
CACATGGGCAATGCCTGAAAATTCATTTCTTAGTTACTCATTTAGCCTACACCTATAGGGTAAGAATTGTGATACAAGCACAAATAAATCAGGGTTCAAATCTAAAGTACCCGACTATCACAGTTAATTATCAGTTAATTACAAACGTTTTAAACTGATTTTAAACCAAGAATTAATAGGTTATCAATTTAGGTTGGTAACTTTTTTCTAATTTAAGTATGTCTATTTTTCAGGGCAATAAATTCGATACATGGAAATTAGAAAATACTGTTCAAACAGTAATTTGACGGCTTTTAAATGATGGTTTAATAAAAACGACGTTTAATTACTATTATAACAGTAATTTTAATCCAATAGATTTGTTTTTCATTCATATATATTGTATTTTTACCGCTATAACAATAGAATCATGTTGGAACCTAAAATATTGGCAACTATAATTAAGAGGCATCGCAAAGCGGCTGGTCTTAGTCAGCTGCAGTTAGCAGAGATGGCTGGTGTTGGTAAAACAGTTATATTCGATATTGAGAAAGGCAAAGAAACCATTCAACTTGACACTTTGCGCAAGATCCTGGCTGTTCTAAATATTAAAGTTCAGCTAACAAGTCCTTTTATGAATCAAATCAATCCGGATGAGATCAGCTAAAATATTGGTGAATGGACTGGAGGCAGGTATTCTGACTGAACTGGATTTTGGTAAAAAATTCAGTTTCGAATATCTCAAGGACTATTCAGGAAGTCCTGTTTCCCTAACGATGCCATTAAGCCAACTGGTTTATGGGTTTGATTCATTTCCTCCTTTTTTTGATGGATTACTTCCTGAAGGTTATCAATTGGAA
>DMFR01000072.1:1145-4666 GCA_003450125.1 Prolixibacteraceae bacterium | reverse complement strand
AGGTTATCAATTGGAAGGTCTGTTAAAATTCGGGAAGATAGACCGCAATGATCTTTTTTCTCAACTCGTTGCTGTTGGAGATGATTTGGTGGGTAATGTAACGATCAAGGAGATCACAACATGAATCGCTGCCCCATAACATACAATCTGTGTGAAGAAACACCCTATAGTGAAAAAGGATTAAAGCTTTTGTCACCTAAATTAAAGACAATGGCTTTACTTGGTTTTACAGCAGAAGAGTTAAGGGCTGAAGCGATGCAAAGAGCATCCAGGATGTCAATTCAAGGTGTTCAATCCAAACTAAGCGCTATTCTAAATATCAAAGAAGGGGCTTTCGAAATTGTTGAAAAAAACGGCAGATACATTTTGAAGCCACAACATCATATTTTTCCGGAGCTACCACAAAACGAGGACCTCACTATGCGTTTGGCTGCAAGTATCGGTATCGAGGTACCATTGCACGGCTTAATCTATTCCAGGGATGGTTCACTGACTTATTTCATTAAACGCTTTGACAGGAAGGGGCAAAAAGATAAAATAGCCGTAGAAGATTTTGCCCAATTAGCTGGGTTGAGTCGGGATACCAAATACAATTTTTCAATGGAAAGGCTGATTAAACTGATCGACGATTACTGCACCTTCCCCGCTATTGAAAAGGCAAAGCTTTTAAAATTGGTTATTTTTAATTTCCTTGTTGGAAATGAAGATATGCATTTAAAAAATTATTCAATCATCATTCGAAATGGCAAGGTTGAGCTTTCTCCGGCTTATGATCTGCTCAATTCTTCCATCGTTTTAAAAGGAACTATTGATGAAATTGCGTTATCACTAAAAGGAAAGAAAAGCAATCTAAACAGGGATTTACTGGTCAACTATTTTGGCAAAGAACGATGTAACCTGGCAGATAAAATCATAGATAGAATAATGGAAACGCTTCAATCAGAATTATCTTCATGGTTTAACCTCATTGACATTAGCTTTTTATCCAATGAAATGAAAGACAAATACAAAAATCTCCTTCAAAAAAGAATTGGAATTTTAGGATTTGAACCAATCCAAAAATAAAGGATTTGAACCAGGAATTATTCTCCATTCTAATCCCAATATTTGAATATAATTGCATCAATAAGTAATTGTTATACCCGTCGTTCTTCGATTTGTGAAGTGATAGAATTCAACGTTCAATGAATTTGTACGGGGTATAGAGCAGCTTGGTAGCGCGCGTCGTTCGGGACGACGAGGTCGTCGGTTCAAATCCGGCTACCCCGACTTATAAAAAGCAAAAACCACTTGTATAAACAGGTGGTTTTTGCTTTTTATAGATTTAATGTTTGAAATATACAAACTACTAAATGCACTGATCCTGAATATCCTTCCTTAAATGGTTATCCGGATACTTACGGTGTAAACTTCAGGAGGTGAAATTCTTGAATGATCATAATTCGACTCTGAAAGATAATTATGGCTTATCTCTGTTTCAGGATTCAATCCGCTGTATTTTGAATAAGTATATAAACGCTGTCCACTTAAGTTCAAAGAAAGATCTTTAACAAGCATTTTTCGGCAGGCATTTTTGCCAAATGCATATCCAAGGTTCAGGTAATTCATTCTGACAAAGCTGCCTGATTCAACATACCTATCCGAAGGAAGATAATTATAAAAGTTATTCAGGTCAGCCCGTGGCATAAGTCCCTCTTCCTGCTGCCCCTGGACCCTCCAACGGTTGAGCATCTTTTTGCTCATGTTATTTTTGCCATACAGCCCTTCAGCCTCCATAGCAGTTTGGTTAATTACTTTATTACCGGTCCTGTAATGGAAATTGCAGGTGAGAGTTATATTTCTAAACTGCACAGTACTTCCAAATCCACCTGTATAGGTAGGATTCGAATTCCCAAGGTAAACCAAATCGGCATCATCAATTGTGCCATCATAGTTGATATCCTTGTACTTGGTATCTCCCCCTTTATAGGTATAGTATTGACCGTATTTGGTCGGGAGCGGTTCTCCATTATTGTAATAAATATTTCCATCCCTGCCCCTTGCATAAGCAACCTCATTGGACGCATAGACTCCCTCATTCTTAAATCCATAGATGGAACCCAATGGTTTACCTTCGGCCACATAGGTTCCATAAACTCCATTATCATACTCCGCTGGTTTTGTGCCAGCTAAATTGGTCAATTTATCCAACAGTTGTTCGTTTTGTGCAATGTTAAACTGAAGGGACCAGGAAAGGTTCTTTCTGTTTACTATTGAAAAGTCAAATGAGCCTTCCCATCCTTTATCCGTCAATTCTATTATTTGATTTTTAGTGGGCAAATGATATTGGTTATCAAGTTTCTTATAATAATAATCAGTGCTTATATGCAGCCTGTTGTCAAAAAGTCCAAGTTCGAGGCCTGCATCATAGGATGGAATATGAATGGTATAATTGACGGGAGAATTGACATTGTTATAATTTGGGTTAAAGATTGGGTCTAAGTTTGAGCCATTTTGTGAGTACAAATGGTAAGAAGAAAAACCAAGATCGGGATGGTATGTTGAGTAACTATATCCGGCATGGATAAGCCCATTGTTCAATATAGTATTCTTAAAAAGCGGCTCTTCTGAGAAACGCCATGCCAAAGAAGCTCCATAAAATTTATCCCACTTATAACTATCTTCAGCCATAGAGTTGGATTCCATTCTTGCATTGACCGTTAAAATATAGCGGTTATATAATTTGTAATTAACAGAGGATACTATTGCATTTTTCTTCCTATTATATGATTGTTTGTACGAGTTGGTATAGTTGGCATTATATTCATTTGCACCTTTCTCTGAAATGTTTTCATCTTGCCTGACCCATGTAAAAGTGGCGTTTAGGGAATTTATCTGTTCCTCTTTGAAGGGAACTTTTACAAAAGCATGAATCTCATTCCGAAACTGCATATATCCCTTGTCAGACATAGAATAGGGCAGTTGTTTTTTTGTCTCTGATGATAATATATTGTAGGAAAAAGTCTCCCTGAATCGCAGCCAATCGTTTACAGAGTATTGTAGATGAGCTGTTGTCATAAAATTATTTGTTGATCTCAGGGCATTTTCAGTTTCTGAAATAGCCACAGGATTTTGCGTATCCCAACTATTCCCTTGGTAAGTGCTGGAGTTTGTGAAATAGCCACCTGTCAGTTCACCTACCGCGTCATATTTCCAGATACTCATATGAGGTGCTTTTTTAAAAGCCATGTCCAGGATATCCACGCTATTGCAATCATCCTTACTGTTTCCATAACTTAGGTTTAGAGCAAGGGTAAGTTTTTTTGTAAAGTAATGTTCGAAGTTTAACCTGTTCAAAAGCCTTTTAGTACTGGTATTGATGGTAGTACCTGTTTCGTCACGGTAGTTGACTGATCCATAGAGTCTGTTCTTTTCATTCCCACCTGAAAAACTCAGTTCATGGTTGGCTGCATTTCCTGATTGGGTGACCGCATTCATCCAATCAGTATTGGCTGTATAGTTGTAGAAGTTAGCCCAGTCCC
>DMFR01000072.1:0-973 GCA_003450125.1 Prolixibacteraceae bacterium | reverse complement strand
GTTGTAGAAGTTAGCCCAGTCCCTGTCATATGTAAATTCCCGCGGAAGGTTGTACACACCATTTGAATTGTGCCAGGCCTCAATTTGGTAAGTCGTATATTCATCTCCGCTAAGCATGGGAATATAGGAAGGCGAATTTACAAAGCTTTGATTAAACTGGTAGGTAAGGCTTAGTTTTTGCCTGCTCCCTTTTTTTGTCTCTATTAAGATGACCCCGCTGGCCCCATCCGCTCCATAAAGGGCTGTAGAAGTGCCATCTTTCAATACTTCTACAGATTGAATATCTTCTAAAGGTACCGGGATTAAATCCTGCATTTTACCAAAACTATTGTAATAGTCATTGAATATATTACCCATCGATTGTTGAGGAATTCCATCAATCACGATAAGAGGGATACCGGCGTCGTTTAGATTTTGTCCATGTAATAAAGCCTGCGCACTCTCACCAGGATTAGTGGAAATATTGCTGATATCCAGTCCGCTAACTCTTCCCTGTAGGAATTCAAGAACGGATAACTCATTGGTGAACTTGACATTGTCTAAATTAATTTTGACAGAAGAGACCGGCTTAATCATATCTTTGGAATAAGACAGATCAGTATCTATTTCTGAGTATCTTTTAACGGTATCAACGGGTAGCACCTCCGATGGGATAGCCTGTTGTGCCTGCAAATGAATACTCATAAAAAGAACCGCGGGAAGAATTAAACTGCGTAGTGAGGTAGTCATAATAGGTGGTTAAAAGCCAATGGTTTATTTGTTGTGTTGGTTTATGCTTTCCTGGTCAGATATATGCCTTCATATTGGACGATAGCCTATTTCTTTACTCCCTTTCTGTAAAAACCATTGATTGTTACGTTGATTTAGAAACCAAATATAGCTTAATTATTTTTCCATAGGTTATTAAAACCCACTATTAACTCCCAATATACTTATATTTGTAAAATACATAACAATTTAATGATTGGCATGA
>DMFR01000073.1:3589-6144 GCA_003450125.1 Prolixibacteraceae bacterium | reverse complement strand
AACAAATCGCTCAATTTAGGTTGGAGTCACCCGCTGAGTAACCTTCCCCGTCAAAGTTTTACTGAAGACGATTTTTGTCCAAAGGGAATGGTAAGACCCAGCCATGGGATGGCTACGAAACTTCCTATATCTGCTCCAAGGGGGATAACTGCACCAAAGTCGAGGCCGGTATGTTTGATGATTCTTCTTCCGCCCAGAGACAGCAATACAAGAAAATTATCCGGAGTTCCAATGAAATAGTTTTCAGTCAGTATATAGCCTCTAGGTCCTGTACGGAGCATGCCACTAATACTGAGGGTCGGATTTTTTGCAATCTCTCCATTGGCAAATCCCCATCCAAGTCCAATGTTGATATTCTTGTCTTTGGACCCGAAAGTGGAGAGACCATAAAGTATACCAAAGTTTGTATTTTGTTGGCCAATAATGGTTCCTGCCAGTAATCCTGCGCCCAGGTTCACTTTGTCTTTTACCACCGGTACAGAGAATTTGGCTGTTATCCAAGCTGGTGAAGAAGATCCTGCGAAAAGAAACAATGGAACTATGCCGACACCAGCTGAAAAATGATTGGTGATCCCATAAGTCACTTGATTAATCAGAATCCAGACGTTTTGATAATAGCCTTCGCCAGCTTTAAGGCTATAGCCATTGGGGGACCAGAAGTAACGGGTTGCCTGTGGATTATCGAGCCAATAAGTTCCCTCTTTTGTTTTGACTGAAGTAAGTAGGGTGATTCTTTTTACTTCTGCACGTGGGATGCTAATTTCACCTAGATTATCAGTTTTTATCCTGATGATTTGGCTATCCTGTTGGAGAATGATTCCGATGTACTCATTGCCATCCACTGTTTCAACGTGGCTCCTGATGGAGTCCTGGTTATTCTGAGCATGAACATTAATTGAAAGGGAAAGGAGGCAGAGCATGAGGAAGACAAGCCCGGATATAGATTTTTTCATAATGAATAAGTTTAAGTTCGATATGAAATTCTATAATGGTAACTCTATTACTCCGGGATTGTTCAAAAATATGGGAATATTTAAAAAAAGGACATAAAAAAAGCCACCCGCATGTGAGGACGGGTGGCTATATCTGTTTGAAAAATAGTTGAATCAGTATTTATAAACGATTAATAATTTACTCTGAAACTACTTCGAAAGGTAATTCAACAATTACTTCTCTGTGCAACTTGATTTTTGCGGTGTAGTTTCCAATTTCCTTAACACTGTCATCTGAAATCATGATCTGTTTGCGATCGATTTCAAATCCTTTTGCATTGATCGCTTCGGCCAGCATGATGGTGTTAACAGAACCGAAGATCTTTCCGGTACTGCTGGTTTTAGCTCCAATAACAAGTTGAACAGCTTTGAGTTTTTCAGCAACGGCCAAAGCAATATCTTTCAATTTTGCTTCTTTGTGAGCTCTCTGTCTGGTGTTTTCAGCCAATACTTTCTTAGCCGATTCGGTGGCAATTACAGCCATCTTCTGAGGAATCAAATAGTTACGACCATGTCCGCTTTTCACGGTAATGATATCGTCTTTTGATCCTAAACGTGCAACATCTTGCAATAATATAACTTCCATCTTTTCTTCAGCTTTAAAATTATTTCATCATATCAGTTACGTATGGAAGTAACGCGAGATGACGGGCTCTTTTAACTGCTTTAGCCACTTTGCGTTGGTACTTCAAAGAGGTTCCGGTAATACGACGAGGTAAAATCTTACCCTGTTCGTTTAAGAATTTCTTCAAGAACTCAGCATCTTTGTAGTCGATGAATTTGATCTTGTTCTTTTTAAAGCGGCAATACTTTTTCTTTTTGATTTCAACCGAAGGTGGGGTCAAATATCTGATTTCACTTGAATTTGCGGCCATACGTTAGTTCTCCTTTTCAGTTTTTACTTTTGATTTGTTTCTTCTTTTCTCGCCATAAGCAACGGCAAATTTGTCTTTGCTGAATGTCAGGAAACGGATAATGCGTTCATCACGTCTGAATTGGGTTTCCAAGGTTTTTGCAAACGTTGGGTCGGCAGCAAATTCGAAGAGTTGATAAAACCCTGTCGATTTTTTTTGAATGGGATAAGCTAATTTGCGTAATCCCCAGTCCTCTTCATTGACCATCTCTCCACCGTGTTCGGTGATGATGTCCCTGAATTTTTTTACCGTTTCCTTTACCTGAATATCAGATAAAACGGGAGTTACGATGAAAACGGTTTCATACTGGTTTTTCATAAAACATCTAAATTAATTAAACATGAATACTTTATACCTAAATTTAGGTGGCGCAAAATTATACATTTTTTGGATTAATCAAACACTTAGCGGGTTAATTCATTTCTGAAAAGTAAATTGATCACTTAATTTAGCTTATTATTTGATGTGGAATGTCTTTTTCACTGCAAAGATACTACTGTCTTACCTTGATGAGTAAAAACTGAAAGGAAAATTTACCCCTGAAGCGACAATACCAAATTAATGTGTTAACAGTTTTCATTCCCGATTTCCTGGGGGATGAACAATTCCTCTGAAGGCCAAATAAGGTCAAATAAGGTCAAATAAGGTC
>DMFR01000073.1:3142-3461 GCA_003450125.1 Prolixibacteraceae bacterium | reverse complement strand
TCAAATAAGGTCAAATAAGGTCAGTTCTATGGCCAATCGTTTACGCCAATCTAACTTTATCAAAGAACGGAGAAGGAAGAATTTTGCCCGTGAATATTCCATTGAGGGTTCAAAGGGGTATGCTGAAAACGACAAACAGGAACTATGGGTTAGAAATAGGCCATAAAGATCATTTTGATAGACAATAGAGGTTATTGGCTAATCCAAAGGCTGGATTGGATCAATGGTTATGTTTTAAAAAAGAAAGCGGCCTCATTGATTTTTAATTTTAATTGAAGCAATTATTCTGTTAATCACCTCATTTGTTCTGGAGGCAAAA
>DMFR01000073.1:2137-3047 GCA_003450125.1 Prolixibacteraceae bacterium | reverse complement strand
CATTTGTTCTGGAGGCAAAATTCATATAATTTGAGTTGCATTCTAAGGGTTGGTTCTCAGGGTTTATCATCATTAAACGTGATTGTTACGGGAAAATAAAAAATAAAATTAGTGTGCATTCAAATTTATGAGTTATGAAAAAATCTACTTTTTTACCCTTATTGGTAGGCTTGTTTTTATTGAGTTTTGAGTTTACCTACGGGGCAAATCTTACCCTTCGTAAATCAGGACCTTCAATTGCTAATCCTGGCGATTTGATCACCTACACGATAACTTATTCCAATACTGTTTCCACCTTGGAAAACAACGTTGTGATTACCGATTATTTGCCTGATACCTCAAATTGTTCTTACTATTCCTCATTTCCGGCTGGTGTTTATAATAGTGGATTAAATACGATAACATGGAATTCTACACAGATTCCTGGCCTTGCAAATTTGGATGCCGGAAGTGGTGAAAACATTATTCAAGTCACTTTTAGGGTTGGTAAATTGGGCACAGGGACGAATCAATCGGCAGAGGGCTATTATTTAAATGGTTCTCCTGCAACACTTAGCAGCTATGCTGAAATACAATCTAACCAAACATCTGCTTCGATTCTAAGTAATACAATTTCTACTCTTGTTGCCTATAACAATACATTTAAGATTAGTCAACCAAGTGCAGGGATTAAATCAGCCACGAACAGCACCCTTACTTATTTGGTTGCATTAACCAACACGGGAAATATCTATCAAAAATATTCGCTCACTAGTTCCCTGTTTTCGGGACAGAATCTTGATCAATCTATTCAAAATCTTAGTGGTGCAACAATTGCCGAAACCCCGTTTATTGCGCCTAATGGGACCTATTTCTTTCATTACACGCTCACTTCACCAAACGGAACTAAGCCTAATGAATATACAGAAAC
>DMFR01000073.1:0-1988 GCA_003450125.1 Prolixibacteraceae bacterium | reverse complement strand
AAGCCTAATGAATATACAGAAACCAAAATCACAGCAACTCCTAACTTATGTGGAGTTTCACAAGGAGCTATATACAACACTTTTGTTTACGGAGGGACTTATAGTAGTTATGAATTATTAAGTGTTTACAAGATCGACACTTCAGACCCGGTTCAATCAGGTAGCCCATTAACCTACCAAATAGTAATTTCAAATGTTGGTAACCCATTGTCAAATGTTAGATTAACAGAAACTTATCCCCCCAATACTAGTTTTGCCTCAGCAAACTCATCCAGCCCGTGTGTTAAAACTGGGAATAATATATGGGACTTCTCCTTACTTCCATCTGGAAATACAATAATTACTGTTACCCTGAATGTTGCTAATGGTTTAGCCAATGGCACAATTCTTAACAATACAGTTGCAGTTAGTAACAACGGAACAATCTATGATACTTATACTGAAACAACTACCGTCGTTTCAGCTCCTGATCTGACTATTACCAAAACGGCATCGGTTATCAATTCACCTGCTGGCCCAGGTTCAACAGTAAACTATACATTAACTTACACCAACAACGGCAATTATCCGGCTTCAGGTGTAATTATAAAGGATAATTATGATGAAACCTATTTGAATATTGGCAACATTGGACAGGGGATCAATGCAGGTGGTGAGATTACCTGGAATATTCCATCATTAAATCCAGGGACAAGTGGAACCATCAATTATTCCATGATCATTAAAAGTAATTCATTGTTGTTTTTTAATGGATCAACCAATATCATTAATAGTGCCGTAATATCTTCAAATCTTCCTGATCGTAATATCAACGATAATATTTCTACTGCCACAGTGAATGTATTTGTGTTACCTGATTTAAAAATTGAAGAAACAGCTAACCCGGCAATCGGTCTTGTTAATCAGCCAATAACATATACAATCTCTGTCAGCAATATTGGAAAATTAGACCATACAAGTGGTACATATACGGTTGTTGATTATCTGCCCGCCAGCTCAACTTATTTCTCCAGTACACCAGCAGGTGGTGTTTATAGTTCAGGTACTGTAAGCTGGACAATCAATGATAACTTACCCGTAAATGAAACAAAAAATTTCACGGTAACACTTGAGGATTTACCATGTAATTTAGTTGGTACCGGATCTTTATCTAATAGAGTGACTGTTAATTCGAATACGTATGGTGATGCAAATAATACTAATCAGGAAGTTGTACTTGTATCAAATGTTGTTGATAACGTACTTCCAACGATTACTTGTTCCGGTCCTGTATCAATAAATAATGATTCAGGACAATGCTCTGCAATCGTAATGCTAACAACACCAACAACTGCAGACAATTGCGGGATTTTATCTGTGACCAACGATCATCCTTCCACAACTTATCCTATAGGAACTACAATAGTTACCTGGACGGCAACTGACATTCACGGCAACATCAATGCCTGCGAACAGAACGTAACGGTTGCCGACAATGAAAAGCCAATTGTTACTGCTCCTTCCAACATCAGGGTAAATAATGATGCTGGAATTTGTGGAGCAATTGTAGTTGCTGGCACAGCTACAGTTACAGATAATTGTATAGTAGGCTCACTTAAAGGAAAAAGAAGTGATGCACTTGAATTAACTGATGTTTATCCGGTGGGGTCAACAACAATTATTTGGAGCTATGACGATGGACATGGCAGTATCGCTACAGCATCACAGAATGTATTTGTATATGATAGTACTCCGCCTTTAACCCCTGTACTTGCAGATGTGACAGTTGGAGAATGCAGCGGCACACCAACTGTTCCAACTACGATGGACAACTGTTCAGGGATTATTACGGGAACAACTGCTACCATATTCCCCATTACTACACAGGGTACAACCAAAGTTACCTGGAGCTTTGATGATGGCAACGGCAATGTCGCAACAGCTTTGCAGAATGTGATCGTGGATGATGTTACCCCACCTTTAATGCCTGTTCTTGCAGATGTGAATGT
>DMFR01000472.1 GCA_003450125.1 Prolixibacteraceae bacterium | reverse complement strand
TACACAAGAAGACTGGCATTCGTATGATTGGCTTGTGACTATCGTGTCAAAATCAATCTTAAATGGATTCTACGAAGAGAGTGATGTATTTAGGTAAGTCGCTGAGTGCTGATGGACTTTATCTTAGCCTACCAACTTTTGGGATATTGATTCCTTTTTAAAGTGTCGTTTAGATCGAACTGACATTAATAGGGAAACTAAGATCATAGAAAATGCTGCCTTCGGGCAGCATTTTCTATTTGATTTATTTTCTTGATTTTACACTTTTCTGTTTGGCCATTTCTTCAAGCTTTTGCTGGAAGTTAGATTTTACAACCGGCTTCTTCTTGTTGATAAGTATCTGCGCTCGTATTTTATCTTCATCGACCATCAAGCGAAATATATACATCTGTCCAATGGTAAAGACATTGGCCAGAAAATAGTAATAACTCAAGCCAGAGGCATAACTATTCAGGATAAAGAGGAACATGACGGGCATAATGTACATCATGGTTTTCATCCCTGGCATTGCTGCGGTGCTCTGGGTCTGCGAACTCAGGTATTGAGAAATGATAGTAGTGATGGTCATCAACAAACAGAATAAACTGATATGGTTACCAAAGCCAAAAGGAACCGTAAAAGGCAGGGTCATTATCGAATCGTAGGTTGACAAGTCAGTTGCCCAAAGGAAACTTTGCTGACGCAATTCAATCGATGTGGGGAAAAAGAAGAACATGGCGATCAAAACCGGGAACTGGAACAACATGGGTAAACATCCACCCATGGGATTTACTCCCGCTTTTTTATACAGAGCCATTGTGGCCTGCTGTTTTTCCATGGCTTTTTCCTTAGGGAATTTCTCATTTATTTCATCAATTTCAGGTTTCAGGGCTTTCATTTTAGCCTGAGAATGATATGATTTATAGGTGAAAGGAAATACCAGCAGTTTAATAAAGATGGTCAGCAGTAAAATGATAATACCAAAGTTGCTAATGTAGTTTCGTAAAAAATTAAAAGTCGGAATAATTATCCACTTATTAACCTGACGAACAACCACATAACCTAAATTGATCAGGTTTTCCATTGAAAGACCATACTGCTTTAGCGTATTGTAATGGTTAGGACCAAAGTAGAACTTCATCTTAATGCTTTCGGAATCCTTACCTTCGTAAGGCAGGGCAATGTCAGCATTGAAATTACCAAGGTAGCGAGGATCTTCCTTTGTCAATGTAGACTTGATATCAGCTGACGGGAAAGCTTCATCGGCAATTATTGCAGAAGAAAAGAACAACTGTTTAAAGCTGATCCATTTTGTTTTGGTACGAAGGCTTTCAGTTCCTGATTTTCCTTTAGAAAGATTATCTACATCATCAGCCAAGTATTTATAGTAAATAGTGGTATAACTGTCTTCGCCGAATTTCGATTTTCTTTCTTGACGCGGAACATCAATATTCCAGTTAAAGTTCAGGTAATTGGAATTGGTGGTTATGATATTATTTAACCCTTTTGTATTGACCTCGAAACCAACAAGAAAGGAGTTGTAATTGAGCGTATACTTGTATTCCAGGTATTTTCCATCACCTGCAAACAGTTTCATGGAAATGGCCTTTGATTCTCCCTTGTTGGATGTATTGAAATTTTCATTTCCTTCTTTGCCCTTTTTAACTACAGGCCCATTGACCACTTGATCTTTAGTCGAATCTGATGGTACAAAATAGAAGGATTGTGTATCAATGCTGCGGTTCTGGGCAAAGAAATTCATACCAAATTTGCTCTTGTCTCCTTCAAACAGGATCAAAGGCTTTTGATCGTATGTCTTGTAACCTTTCAATTCTACTGAATAGATGCGACCACCTTTATTGGAAAAGGTCACCTTCATCAGGTTATTTTCAATTACATAGAATTTTTCCTTACCAACAGATGCTGCAGCAAAAACTCCGAATTTCTCTTTTCTTGCAATATCCTGATCAGCATTTAGGCTATCGCTGTGCACTGTAGCTGTCAACGTCTGAATGGAATCCAGTTTTGCTGCTGCGATATTCTGTTTTTGATTTTCCGTCCGCACCATCTCTAGAGAATCGCGCGTATGTTTTGCTACTGCCAGTTGTTTTTCTGAAGGCCTGTTAAAATAGCTGAAGCCTATCAATATTGAAAAGATGAGGGCTACACCTATAACCGTATTTCTATCCATAAAAAATTAAATTATTTTCCGAGTGATGCTTTTACAAAAGCAACAAACAACGGATGTGGTTTTAAAACTGTACTGCTATATTCAGGATGAAATTGAACACCAACAAACCATTTGTGTTTTGGAATTTCAATTACTTCCACCAGGTTGGTATCCGGATTCAAGCCAACGGCTTTCATTCCGGCAGCTTCAAATGATTTAAGGTATTGATCATTAAATTCATAGCGATGACGATGCCTTTCCTTGATTTCCAATTTATTGTACGCCCTGTATATATTGGATTCCTTGTTAACAATTTGACATTTATAGGCTCCAAGTCGCATCGTGCCTCCTTTTTCAGTAACTCCCTTTTGTTCTTCCATCAGGTCGATCACTGGACATTCGGTCTGCTCATTCATCTCCGTTGAATCAGCTGAAGCCAATCCAAGCACATTGCGGGCAAACTCGATAACCGCTATTTGCATACCCAAACAGATTCCAAAGAAGGGAATATTGTGTTCCCTGACATATTTTGTGGCAATGATTTTTCCTTCAATACCGCGGTGACCAAATCCCGGGGCTACAATGATTCCTTTCAGACCCTCCAGTTTCTTTTCTACATTCTCGGGAGTAATTTTTTCTGAATGGATCCAACGTATTTTTACCTTGCATAGATTCATCGCTCCGGCATGGATCAAGGCTTCAACAATCGATTTATAGGCATCTTGTAATTCAACATATTTGCCAATCAAGCCAATTTCAATTTCTGAAGTAGGCTTCTTTAATTTATTCAGGAAATCATTCCAGTCATCCATCTGTGGCTCGTCTTTCAAGGGAAGCCCCATTTTATGCAATACGATTTCATCCAACCGCTGTTCCCTTATTTTGTTAGGAACTTCATAAATGGTTGAAACATCAATTGATTGAATAACAGCATCTATTGCAACGTTACAGAATAAGGCTACTTTTTTACGCAGGTCCATTCCAAGTTCATGTTCCGTGCGCAGCACCAACACATCTGGTTGAACCCCGTTTTCAAGCAATGTCTTTACTGAATGCTGGGTAGGTTTGGTCTTTAGCTCCCCCGTAGCTGCCAGGAACGGCACCAATGTCAAATGGACTACAAGGGCATGAATGCCCAGTTCCCATTTCAACTGACGAACAGCTTCAATGTATGGAAGTGATTCGATATCCCCCACCGTACCGCCAATTTCAGTAACGACAATGTCGTACTTTCCTTTTGATCCAAGAATCTTGATTTTTCTTTTGATCTCATCGGTAATGTGCGGAATGATCTGTACGGTTTTTCCCAGATAATCACCCCTGCGTTCTTTGTTGATTACTGACTGATAGATACGGCCTGTAGTTACATTGTTGGCCTGAGAGGTCGGAACGTTTAGAAAACGCTCATAATGGCCCAAATCAAGGTCTGTTTCTGCACCATCATCGGTTACAAAACATTCACCGTGCTCATAGGGATTCAAGGTTCCCGGATCTACATTGATATAGGGATCCAATTTTTGAATGGTCACAGAATATCCTCTGGACTGAAGCAATTTAGCAAGCGAAGCAGCTAATATTCCTTTCCCAAGGGAGGATGTTACCCCTCCTGTTACAAATATGTACCTGGTTGCTGACAAGATTGTGAAATTTAATAGTTCTTAAAAGCGAGCAAAGGTAATTAATAAAACATACCTCTAAAAAATGTATTGAAATTTAATGGTATGATAACAACAAAAAACCCGCTTGATGTAGCGGGTTTTTCTTATAATGCTATTCATCGTCTTCCATCGCATCCATAATTCGGATCTTCTCTTTCAGGAATTCGATTTTTTCTTTCGTATTGGCAATCTTCTGGTTGACATCGCCGATCAATGCTTCTGCATTTTTAGTATTGGCAAAAAATCCAATATTATTATCGAGCAAGGCCAGGTCGGATTCCATCTGTTTTAGTTTGGTCATATACTTTTCGCGCTCAAAGCGATTTTTATTCTGTCCTTTTCCTGAAGAAGTGTTTCCTGCCACTTTATTCTTGAACTTCATCAAGTTACGACGCTTTTCATCAATACGCAACGAATCAAAATGATGGTTGATCACATCTCGGAATTCATTTTGAATGGCATCCTTGTCTTTGAATGGAACATGTCCAATTTCGGTAAAAGTACGCTGAAATTCTTTCAATTTGTCCAGATCGGCGTTATCGTCACCTGAGAGGGTAAAGCGTTTTACCTCTTCTAGAAGCTCTCTTTTCTTCCTGAGGTTTTCACCC
>DMFR01000473.1:1621-12372 GCA_003450125.1 Prolixibacteraceae bacterium | reverse complement strand
TTGTGGGCATCGGAAGCTACAAATTTGATGTCTTCGGTGGACAGTTCAATAAAAACACCATTCATCACAGGGCGAAGTTCATCGTCAGCAGTGGCAAAAAGAGTCTTGTTGATTCCACTCAACAGCACACTGTGATTGACATTGATGGTGGAGGCAACGGCTTCATTCAGGATAGGCTGCTGCGGAAAATCCTCTCCGTTCTGTCCAACGATGCTGAATTTACCATTCTGAGAGAAAATCTCAATGGCAAATGTTTCAGGATCAATCTGGAAGGTCAGTGGCTGTTCTGGAAATTCCTTGAGTGTTTCGTTCATCAGTTTGGCCGGTACAGCAATAGCGCCAGTTCCACTGGTGTTCTCAAGCTCCAGACTTGTAATCAAAGTTGATTCAAGATCAGAAGCAGTGACTGTCAAACGGTTGTCTTCCAAGAGAAACAAATAATTATCCAGAATAGGAAGTGTATTCTTTGAATTGATCACTTTACTGATTGCAGAAAGATGACTGAGTAATTCGGTACTTGAAACAACAAATTTCATTGGTTATTTTTTAGAGTTTTCGTTTCTTATTCATTTATTGGCCTTGAAATCAGCTTCGCATCTTTTCAAAGAGAAGATCACGAATATACATACTTTGATTTTTTCTACCTAATTGATCTTTCAACATTTATACACAAGAAATCAACAGCTGTATTTACGTCGCCGGACATACACATAGATTCCACCAAATAAGGCAATTAGCACCAAAGGCATCAACACATTGAGCATTTGCCAGAAGGTCTTTTCCTCCCGAATCCTGACTTTATCGAGCAGGCGGATCTTAAAAACCCTTGAACGCAGCTCCATTAATCCCTGGTCATCGCACAGATAATTGACCGCATTGAGCAGAAAATCCCTGTTCCCGAAGGTCTGTTGTGAATACTGGTCATACCCCAGGGGCATGTATTCAGGGTTGCCTGCTGAAAACCGGTATTTATTGGCAATCAGGTTTCCATCAGAAAAGATGATCATGCGCGTAGGCTGGCTTTCGGTTTTCACCTGTGAAGCCTTCACCCCGAAGGCATCAACCATACGGTTTTTAAAAACGGATGTAAATGTTCCTTCCAGCAGAACACCTACAGATTGCGAGGGTTGACTAAAAAGACGACGGTCAGGCGGATTGTTGATACTTGCCAGACTAACTTCCATAGGAGTATTTGAAACCAGCGAATAAGGCGAGGTCGCCAGAATAACGGTCTTTCCAACTTGTGGTTGTCCACCGACAGTATCTATTGAACTTACGAATTCTGCCTTCAGACGGTTCAGATTGCGGCTGATGACATGATTCTCTGAGGGAATCAACAAGGGTGAAAAATACCATGGAGCAGGGGCAAACTTGGCAGGCTGTCCGGCGGGTGCTGTATTTACCGGAATCCTTAAACATTCTGCATCCTGTACAAGATTGGCATTCAGACGGATGCCATATTTAAACAACTGATCATCCAGATTCAACTTTTGCGGGAAAGCAAGGGTTGTTAATCCGGTACTTAAACTATCAAGGCTCACCGATACCGGGTCAATCAGCCATATTATCCTGCCTCCGTTCATCAAATACTGGTCGATACAAAATTTATCCTTCTCAGTAAATGCAATGGTAGGATTGGCTACCATCAATGTTTTGATCTTAGGACCATTTGAAATAAGCTGTTGGGCTGAAACCTGGGTAACGATATATTTATCTGCCAGCGCATGGGCAAAGTCATGGGTTTCATATTCATTCAATTCTCCCTGCCCATTTAGGAAGGAGACAGTTTGCTTTTCTGAAGTCAATAGATCAGTGAATGCAGCTGTAAATTCATATTCCAGACCTTCAATGGAATTATTCAGGTTCACCTCAGCAGGCAATCCCTGATTGTTTTTCAGTAAATTGATACTTAATTGCTTTTCACCATACTGAATAATCGCCCCTGGGAAAATGCGTGTGGTAACAGTCCCCTGTTCCTTATTCTGTCGAATATCAGTAGGCTGAAGTCCTTTTACAGTCAGCTCTCCAAACAGTTTATCACGTTGTTTGACATTGGTAATCTGGTAAGGATCGATGACAGTCAGATTAATCAATTTGGAGGAATAGGCATTGTAATCTGCAATTTTTTCCTGAACTGACTTTTGAAGTTTGCGAAAACCAGAAGGCAATTCCCCAGCCAGGTAGAGGGTAATATTGATGGGTTTGTTCAGATCTTTCACCAGGTTCTTCGAAACGGTGGTGATTGAATACCTTTTTTCAGCTGTCAGATCAAGACGAAAGAACAATTGCCCGCCAAAAATTACAAGTAAAACAACCATTGCCAGAACCGATGCTCCAAGTTTTACTTCTCTTCGGAAATTGATTTTGTGAAAATGGATGATACGGCTCGTTAGGAAGATAAACAGAAAAATGGCAGAGAGAAAATAGACCAAATCGCGCGAATCTACTACTCCCCTACTAATGGACATGTAATGTTCGTTGATACCAAATCCTGTGATAGCCTGCTGAATAGCTGATGGAAATTGCAAGGAACCCACCATATCGAAACCCATATAGGCCAGAAACGACAATCCCATGGCAAGGATAAAAGAGAAAATCTGATTATCCGTAAGGGCAGAAGCCAGCAACCCAATGGCTACATAGATGGCAGCCAGAAAGAACAATCCGATATAGGCGCCCCAGGTTCCACCCGTATCAATACAGCCAACCGGATTCCCGAGTGCATAAGCCGAATAAAAATATACCAGTGTGGGCAACAAAGAAATGGTAACCAGCAGTAAACCTGCCAGGTATTTGGCTAAGACAATACGGAAAACAGACAGTGGCCGGGTAAGCAATACTTCCATGGTGCCTAGCCGTTTTTCTTCGGCAAATAGCCTCATAGTCACAGCAGGAACCAGAAACAGGTAAACCCACGGAGCTAGTGTAAAAAGGGCATCAAGCGATGCATAACCGCCATCCAGGATATTGTAGTTCCCGGGGAAGACCCATAGGAATAAGCTGGTAGCCAATAGGAACACAAAAACAACGATGTATCCGGTGAGCGATCCAAAAAAACTGGTAATCTCTTTTTTCAATAAACTGAACATACCTAACTATGAATGATTTAAAATTTGATCCCACTCCGAAAAGTAGGTATTGCTTTGAAAGGTTTAAAGTTTCAGGTTTAAAGTTTAAAGTTGCGTGCCGATCTGGGTGCAACTTCATAGTTTAAACTTTAAACTTTGAACTTTAACTTACTGACCATTAAACGGGCTGCACGCTCTGAAGCTCCTTTATTTCCAAGCAAGATCATCATTTCCCTGTAATCGTCCAACATCCTTTTCTCATTCTGTGGATCATGAACAATCTTATTCAATTCGCTGACGATATTTTTCAGGGTAAAGTCTGCCTGGATTAACTCAGTAACAGCTTCCTTTTTCAGAATAATATTCACTAAAGATACCCATTTAGTCTTCAGGAAATACTTCTTCAAGTAAATAAACAACCAGTTGGGAGTCAACTGGTAAACAACTACTTGTGGAACATTTAAAATGGCTGTTTCCAGGGTAGCCGTTCCCGAAGATACAATGGCAGCGCGACTGTGAACCAGGATTTCATAGGTCTTGTCCCAAATGATCGGGGCAGTATGTGATTTCATGAACGGCTGGTAAAATTCCACCCCCATATTGGGAGCACCAGCTACGATACATTGGAATTCCGGGAAATGGGAAGCCGCTTCAAGCATTGTGGGAAGCAGTACACTGATCTCTGCCTTTCTGCTCCCGGGCAATAATGCCAGGATAGGCTTGTCCGGCAATTGATTTTCTGCAAAGAAACGGGGATAGTCTGGTTCCGTTTTCTTTTGCAGAATGGCATCCAACAAAGGGTTTCCAACGTAATTGACCTTGTAATCAAACTTCCCGTAAAACTCAGATTCGAAAGGCAGAATGGTAAACATTTCGTCCACATAAGCTTTCACCCGGTACACCCGTTTCTGTTTCCATGCCCATATCTTGGGGGAAATGTAATAATAGGTCCGTATGCCGTGTTCTTTGGCGAATTTAGCCATCCGAAGGTTAAATCCAGGATAATCTATCAATATCAGTACATCGGGGTTAAATGCAAGCAAATCCTCTTCACAGAACTTAAAGTTCTTTTTGATGGTCCGGATATTCATAATCACCGGAACGATACCCATAAAAGCCAGATCGCGATAATGTTTCAGCACTTTCATGCCTGCTTTCTCCATCAGGTCACCCCCAAATCCGCGAAACTGAGCCTGAGGATCTATCAGGCTGATTTCCTTGATCAGGTTGGAGGCATGTAAATCGCCCGAAGCTTCACCGGCTAAAACGTAATATTTCATGAGTATATAGTTCCAAGTTTAAAGTTTAAAGTTCAAAGTTCAAAGTTCCAGGTTCCAAGTGGTCGAGCCAATATTAGAGTATTAGGTTTAAAGTTCAAAGTTTAAAGTTGTCGCTCCAATTAATATTGCAGGGTTTATTCTCCTCTTCTCATTTTCTCATCTTCCCGTCTCCCGACTTCTGTCTTCCGTCTTCCTACATCACCTTTGCAATCAATACCAGAAAGGTATACATGAGCGTTGCCATGATGACTCCTCGGGCCGACATATCATATTTTAACCGGTAAAAGATAAAAAAGAAGCCAAGGTTGGGAAACACACAAAGGCTAATTATTTTAAGAAACAGTTTCATCTGCCACAGATTCCTTACGTAAACCGAAAAATCCATTTCACTGTATTTGACCTCGTAAGTGATCATGAAGATGACCAATGGCACGATGGTTCCCAGTAACCAACCTGTCAGGATACGATCGTGCAGGGTTCTTTTGTGCTCAAACATATTAAAACCTCCAGCTTTTCATGCTCTCAAAAGTCTGATAGCATGTCATATCGGCATTCACCGGAACTACCGTTACAAATCCATTTTCAAGGGCTGTAATATCGGCATCGGCTACATCCACCTCATAATTCTTGAAATATCCAGCCATCCAGAAATATTCCCTCTTGTGCGGGTCTGTGCGCTTGTCAAACTCTTCAACCCATTTGCCGGAGGTTTGACGACAAACCTGGATGCCTTTTATCTCTCCCTTGGGGATATTCACGTTCAGGCAAACAAAAGGAGGAAGGCCATTTTCAGCTACCTGCTGAAAGACCCTGGCTACATATATTTTTGCACGTGAAAAGTCCGCTTCATGGTCATAGTCATTCAAGGAAAAGCCCATCGAGGGAATTCCATGAATGCAGCCTTCCAATGCTCCACCCATCGTACCGGAATATACCACACTGATGGATGAATTCGAGCCATGATTGATTCCCGACACCACAAAATCAGGGTACCTGTCCAGCAGTTGATCAAAGGCCAGCTTAACGCAATCAACCGGTGTCCCTGTACAGCTATATACCTGATAACCTTCCTCATCCACCTTTTTGGTAACACGGATTGGAAAATCAACAGTGATGGCATTCGACATTCCTGACATGTGACGATCCGGTGCCACCACTACCACATCCCCAAAAAGACGCATGACTTCTGAAAGTTCTGTTAACCCTTTTGCCGTGACTCCATCGTCATTGGTAATTAAAATAAGTGGCCGCTCGTTCATCGCTTGTTTTTTTTGAATGCTTACAAAGATAAATGAATGTGCCTGACATTCTCGTATCAAATGAATATTTTGAATAAAAATACCTTGTATTTAACCCGAACAAAACTAAGAGTTATGCGTAATTGTTTTAATTTAAAGATTCTAAAAATACAGGACATGGAAAAAATGACAAATGCAATCAATTGGTTTGAGATTCCGGTGTTGAATTTCGATCTGGCCAAGGAATTCTATCAGCGTATTTACAATTACGAAATGACTGAAACTACCATGAACGGGCTACGAATGGGTTTTCTACCCATGGATCGTGAATCCCAGGGTGTGGGTGGTGCCATTGTTCAGGGAAATGGATTTATACCCTCTGCCCTGGGTGTTAAAATCTATTTGAATGCCGGGAAGAACCTGGATAATGTTTTAAACCGTGTAATTGCTGCCGGGGGTGAAATCATTGCTCACAAAACCAAGATCAACGATGAGCTTGGTTATTATGCAACTTTTGAGGACACGGAGGGAAATCACATCTCACTTCATTCACCCGAATAAGAGATGCACAAACAGCTCAGGTGACAGAAAGCCATACGGCAAAGGATAGTATGGGATTCCTTGGTAGGTTGATCCTTTGCCGTCAAATGTCTGCAATTAGTCATCAGTTAATTTCTGAGTACTACCCTTATCTCATCTCCTTTTTCCCATTTCTTGGCAATCTCAGTATACTGCCCAGGGTGGGCAACATATTTTACTATTCCGTAGGAGACTGTAGGATTTACAGCCCATGAGGGAATCCGAATAAAAACATCCATGTACCTGATATCGCTGGTTTCACATTTCAAGATCATTTCATTTCCTTTCGGATAACTGGTTTCCTGGATAAGTTTCACCGTTCCACCAGTTGTATGTTGGTATTCCATAGAGGACGAGCCTATGATATTGACATAAATCTGATCAAACACATGGGTATAGATCACTGATTTCAACATTTTTTCAGGAAAAACAAACTCCTTTGTTCCATATAAAAGAACTTCCAGAGCATCGCCAAAGCGCACTTCTCCGGAGAGTTTAACCAAATCGATATTCAATTGGGCCCATTTGAGGGCGGCTTGAGGGAATAATTTGCCTTTTAGGGAATCAGCCGCAAGATTATTTTGTGTATAGAACGTCTGGCCAGCTCCAATAGATGTGGAATCAAATTCTGCCCACTTCTTTGTAAGCTTACGCCAAAGGCTGTCGGAATGTGACTGTCGAATGTGTTCAGTCATTGAAAGCATTTCATCCAGCCTTTTTAGAAAAAGCCTTTGATCTTCGGATAAAGTCAACAAAGAATCCTGACTAGTTGTTTGGTTAGACTGAAAGTGAAGCTGAATCTGCTTTTCATGAAAAGATTCTGAATTGATAACAGATAGGCTGTTTAGATCAGTACGGCAGGAAGCTAAAACCAAAACAACCCAAATAGAGAACAGTAGTTGAGTAAATTTCATTAATGTTTTTTTTATGCTAAAACGTTTTTTATTATCATCAGGTTCATTGATACATTCAAATTCCTTAAATTTACCAAAAATTCTAAAAGACCGGTTCATGAAACTGACATCAACTCCGGCGGTCTGTTATTGCGCAATCCGTTAATTTCTACAGTGTAGAAAAGAATTTTCAGTTCGTTTTCCCTATCGTTTCCTTAAGCATAAATAGATTTTTATCATGACTGATAAAAAAGCATTGACCATTTTTGACCAATTAAAATCCATTCGATTCAAATCGTTGTGGACTGACATAAAAGAAGCCATCGCGGGAAGCGACCGTGATTTCACCAGTGACAGTATTGGTAAGGCGCTGCTTATTCTTTCCATTCCCATGGTACTGGAAATGATCATGGAATCTATATTTGCTGTCGTTGACATCTTTTTTGTTTCAAAACTTGGGCCTGATGCAGTAGCCACAGTGGGTGTTACTGAAGCCAGCATGACTATTGTATATGCCATTGGCATGGGACTCAGCACAGCTACAACCGCTTTGGTAGCCCGTCGTATCGGGGAAAAGCAATCGGGCAAAGCAGGTATCGCTGCTTTTCAGGCCATTGTAGCCGGTCTTTTTGTTTCATTACTCATTACAGTGCCCGGAATCCTCTTTGCCAAAGATTTCCTGTTGATCATGGGCGCTTCTGAAGAAATGGCTCAGACCGGATATATGTATCCTGCCATCATGTTTGGGGGAAATTCAGTGATCATGTTGCTGTTTATCATCAATTCAGTCTTTCGAAGTTCGGGCGATGCTGCTGTTTCGATGCGTGTTTTACTGTTTGCCAACTTCATCAATATCATCCTCGACCCGTTATTGATTTTCGGATTGGGTCCATTTCCCAAACTGGGGGTGATGGGTGCTGCTGTTGCTACTACGACTGGAAGAAGTTTGGCCGTTTGCTACCAGTTTTATCTCCTGTTTAATGGAAATAAACGGATCAGGCTTGATCTTCATCACCTGACCATAAAACTGAAAGTGATGTTTCAACTCTTCCGGTTGGCTGCCGGTGGAATCCTGCAAAGCATCATTGCCACCTCCAGCTGGATTGCCCTTATCCGCATCATTTCAGCATTGGGATCAGAGGTACTTGCCGGCTACACCATTGCCATTAGGATTGTGGTTTTCGCCCTGCTGCCTTCCTGGGGACTGAGCAATGCTGCCTCTACGCTGGTAGGACAAAACCTGGGAGCCAAACAACCTGACCGTGCTGAACGGACCGTCTGGATAACTGCCGTTGCCAACATGGTATTGCTTGGATTGATTGGGGTAGTCTTTGCCATTTGGCCTGAACCCTTTATCCGACTGTTTATTGCTGATCCTGCTGTAGTGGCAAGCGGAGCCAAGAGCTTGCAAATCATCAGCTATGGCTTTGTCTTTTATGCACTTGGAATGGTACTCATCCAAGGGTTTAATGGCAGTGGCGACACAGTGACACCTACCAAAATAAACCTGTTCTGCTTCTGGCTGTTCGAAATTCCACTGGCATGGTTGCTAGCCATCGTAATTGATCTGAAAATTGAGGGAATTTGTATAGCCATTGTTGCCGCAGAATCATCTCTTACCTTGACGGCCTGGTATTATTTCAGAAAAGGAAAATGGAAGCTGACGAAAGTTTGATGGTTGAATGGTTAGATGGTTGAATGGTTGAATGGTTGAATGGTTGGCTTCTATTGTCGATATTTCATGCTAAATAAACCACCTTTGATCCTATCAAAGGTAAGAAATTTGAAATTAAATTCCAAATATAGTGTGGTTTTAAAATCTCAAGATCCCCTTTTTCTGAACTCTATTACAGAATTCTCTGAAAATTAAAATGATTTAAGAAGATTATGTACCTTTAACGAAACATTTAATCAACAATCATGAGCTTCCTTGGAAATTTAATCTGGCTGGTATTTGGTGGCTTCCTGGTCTTTTTGGAATATATGGTAGCAGGACTTTTACTTTGTGTGACCATTATCGGAATACCCTTCGGTCTTCAGGCATTTAAACTGGCAATGCTAGCCCTTTGGCCCTTTGGCACCACCATTGGCTATCAACCATCTGCCCCAGGCTGCCTTTCAACCTTCATGAACATTATCTGGCTGCTCATAGGTGGCATTTGGATAGCACTTACTCATCTGATATTTGGAATATTACTTGCAATCACGATCATCGGCATCCCCTGGGCCAAGCAACATTTCAAGCTCATGTCCCTGGCATTGACTCCATTTGGAAGGACGCTTGTGGATAATTAAGATTTTATCTTTTACTTGCATTTAAAACGGTAAATCCGATGATTTCATCATTTTCGTACCTAATTATGATGTCATCATCTGTCATTTCAGTATGGTCAGCATTATTAGGTTTTTTAAAATGAAAATACAAACAATCGGCTTCCTCATCATAATTCGACCAAACGTTTCTATGCTTGATAAGGTAAGGAAGTATTTCCTTAATTTCTTTTGTTATTACTGATTCCATACAATTATCTTTTTTTCAAATTTTTGCTCTTTATTCGACAAATAAGCTGTAATAATAAATCCATCAATTAAAGAAACTTCTTTATAAATAACAACAATGAATTTATTGAAGGGTTCGTATTTGAAACTAACAGCAATTAACCCTCCCCCACTTCCCCCATAAATAGTTTGAGGATTTTCAATCGTTTCTAATATTTCGTAATAAAAGTCAGCTATTTCAGGATGCCCAATTGAAATATGCAACCAACGCTCATTAGTTAAACGAATGGGAACATTATTTTTCGAAATCGCAATATCCATTTATTTCATTTTAAACAAATATAGCCCTAACAATTCATAAATTTATAATTATCCGTATATTTTAATGACTCCAATAATCTCAAATTCAATTCTACTCCTCATGCGTATGCAGCCCACATTCCTTCTTCGAGTTATCTTCCCACCACCAGCGACCTGCCCTGAAATCTTCTCCCGGTTTTATGGCACGTGTACAAGGTGCACAACCGATGCTTACAAACCCCCTGTCATGCAATACATTGTAGGGTACATTATTTTCCCGTACATATTTCTGGCAATCTTCAAGCGACCAATGAAGTAGCGGATTACATTTTACCATATTAAAGCCCCCATCCCAAACAAAGAAATCAAGATCATGGCGGTTCTCCGACTGTGAAGCACGCAGACCTGTTATCCAGCATTCCATTCCTGCCAATGCACGAGTCAGAGGTTCAACTTTACGGATATGGCAACACTCTTTCCTATTTTCAACCGACAGGTAAAAGCTCAACGGACCTTTGAGTGTGACCATTTTCTCCACCGCATCGTTCTTTGGAAAATAAACTTCAATGGGTTTTCCATACTTTTCAAGGGTGCGGTTCATCACCTTATAGGTCTCTTCAAACAGCCTCCCTGTATCAAGGGTAATCACTTTAATATCCAGGTTATTGCTGAAAATCATATCAGTAATCACCTGATCTTCAATTCCAAGGCTGGTTGTAAAAACTACCTTCCCGGGAAATTGTATAGATACCTTTTCCAGCATTCCCACCAAATTTGCTGCATCTGCCTGTGTATTCAGGTCTGAAACTATCGTATTATCAACCATTGCTATTTGTTTTATAAGCTCATTCAAATTATCTTGCCGGCAAATATCTTAAAGAAAACTCAAATACC
>DMFR01000473.1:0-1530 GCA_003450125.1 Prolixibacteraceae bacterium | reverse complement strand
CTCAAATACCATCGAAAAGACTTCCGAAATATTGCCTGTTGCGTTTCTTGAACGAATTAAAAGTCAATTCCCATTTGATTTTGATGAATTTGTACAATCCATTGATCAGATTCCATCCATCAGTTTACGTACAAACCCGTTCAAATTCAAGCTTCCTGTTACTGCGGAACCAATCCCTTGGTGTGAAACGGGTCTGTTCCTCAACCAGCGTCCATCCTATACACTAGACCCGCTGTTTCATTCGGGAGCCTACTATGTGCAGGAAGCCAGTTCAATGTTTGTTGAGCAAGCTTTCAAACAAATAGAACATACCTCCAACCGTATTGTTCTGGACCTCTGTGCCGCACCTGGAGGTAAGTCTACCCACCTGCTCAGCCTGATGGGCAAGGACGATTTGCTGGTAGCCAACGAGGTAATCCGTTCACGCGTATCTGTTCTGAATGAGAACATCCGGAAATGGGGGCATCAGAATGTAGTGGTTTGCAGCAACGATCCTGCTGATTTTAGCCCCCTGGAAGGACTGTTTGACCTTATCCTGATTGATGCACCCTGCTCTGGCGAAGGACTCTTCAGACGCGACGCCTCAGCCATTGAACAATGGTCTGTTGACAATACCAACCTATGTGCCACCCGTCAGCGCCGCATTCTGGCTGATATATGGCCTGCTTTGAAATCGGGTGGACATTTGATTTACAGTACCTGTACCTTCAATCCTGCTGAGAATGAACAGAATCTTCAATGGCTGGCCGATAACAATGAATTGGAAAGTATCCGTATTCCCCTTCAGGAGAGTTGGGGTGTTGAAGAAATTGAAACCAATGGCCTGTTTGGCTATCGTTTTCTTCCCCATAAAGTCAAAGGTGAAGGATTTTTCCTGACCCTGATCCGCAAAAAAGATGGAAGCGATTCATTTTCCATCCCAAAGAAAATAAAGACAAGGCTTGAAAAAATGCCCAAACAGTTTGCTGAAATAAGGTCTTGGCTCAATACTTCAGATTCAGAATTCTTCGCCAAAAGTGAATTCCTTATTGCTTTCCCTGAAGATAAAATTCCTGTATTGAATGCCCTTTCAGAACAGCTGCGTGTGATCAGTTATGGCTTGCCCATTGCCCAGTTCAAAAAGAACGACCTCCTCCCCGAACATACTTATGCCCTTTCGGTTGATCGCAACCCTGCCCTATTTGGAATAGTTGAACTCGATGTGCGTGAAGCCTTGCTCTATCAGAAGAAAGAGGAGATCAGGATCAATTCAACAGAAAAAGGCTGGCTACTGGTACAATACCAGGGAGTACCACTTGGCTTTATCAAAAACCTTGGCAACCGGGCCAATAACTATTTCCCAAAGGAATGGCGCATCAGGATGGCCCTTCCGGAAATACCTAGGCCGTGGTATAAATGAAAACTACCAATCTGTTATATCCCTGAATTATTAAATCCCCCAGAAGTTTTTATGCTCATCATTGAATGAGTCCATTTGCACAAAATTCTGTACATCCCCTGGTTCCATTGCCACCAAGGCTATATTAACTC
>DMFR01000178.1:599-6918 GCA_003450125.1 Prolixibacteraceae bacterium | reverse complement strand
TACACTGATTTAAATTTAAAAAAGGAACACTGATAATATAATAAAAAAGAAAAAAATGGAATACTGATTTTACTGATGTAACGGATTGACATTGATTCTTTAATATCGTGTAATTCCTGCCGGCAGGCGGGCGTTTCAATTCGTATAATTCGTATTTTTAAGAGATCAGTGTAAATCCGTTACATCAGTAAAATCAGTGTTCCATTTTTTTCTTTTTTTCTATAAAATCAGTGTTCCCTTTTTGAAGTTATTTGTTAATGATCAGTTTGGTAACCTTTTCAGTGGAGCCAACCTTGGTTTTCACCATGTATAATCCGGCAGATTGAGCGGTGAGTGTAAATTGTTCTTCCGCATTGGTGATTTCACGAGAGGCTACGCTTTTACCCGTCACATCGAAGATTTCAACATGGCTACCGGCCTCAGGGGTCTGAGAAAAACGAACGGTTACCTGGTCCCTGCAAGGATTGGGGTAAACATCGATTTTAAGAGGTTCGATTATATTCTCCGTTCCGGTTGTTACTCCTCCATCTGTAATGGTCACATTCTCCGTTCTTGCATAGGAAATATTGCCGGCAGCATCCCTGGCCCAGGCATAAAGAGTCTTTGTTCCCGGGGAAAGGGCCTGGTAGGTGGTGGGTGCAGTTGGGTGCCACATGGTACTTGAAAGGGCAGGGGTTACGGACGATTCGTTGATAAGAAATGCTGTCACTCCTACATTGTCAGTGGCTGACAGGGTTGATAGGGGGACGGTAAGGGAAGTGGAAGTGGAAGGGATGTCAAAGGCCGAAACCACCGGGCGGGAAGTATCCGAAGTGTTGGCAGCAGAACTTCCGCTTTCCAGAGCACCCATGTCAGAGCGGGTACCGTTGGCATCTTTGGCTGAGGAAGGATCGCCTGCATCGATACAGGGGGAATTGGAGGCCAGGCGGTAATCATGGTTGGCCGCATCGACAAATAAGGGGTCCTTGTTGCTTGAATTGGACTCCCATCCGGTAGCTGACTGGTAGGCAGAAAAAGTAGGATAATACACCATTTTGATCTGTGCCAGGTTGCTGCTCAAAGTCTGGTAGAATGCATTGTAATTGAAGGTAAAGCGGTCTTCCAGGCCTTCAATGCTGCGGGTATAGTTCAACACATCCACGGCATTGCAAAAGATGTTGTTGCGGACCACGAAATTGTTTGTATTGGAAGGTGTTCCTGCGATGCGGATATGTCTTCCCGATGGGTTTGGCCTTTGACTGTGGCCCCATCCAAGGCCTGCATCCACGCAGGTATTATTTTCAAAGAGGATGTTGGAGGTTTCGCCTTCGGGCAGGAAATACTCGTAGGAGTATTCACAATGGTAGATGATATTTTTCCGGTAGGTAATGTTTTTCTGGGTGGCATTGTCGCCCTGGTTGGATAGCCCGGCATCAAAGACTTCGCCTACGGTACATTTTTCAACCAACGCATTCTGGCAATTGTTCCAGAACTCTACGGCGTTTCCCTTCCTTACTTCACCCGAATAAGTTTGCCCGCCAATCCATATCATGGTTAGGTTACTCAGGGTAATCCCCGACACGCCATCTCCCACCACGGAATAGCCGCCGGTAAAACTGAGATTCAAATCCTTCACGTTGATATTTGACTTATCATTTATTTTTACCAAAATGGCAACCGAAAG
Source organism: Prolixibacteraceae bacterium (assembly GCA_003450125.1). GTDB lineage: Bacteria > Bacteroidota > Bacteroidia > Bacteroidales > Prolixibacteraceae > Aquipluma. Next base: position 5,255 of record DMFR01000178.1, on the reverse strand, counting down.
GAGCTTGATGTCGGAATAGTAGCTGGCTGGGTTACCCTTTGAGTACAAGGTAATGTAATCCGTTGAGGTATTGTAGTAAAAATGACCCTGTGCAGTGAGGGCGCCATCGGAATATTTTCTCATCCCGCAAACGGAGCCATTGAAGAGGATATTACCGATTTCAGTGGAATAAGTAGAGGAACTTCTCCAGATATTGGATCCTTGATCGACCCAGTCACCTGTGCTCATTTTGGTAATGGCGGCATGGATCAGGGGTTTATTGCCCGTCCCGTAAGCCCCGTAGGTAATCCTGGCGGATGAGCTGCCACTTTTGGGAACCAATTGTCCAAACCAGGAGTCGCCTGAATGAAACAATACTGAATCACCTGCAGCCAGGGAGGCTGAATTGACCCTGGCTAAAGTTTGCCAAGAGTTGTTTTCGGACTGTCCGTTGTTGGAATCGCTGCCTGAATTGCTGACATAGTAGGTGGCAGAATAACTCATCATTGTAAAAAGGATACCTATAAAAACTAAGAATGTTCTTTTAACCAGTTCATTGATAGAATACTTCATTGTAACAGTTTCAAATTAATACTTTTCAGAATAAATCTCTCTCGTCGCATCATCACTCCCCACATGGTTTATTCAATAAAATATTGATCAAAACCCGTAAGCATTATGAATACCTGATAGACCTTCCATCAATTCCAATTCTTATTTTTCAAGGTTCACATCCTATCAGTTTTTGAAGGCGATGGCTGTGAAAAATAAATTGTCATGATGTCAGGGGTGTAAAAGGCAAAGGGGATACCAAGGGGGTGGAGACAGAAAATATATTATTTTTTAAAACTGTTAATGGTCTTTAAAAGAGTGTGTTGTGATGGTGGTATTTGCGGATAATTTATTTGATCAAATTTTTAGGTGAAAACGAAAACTTGTTTTCGCACAAAAAAAACGTACAAATGTGCGAATTCGCACTTGTGGGTAGAATGAAAAGCGATCCACGAAGAATTGATTGCAACAAATATTACGGTGCGAGGTATCTTTGAGGGGTGGATTTGCATGTGCGCATTAGTTCTACCATACTGTCGGTGCTACGCACCTTTTATCTTATTCAATCATTAACTGCTACCATACTGTCAGTGCTAGGCACTTGAAAAGCCGCGCGATCTAATGGTTCTACCATACTGTCGGTGCTACGCACCTTTCATCTTATCCAATCATTAACTGCTACCATACTGTCAGTGCTACGCACTTGAAAAGTCGGGTGGATCTGACTGGTTCTAACATACTGTCAATGCTACGCACCTTAAAAGCCGCGCTAGCGGAAACAGTATGGTAGAAGAAGCATACCGACCCACAAAAAAACGCTTTAGCGGTGACACATAACCGGGGATTAACTCTATTCCATGGGAATCATTATTAAAAAACATGGGCGATTTAATAACCTTCCTATCCTGCTTTCAAGGCTCCTAATTCGTGTAATTCGTGCAATTCATACTTACCCAAAAGGTCAAATAAGGTCAAATAGGGTCAAATAAAGTCGATTGCATGGCCAGCTATTGGAACCTACCGATCTTTATTCTCACAAAAGGGACAGGAAGGATTTCCTCGAGTAAAATTCAACTAAAGTCCTTGAATTTACAATTTAACTATTTACTATTTACAATTTAAAAAATCAAAACAATGGGAACAATTTCAAAAGGAATCCTGGGTGGATTCTCCGGCAAGGTCGGAACAGTTATCGGGGGCAGCTGGAAAGGCATCGAGTACATGCGTTCACTGGCAACAAGTGTTTCAAATCCAAATTCACCGGCACAGCTGGATCAGCGTGCAAGGTTTGGTACAATGATCAAGTTTTTGAAACCGCTCACGGCCTTTCTAAGGATTGGCTTTAAAAACCAGGCGGTGAGGATGTCGGCTTTCAATGCAGCCATGTCGTACAACTTCAGCAATGCCATTACGGGTGCTTACCCGGTTTACGAGATTGACTATACCCAGGTATTGGTCAGTCAGGGTTCTCTTCCGCAAGCTTTAAATCCAACTGCAGTGTCAACCACCGCAGGGGAGATTGATTACAGCTGGGAGGACAATTCCTCTGATGCCGATGCCATGGCAGATGACAAGTCCGTGTTGGTGGTTTACAATCCTGTCAAGAAAAGGGTTGTAACGCTGGAAGGTGGAAACACCCGCACTGGTGGAAGCCAGGTGATCACCGTTCCTGCATCCTTCTCAGGGGATGAAGTGCAATGTTACATTTCATTTCAGAATGCCAACGGGTCTGTGATCTCCAACAGCCAGTTTGTAAAAGGACTGGTTGTGGTATAGGCATCGAACTTATGTTCGTGAAGCTTTAAGGACAAAAGCTAAATGAATGTACCCTAAAAGGTGCCTAATAAATTAGGGATTAAAAAAAACCGCTCTCTTTCGGGGAGCGGTTTTTTGAGGAATAAAAAACATTCATTGACATACTTGCATTTTCAAAACAAAGAGTTGGTAAAATAATTAATAACAGTATGTTTATTGGTGGAAATAATACACTAATAATGATACGATTACTGCGGCTAATAAAAAAAATATGAATAGCAAATTTACCATCTTCTCCGCATGTTTTTGAGACTCCTTTACAATTGCTTTCATAATGCATCTCTTTTTAAACTATAGAATAAACGATCAAACTTGTTTTTAATTGTCCGATGGCCTAAACTGTTGACAACCGGAGAATTCCAAAATCCCGGATATCCGGGATGGTCGATTCATCTGATCTATGCCATCATGGCGATAGATTATTACTTAGTTGTAGTTTATATCTATTTATTCCGGAAACAGGGAAAAGGTAACCCTCTAATTGGAAATATTTTTCACAATTCTTACTTTATCGTAATAAAAATCAGTAATAAGATTCGGAAAATCAGAAGTATATGATCTTATTGTTTCATTCTTAAAATTCCCTTAAAAAGAAAATCAGTTCATCACATTTTCATGTAACGAACTGATTTGAGTGAGCGGGAAAAGGGGTTCGAACCCTCGACCCTCAGCTTGGGAAGCTGATGCTCTACCACTGAGCTACTCCCGCTTGTTGATTCCAAATGATTTGATGGGACAAAAATAAGAAAACTAATCGTTGGACAGACTGTTTCCATAAGTTTATTTAACTTCCTTAAAAGAAATTGTGATTGGTGGGTGTTAGGACCGTAGCAAAGAACAGGATACACTAAAATGGATCTACTTTCTTGTAAGCTTTAATAAAGGCAAATTCTCCTTTTTTGCCATTGAACTTCTTAGCTCTGCGCCTTTTTGATAGAAAAATCTTCATTTGAAGGAGTACAAGAGCTAGCAGGCGAAGAATTGTAGGATGTTTTTAGTCAAATAAAAAGGTACTTCTTCCCGAAAAGTTTTATAATTTTATCGACCTGAAATTACGAGGGACTAAAATTATAAACCAATTAAAATAAACCAATATGTTGAACCGAAAATTACGAATGGGAATGGTTGGTGGAGGCAGTGATGCATTCATCGGGGCTATTCACCGCCTTGCAGCCTTTATGGACGGACAGATCGAACTGGTCTGCGGCTGTTTCAGTATCAATCCTGAGGTCTCAATGTCCTCCGGGAAATCGTATTACCTTCCTGAAAACAGGGTGTACAAGACCTATGAGGAAATGTTTAAAAACGAGGTCAAGTTGCCTGAGGGTGAGCGTATGGACTTTGTGACCATAGTAACTCCCAACTTCGCTCATTTTGGCCCTGCCATGATGGCCCTTGAGAATGGGTTCAATGTGGTGATCGACAAACCTATCACCTTTACTTTGGAAGAGGCTCTTCAACTTCAGGCTAAGCTACAGGAAACAGGTTTGCTGCTTGCACTTACCCATACGTATTCAGGATATCCGGCTGTAAAGCATGCCCGCCAGATGGTAGCAGAAGGCCAGTTGGGCAAGATCCGTAAGATATTTGTAGAGTATCCCCAGGGATGGTTATCTTCCAAGCTGGAAGATACAGGAAATGCACAGGCTTCATGGAGGACGGATCCCAAACGTTCAGGAAAAGCAGGCGCTATGGGTGACATTGGTACCCATGCCCATCACCTTGCAGAATACATCACAGGTTTAAGAACTACTTCATTGTGTGCAGAGCTGAATATTTTCGTTCCCGGACGATTACTGGACGATGATGGTGCAGTACTGCTGCGTTTCGACAATGGAGCCAAAGGGGTTCTGGTTGCCACCCAGATTGCTGCCGGAGAAGAAAATGCCATAAAGATCCGTGTTTACGGTGACAAAGGTGGACTGGAATGGGCGCAACACGAACCCAACACCCTGATTGCTAAATGGGCGAGCAAGCCTACTGAAATACTACGCGTAGGCACTTCCATGGGAGCTGCTGCTGCTGCCAATACACGCACCCCGGGAGGGCATCCGGAAGGTTATCTTGAAGCCTTTGCCAATATTTACCGTAATTTCTCGTTTACCCTTCGTGCCAAAATGAATGGAGAACAACCTCAACCTGAATGGCTCGACTATCCGGGTGTTGAAGATGGTATCCGTGGAATGCAGTTTATCGATGCAGTCGTGGAAGCAGGCTACAACGATGACGTGAAGTGGGTGCCCTTTAAATAGTTCAAAGTTCAAAGTTTAAAGTTCAAAGTTGCGTGCCGATCGGAACGCAACTTTAAAC
>DMFR01000178.1:0-434 GCA_003450125.1 Prolixibacteraceae bacterium | reverse complement strand
GGAACGCAACTTTAAACTTTAAAAATTGAACGTTAAACCGTAATTTACAAACCATAAAATACTAACATCATGAGCAGACCAATAACATTATTTACAGGACAATGGGCCGACCTCCCCTTTGAAACAATGTGCGAGAAAGCACTTTCATTTGGTTATGACGGACTTGAACTTTGCTGCTGGGGCGATCACATGGAAATCGACAAAGCAGATCAGGCCTATTGCGATGAACGCAAAGCTATCCTGGAAAAATATGACATGCAGCTTTTTGCCATTTCTTCCCACCTGGTGGGTCAGTGTGTATGCGACCGTATTGATGAAAGACACCAGGGCATTTTGCCTCCCTATCTATGGGGAGATGGTGATCCGGAAGGCGTACGTCAGCGTTGTGCCGCCGAAATGATCAAGACAGGCAAAGTGGCCAAGATGCTGGGCCT
>DMFR01000195.1:2962-4917 GCA_003450125.1 Prolixibacteraceae bacterium | reverse complement strand
CCTGTCAAGAAAAGGGCAGTAACGATCGTGGAGGGGAATACCCGTACCAGCGGAAGCCAGATCATGACTCTTCCTTCCAACTTCTCGGGCGATGAAGTGCAATGCTACATCGGTTTTCAGAATGGCAACCAGTCGGTGATGTCAAACAGCCAGTTTGTAATCGGGTTGATCGTGCTCTAGGGCATGGGGCAAAGAGCTTGGGGCAGGTAGATTATCTCTTAGCCCCATGCTCCACGCCTTTTCATTCAATTAAAAATTAGTACTATGAAGAATATTATTTCAGTGATCATTTTTATGATCGTCTTGTGTGTGACCATCACGGACAATCAGGTGATGGCTTCCTCTTCAATTCTAAGCTCAGGTAATACTGCCACGTTGGCTGGAGAGCAAGGTGATGTTCAGATTGCATTTGAGCAAACGACTATTGGCAATGAGGTTTCAGGCAATTTCTTTGCCGATAACTGGGGCCATCTGTTGATTGGTTTATTGGGATTCTTTGATGTGGTGGCGCGGTTAACCCCAACCACAAAGGATAATTCGATAGTTAATTTTCTGACCACGGTGATCAATGCCATCATCCCCAACTTCAAAAAGGGGGGTGGACTATTCAAACTTCAATCTCAATAATTTTGGGGCTGATTGGATAAACAAAAACCGCTCTCTTTACAGGGGGCGGTTTTTATATTTCACAACAAATGGTGGTTGTATGTAAGTCGATTATTATCCCAACAGCTTATCAGCCATCGCATTGGCCAATTCAATGCACTGTTCAAACTTTTCAGTTTTCAGTGTGCCTTTTTCTTCAACAGGCTGACCAACCAATTCCCATTTAATAGTTTCGGCAAACTTCTGAAGATTCTTCACCCCTCCACCGTTCCATCCAAATGATCCAAAGATGCCCAGCAGGTGGTTTTTGATTCCCGTGTGTTCAATCTTGGTCAGAAGAGTTTCTACGGAAGGAAAAAGTTCGTTGTTATAGGCAGCACTTCCCACGATAAAGGCCTTGTATTTGAAAATATCACTGATGATATACGAGGCGTGGGTTTTTGAAGCATCGTAAACACGAATGTTTTTCACTCCACGAACTGCCAGTTGACGGGCAATGACATCGGCCATTTTTGCAGTATTTCCATACATCGAACCATATACGATTACAGCGCCGATTTCAGTGGTATAAGTACTCCATTTCTCGTAACGATCCATGATGTAGGAAAGATTGCTTCTCCATATCGGGCCGTGGGTGGCAGCAAGCATCTTGACATCCATACATTCAATCTTTTTCAAGGCCCTTTGTGTATGCGGACAATATTTCCCGACAATGTTGGTAAAATAGCGCATCACTTCTTCTTCATACATTGCAAGGTTCAATTCATCGTCAAAGATGCCGCCATCGAGCGTTCCAAAACTTCCAAAGGCATCGCCTGTAAAAAGGATCTTGCTGGTCAGTTCCAGGGTCACCATTGTTTCAGGCCAATGAACCATAGGTATGGTCGCAAATCTTAAGCGGTGTGTTCCCAGCGGTAATTCAGAATCATCGTATACTTCCAGCGTATTGGCTGTAACCTTGTAATAGTTGGCTACCATGTCAAAAGTCTTCTTATTGCCGACAAGAGTGATTTGGGGATATTTCGTCACAATAGCCTTTAATGATCCAGAATGATCGGGCTCCATATGATTGATGACCAGATAATCAACCGGGCGTCCATTGGTAAGAATTTCAATCTGGCTCAGGTAGTCGTCAGTAAAAGAATGTTCTACGGTATCAATCAAGGCAATTTTCTCATCAACAATGATGTATGAATTATAGGACACCCCATAAGGAATGGGCCATAAGTTTTCAAAAAGATGGGTTCTGCGGTCGTTGAATCCCAGATAGTAGATGTTTTCAGCTAAATTAACCTGATGCATATTGAAATATTTTTATACTTAGAGTACGAAATTAATCAAATTAAGGC
>DMFR01000195.1:0-2822 GCA_003450125.1 Prolixibacteraceae bacterium | reverse complement strand
CACATATTAATAGAGGACGAAATTAAACAAATTCAGGCAAAATTTGCCACAAAGACTCTAAGATGCTAAGTTTCACTAAGAAAAATTAACAACTGACATTCAATACTTTGTGAGCCTTTGAGTCTGAGTGACTTCGTGGCAATTCTTATTCTTTAATTTTTCAGGGAGGACTCAACTCTTGCTTTGAGGTTAGGTACTTTGAATGAAATGACTATTTTTATACCGAAAAACCGAAAGATTATGGACTTGAATAAAAAAGGCAGGATAATGCTATTCCCCAGATTGAATAAATGGATTGTTATTCTTTTTGTAGTGGCCCTTTCAGCAGCCGGAGTGCGGAGCTATCAGCTTTACCATTACATTTTTGACGCCAACATTTATAACCCTGGAAGTATCATTATTCCATTGAATGCTACCTATGAACAGGTGATCGACAGTTTGAAAAAGCATCAGATCATCATGAATTACAAGGCTCTGGACTGGGTAGCCAAACGAAAGAAATATGCCGCATCCATCAAGCCAGGTAAATATTTACTGGATAAGGGACTGACGACCAACCAAATTGTGAATATGCTGAGATCGGGGAACCAGGAACCGGTGATGGTTACTTTTAACAATCTGCGTTTCATAGAAGAGCTGGCAGGTGCAGTTTCAAAATACATTCAACCTGATTCTACCGAGCTGATGCAAAAGTTCAGTGATCCTGCCATCTATGAGAAATACGGTTTTAATAAAAATACTTTTCATTGCATGTTTATTCCCAATAGCTATGAGTTCTATTGGACAACGACTTCCGATCAGTTTTTGGAAAGAATGTACATGGAATACAAGCGCTTCTGGAATGAGGAGAGGACCAATAAAGCACAGGAATTGGGTTTGACCCCTGAAGAAGTGATGACTGTGGCCTCCATTGTTCAGGAAGAAAGTAACAAGAGAGATGAAAAGCCAATCATTGCCGGATTGTACTTAAACCGCATCAAACGGGGAATCCCCTTGCAGGCTGATCCTACGGTGAAGTACGCCTTGGGTAATTTTAAAATTAAAAGGGTTCTAAATATTCATTTGGCAATAGACTCTCCCTACAACACGTATAAATATCCAGGTCTTCCCCCAGGTCCGATCAATTTCCCTGAGGTATCAAGTATAGAGGCGGTTTTACACGCCGCAAAAACACCTTACATCTATATGTGCGCCCGTCAGGATTTTTCAGGCTATCACAATTTTTCTACCAACCTGTCGGGACACCTTCAAAATGCACGCAAATACAAGGCTGCGCTCGATTCATTGGAGATCTTTCAATAGAGAAGAAGTGCCTAAAGTGAACTAAAGTACTTAAAGTGCCTAAAGTTGAAGACCGCACGGTTCCAATTACTCTAGGCACTTTAGTTCACTTTAAATACTTTAGGCACTTCTTCCTACTTTAGGCACTTCTTCTTATTCAAAGATATCTCTCACTTTATCAAAGAAATTCTTATCCGATTGATCAGGACCATCGGTGAAGTTGGCAGAAGTTTGTAATTTTTCAAGCATCTTGCGCTCTTCAGAATTGACTTTTTTGGGAATCCATACATGCACACGAACCAGTAAATCGCCTTTCCCGTATCCATTGACATCGGGCAGACCTTTTCCGCGAAGGCGAAGTATCTTTTCAGGCTGCGTACCTGCTTCTATCTTGACTTTAACTTTGCTGTCAACGGTTGGTATTTCTTTGGTAGTGCCCAAGGTAATCTCAGGGAAGGTAACAAAAAGATTATAAATCAGGTTATTCCCATCTCTTACAAGGTCTTCATGTTCATCCTCATGGATGACCACAAAAAGATCACCATTGACACCACTGCGGCGTCCTGCATTTCCTTTGCCAGCCACATTCAGCTGCATCCCTTCACCAACTCCGGCAGGTATACGGATGGAGATGACTTCTTCATCGCGCACAACGCCTTCACCCTGGCAATGGGTACATTTATTGGTAATGATTTGTCCTTCGCCGTTGCAAGTGGGGCAGGCAGACGTGGTCTGCATCTGACCGAGCAGGGTATTCTGAATACGTGTCACATGGCCGCTTCCCTTGCAGGTTGTACAATTGGAATAGGCTGAACCGCCCTGTGCACCGGTGCCGTTGCAATGGGTACAGGGTACATATTTCTTGACTTTGATTTTTTTCTCTACCCCGTTTAAGACCTCACTTAGGTTAAGGGAGACTTTAACGCGAAGATCAGATCCGCGATGCTGACGAGGACCCCTACTATGTGAACCTCCGCCAAAACCGCCAAAACCGCCAAATCCACCACCTCCAAAGATATCGCCAAACATGGAGAAGATATCGTCCATCGACATGTCGTGGCCGCCAAATCCCTGATTGCCGCCCATCCCTTTATGTCCAAACTGATCATATCGCTGACGCTTTTCAGGGCTACTCAATATTTCATAAGCTTCAGCAGCTTCCTTGAACTTCTCTTCAGCTTCCTTGTTCCCCGGGTTTTTGTCAGGATGAAACTGAATGGCTTTTTGTCGATAGGCCTTCTTTATTTCATCGGCAGTGGCTGTCTTGCTAACCCCAAGAATCTCGTAAAAATCGCGTTTTGTCATTTTCAATATAAATATATCAGGCTTATTCGCCTATAACTACTTTAGCGAAACGTATTACCTTGTCATTCAGATAATAACCTTTCTGTACCACATCTACAATTTTACCTGCCAATTCCTTGGTAGGGGCTGGTATCTTGGTGATGGCTTCATGCAAATCAGTATTGAAATCCTGACCTACGGCTTCAATTTCCTTGATGCCATTCTGTTTCAGAAAATCCTGAAACTTGGTGTATATC
>DMFR01000206.1 GCA_003450125.1 Prolixibacteraceae bacterium | reverse complement strand
GTACGCATTAGTGGGATGAACCACAATTATATACTCTCGTACTGTATCCTGGATTCCAATTTTGCCGAATTCATCAAATACCTTCCCTATTACAGCAGCTTCAAGATGAAAGCAATGCCGAGAGCCTGGGAGGAACCATTGGCGATCTATATCTTGAAAACCAAGACGGTCCCTGGTTTTGTAAACGATCAAACTGTTTCAAAAGGATGTATCCAACGACTTACCGCCTTCAATAAAACAATGAAGCAGTTCCACAACGATGTTCAGGCAGCAAAAAATACTTTAAGGGGTAATTTCGAAAATACCTACTGGTATTATATGCTGTATTTGAATCCAAAAGTAACCCACATCTTAGATAATAAAGCACCAGTTCAATGAGAAAAATAATTACCATATTGTGGATGGGTCTGATCCTTTTTGCAGGCGTGTCCTGCCAGCAAGGCATTAAGAATTTCAAGGAAATTCAACGACCCCCTTCCATTTTTCCTGATTATACGGGCATTGTGGTACCTCCTAACATAGCTCCCCTGAACTTTAAAATCAATGAACCAGGTTCAGAGTATGAAGCCAGGATTCACTTAGAGAATGGAACCCCCATGGTGGTCAGAAGCAGCAATGCCTCCATTCAGATGGACCTGGGTCAGTGGCATGATCTTCTGAAGCAGGGAATGGGATCTAAACTATTTATTGATGTCTTTGTAAAGGGAAAGGATGGAGCATGGCAAAAGTTTCAACCCATTGTCAATGAAATTTCCAAGGAAACGATCGACAACCATCTGGCATACCGTTTGATCAATACTGGGTATGTGTTGTGGAATAAACTGGGAATCTACCAGCGCAACCTGGAGAACTTCGATGAAAAACCCATCCTTGAAAATAAATCCATCGAATACGGATGTGTCAATTGTCATTCCTTCAGCAACAACAATCCCAATAACATGATGATCCATGTTCGTGCCATTCATGGCGGAACGCTGATCGACCATGATGGAACATTAACCAAGGTGGATACCAAGACCAAATATACCCTTAGTGCGGGCGCCTATCCTTCCTGGCATCCGGATGGAAAACATATCGCCTATTCAGTGAATAACATCGGCCAATTCTTTTGTGCCGGGGAAGTCAGAATTGAAGTAGCCGATAAAGTTTCAGATATTATCGTCTATGACATTGAGAAAAACACCATCACCACTTCTCCTAAAGTTTCTACTGCCAGTCGGGAGAACCTGCCGGTTTGGTCACCTGACGGCAAATACCTGTATTTTATCAGCGCCCCTGCCATGACTACTATGGATGACCGTATCCAGGCCAAATATGATTTGTTGCGCATTGAATTCGATGTCAATACCAATACCTGGGGCAAAATGGACACTGTTCTTTCCAGTAAATCGCTGGGACAAAGTATCAGTTTCCCAAAGATTTCTCCCAACGGGAAATTCATGATGTTCTGCACCAGCGAAAGTGGATATTTTACCATTCATCATCCGCAAAGCGATCTGAACCTCCTCAATCTACAGACCGGGGAATTTCATAAAATGGAAATCAATAGTCCCCAAACAGATAGTTATCATTGCTTTTCAAGCGGTGGCCATTGGTTTGTTTTTAGCAGCAAACGATTGGACGGACTATTTACACGCCCCTTCTTCTCCTATTTGGATGAAAACGGAAAGGCTTCTAAGCCATTTGTACTGCCCCAGGAAAACCCTGATTTCTATAATGCCTATATCAAGAATTACAATATCCCTGAATTAATTACCGGGGAAGTTACCGTTTCTCCTTTGGCCCTTCGGGATAAGATCCTTGAAGATGCAAAATCAGTCAAGCTGGATGCCAATGTTGATACAGTCTATATGAAGAAACATTTACAGGAATCGAAATAACGTCGATAAAAACTTTGGTAAAGTTTTATAATATTTATAAGACTTTACCAAAGTTTAGCTCTAAGAAATGCATGGGTGGTTCACATTCCCTAAACCCCATCTTCTGGTAAAGCGCTTTTGCTGCATGATTGTCTTCCCGAACTTCAAGGTTTACTCGGCAAAAGCCTTTCCGGGAAGCATAGTCAAGGACTCCCTGCATCAGGAAGTGACCTGCACCAATATTGCGGAATTCAGGTGCAACAATAAAGTCATGAATATTGAGCAGTGCCTTGGCCTTGAAGGTGGAGAAATTCTGGTTGCAGTTGGCCAGTCCTGCATATTGATCACCGCTTAGTACAAAGAATCCGAGGTAGCCTGCGTAAGCTTGCAATCCGGCAATAATTCGGGGAGCCAAACCTTCCTCCATCGGGCTGTTGTTTCCCATCGGGTCGTTCATGTAATCGTTCAGCAATTTGATCAATTGCTCACAATGCGCTTTGTTTTGAAGGTCAACCTGTTGCAGGATAAGTTCCATATTTGATTTGTTTGAGGACAAATTAAGTCATTCCTGTTTAAAATCAAAAACTTTCTCGAAATGTAAAACTATTCCCAAAAATGAAACAAACCTCATTTTAACACGTAAACTGGTTCAACTTTGCTGTCTTAATTTTGGACTTTTTGTATTACGGTTGATTGGTTTTAGTGGAAAAAGCAAAGTTCGTAAGGTAATTTTAGTTGTTTGTTGAGCGAAAAGCGATGGCGATCCCATCGCTTTTCCTTTTATTAGAAAGGATTTCAAAGACAAGGTATACCAGTTCTTATGTCGCATCAAAAAGCATAATCTACAGTATAAACTCCTTAGTTTTCATTTTTTCTGATTTTAAATGAATAGTTAATCCCAACTTTAATTCCATACCAAGAATTATTTCGATATTTCTGAGTGACCATGCTACCATCTCGTACCTCTTTTAGAATACGGCATGTAAAAGGTTCCGCATAAATTTCGAATCTGGAGCTTATTGCTTTAGTAATTCCGCAGCCTAAGTAGATAAAACTGTATTTATAAGGGAGATAATCATCGATATTAGTTTGTTCATCTCCATTTACTGGGGTTCCATAAGAATAGAAGGTATCCTGACGATAAACAGGGAATGCAAAGTAAATACCTGTTGTAATTCCAACCCGAGTTGAAGCTCCTGTTTTTAAAAAGTTATACTTTATTAGCAGCGGAATAGAAATATCCTTGTTGGATAGAGTAGCAACAAAAGGCGGTTCATTATAAGTACGTCTTGGATAAGGTGACCGAAAAAAAAGCGATTGATAATTGGCTCCTGTAGTTATCATCCAGTTATCGTTGCAATGATAACTAAGTTGAAGTTCAAACCCTGGTGAAAGAATATCGTAATTTGAATAGTTTAGCTCATTGTTAAGGGGTATAAACCTGGTTCCCAGATTGGCCCATCCGATAGAAAGATCTTGTGCCAAACAATTAATAGGAATGAAAATACACGCGATTAGAAATAATTTAATCCGTCTCATAGCAATATGATTATTAATTTATTGTTGTTCATTTTTTATTTAAGTAAGAGAAACTATATAATG
>DMFR01000043.1:7020-7256 GCA_003450125.1 Prolixibacteraceae bacterium | reverse complement strand
CAGAAAGCACAAAACTTCCAGGCAGCCTACATGATGGAACGCCAACTGAGTTTCGCCATTCTGGACATGGCTTATCACAACAGGACACAAGCCCTTGCAGGTGATCTGAAGGAATTCGAAACCCAGGCCATTGCCTCCACCGACCTGTTCGAACCCGTTGAAGGAAGCCTGCAAAGCACCTCATTTTCTCATATTTTCTCCGGTGGGTACGATGCCGGGTATTACAGCTACAAATG
>DMFR01000043.1:6530-6824 GCA_003450125.1 Prolixibacteraceae bacterium | reverse complement strand
GGGTATTACAGCTACAAATGGGCTGAGGTACTGGATGCCGATGCTTTTTCGCTCTTCAAGGAAAATGGCATCTTCGATCGCAAGACTGCCGACTCGTTCCGCAGTAACATCCTTGAAAAGGGAGGAAGCCAGCACCCCATGATTTTATACAAAGCCTTCCGCGGACAGGAACCCACCGCCCAGGCACTTCTGAAACGAAACGGCCTGGTTTAAGGAAAAAGAACACTGATTTTGACGGATCTTATAGATTTCCACTGATAGAAATAGTATTAAAAAAATCAGTGTAAATCTGTA
>DMFR01000043.1:0-6351 GCA_003450125.1 Prolixibacteraceae bacterium | reverse complement strand
AATCAGTGTAAATCTGTAACATCCGTTAATTCAGTGTTTTTCTTTTTTAAATTCTAATACAGATAATCCCAAAGTCACGAAAGAATTCAGAACCTCTTCTTCCCATTCATCTAATGATACCCGAAAGAGGCTTTCGTGTTTGTATCTGTGTACTTTCTGTGTACTTTCTGTGCTCTTTCTGTGTTATTGAGCATAGAAAATACACAGATACAGCACACAAAAAACACAGATACAGCAACGAAGGCTATAATAAAACACTGAACAAAGTATGCCTGATCTTTATGGAAGGTCAGGACAAAAGAGGCATGGCTGGAGCGAGGGGTCAACTCAGTCCAGGGGAAATAAAATCAAAGATAGATTGACGATAAAAAGCATGGAGGTTCCCAGGAAAGAGATTGGCTAGGACAGGCTTTGCGGCAGATGATCATCTGGTAAAAGAATGAAATAACTGCTGATCAGGTGATAAAGATGGGTATTGTGGCAATAAAAGGTGTATTGTATTTTTTGGTTCTATGACAATACACTAAGGGGAAGCCATTTAAATATACGCAACAATCAAATCCAAAATCAGAAAGCCAAGGCCAAAACCTGCATAGATTTCCGATCGGGTATGTTTTTGCAGGACCAGCCGGGAGGTTCCCACCATGCCCGCTGCCAGGATGAGGAAGCAGAGGATGAGTACCGGGTTTTCCTGAAGCCTGAAGGACATGGCCATAAAAGCGCCGGTCAATCCGCCGATGGCAGCTGAATGGGCACTGATTTTCCATTTCAGGGAAACGATTATCAGTGCAATTTGAACCAGCACCGAGGCCACCAGAAAGAGGTTAAATAGTGGGAACAGGGGCATGCGTTCAAGAACCAAATATCCCAGGTAATAACAGATTGAACTAATCAACAGGGGTAAGATCCGGTCGGTGCTTTTTTCCATTTTCAGATCGAACCTTGGACTTAGCGACAGCAGCCCGATACTCAGTGCCGGAAGAAGGCAGGTGAACAAGAAGATGACCAGGAGCATAAACTTTTTCACGCTCCAGGGAAGTACTGCAAAATAAAAGCCGGAATTGGAAAGCAGCAGAAATCCCCACATGGGAATCAGCAAGGGATGAAACACCAGAGAAGCAATCCGGGACAGGGTGGTTATGACGTTTTTCATCTTTATTTTTTAAAAATACTTAAAGTGAACTAAGTACTTAAAGTGAACTAGAGTATTTAAAGTGAACTAGAGTGCCTAGAGTATTTAAAGTGAACTAAAATTGGAAGTGCCTAAATTACTCTAGTTCACTTTAGGCACTTTAAATACTTTAAGTACTTTTTTTCAAGTGAGTTCTTTTCGCATTCGGGCAACGGGAATACCCAGTTGTTCCCTGTATTTGGCAACGGTACGCCTTGCCACCACATAAGATTTATCTTTCAGAATAGCAGCCAGCTTTTCATCGGTGACAGGATTCCGTTTGTCTTCATTTTCGATACATTCCTTCAGGATTGTCTTTATTTCCCTCGTTGAGACTTCTTCGCCCGTGTCGGTTTGCATTCCTTCAGAGAAAAAATATTTAAGGGGATAAATTCCGAAATGAGTTTGAATGTATTTGCTGTTTGAAACCCGCGAGATGGTTGAAATGTCCAGTCCTGTTTTGTCTGCAATGTCTTTGAGGATCATTGGCCGAAGTTTGGTTTCATCGCCCTCCTGGAAGAATTCCTTTTGAAAATCAATGATCTCCTTCATGGTCACCTGAAGGGTTTGATGGCGCTGTTTGATGGCATCAATAAACCACTTGGCCGAATCGAGCTTTTGCTTCATGAACAACATGGCATCTTTCTGGTCCTTGGATGCTGCCCCTTTGTTGACCGAATAAGTTTTCATCAAGTCAAGGTAGGTATTGTTGAGCTGAAGATCGGGCACATTTTTCTGGTTCAGGCTCAGGTGAAGTTCTCCATCTATATTGTCGAGCAGGAAATCCGGTACAATCACCTGGTTCGATTTACCCCCCGGGTTATTATAGGAACTGCCCGGTTTGGGATTAAGCTTCAGGATCTCATCGATGGCATCCTTGAGCTCCGTTTCAGTGATCTCAAATTTGCGCAGTATCTTGTCGTAATGTTTCTTGGTAAACTCTTCAAAGGTTTCCTGGAGAATCTTTGCCGCCAGGCAAGTGGCATTGCTGCCCTTTTTGCGCAGGATCTGAAGCAGTAAACACTCCTGAAGATTGCGTGCACCGATGCCGGGAGGATCAAAGTCCTGGATCAGTTCCAGGTAACGCTCAAGGTCTTCCAGTTTGACTTCCATGTTGATGTGGAAAGCCAGATCATCGGAAATGGAAAGCAAATCGCGGCGTAGATAACCGTCTTCATCAATATTGCCGATAATATATTCAGCGATCAATTTTTCATTTTCATTCAGGTCTGCAAGTCCGAGCTGTTCGATGAGCGAATCGTAAAAGCTAACTCCTGAAGAATAGGGCATATCCACCAGTTTATCATCTTTTGAATAATTGTTGGCCGATAAGCGGTAGCTGGGAACATCTTCATCGTTCAAGTAGTCTTCGAGTGTAAATTCATCCTCCGAGGAGGAAGAATCATCCGAATCATCGTAGTTTTCGTCACCCTCGTTTTCCTCCAGCATTTCCAGAATAGGATTTTCCTCCAATTCACTTTTAATCCGTTGTTCGAGTTGAATTGCCGGAATCTCCAATAACTTGATCACCTGTATCTGTTGAGGCGAAAGTTTTTGTAATAATCGTTGCTGTATACTAAGTCTTTGGTCTGCCATTCTGATTCAACTTTCCCCAAAATTAAGATTTTTAATTAAACCGCGACCTATCCGTTGCCAAAAAGCGGTGGAGAATAAAATGTGGGAGCGTTTTATTTATTGGAGTCATCATTCAATATTAAACCGGTCCTGTGGTTCTTAATTATTTTTCTTGGCCTGTAAAACGGGGTATAATCGGAGGCATCTACAGATAAGTTTCTATGGGTAAACAGATAAAAGCAGGCGCCAAAACTGATCCCGGCATATTGGGCAGAGGAAGGAAGCGCCAATGTCGTTAGATTATCCGTGCCAAGAAAAATCTGGCCAAAGTTTCCCTGGTACAGAAGGGCCAGGGGAATGTTGAAGTAAGAGTCACCAATCATGGAATAGCCTGCACTGACGGATAGTTTTTTGTTGACATCGAATTGGGCGGTAACAGAAAGACTGTTGTAACTCAAATCTTTTACAACCACATACTTATCGGTCATATCCAATGAAAAACCGGGATTAACCCGATATTTTATTCCAGCATATATCGACAAGGGCATGGGATTTGAGAAAGTTGTACTGTCAATGGCTAACTTAGCGAAATCGAATGAATCGGAATAGGTATAATTTTCATTTTTTGTGATGGTTTGAACACCACCCTCTGTGCTGGTTTGATAAGTTGAGTTGGCAAGCAAATACTCTTCATTTAAGCGCCTTGAATTCACATGGGACTTCCAGTTTATTTTCCCAAGATCAATTATACTCATCGAACATGTCAAGTCTGGCGAAACACGATAGTTGATGCCAAGGTCAACTCCCATACCCGGATTGCCCGAATTTAGGAGATAGTCAAATATTTTTGAACTACTGAAATTAAACGTGTTCGATGAATCTTTGGGATTATAAATCGTATTTTCAGGGAATGAAATTTGGATTAATCCTGAGGTTTTTAATACATAGTCGTTGAATTTGTTCTGAATAGATCCTGAAACATTGGAAAAGAAAGCAAACTTCCCAAAATACAGCTTTGCACGGATTCCAGCCGTGAATCTTTTGTGTGGTGACTGAAAAGCATAGCCAAGGCTATATTCCCTGTAATGAGCACTTTGGGCCGGCAAAGACTGTATTTGATCTATGACCGCACTCTGGATATCAGACTTAAAAATAAATTTAGTGATATCTCCTTCAACTTTTGCCAAGAAATATTCACTCTCTTTAATTCTGAAATTAAAAAACCCGATATCAGAGCGATAGGTAAAACTCAACAGTGAACTTTCAAGGTTTTGATGGAATGAAGACTGGGCCATGATGTCATTAAAAGCGTTCTTGTAATCCTGGTTGTCGAGACTCCCCTTGAAGAACTTTGAGGTCATGCTATTGATCACCTTTTGGTTGTTGAACTCTACACTTGTTCCTGCCAGGGGAAAGATACTGAAGGTGAATTTCTCATGTGAGGTTAAAAAAGCCGGATTATAATCAAATGAACTAAATTGATTGGTCAACGGATAGAATGCCAAACTGGGTTGAGCCTTGGTCAAAGTGAACATGAAAGTCCAGCATATCAAAAATAATATTTTGCGCTTAAAGCTTAAGCTGTCTTTCATGGATCAGGATTATACATATTCAATAGTTGATGTTTTGGATGAAAATCGATAAGTTGGGCTGCCCATTCTTTCTCTTCAAAACTTAACAGATTTATACTTAACGTCGAAAACAAATGGAAATTATATTTGTTCGCTGCCCTACAACTTATTATTCAATTAAATTTCAAGGAGTTTCCCTCAGGATTCACCCTTTTACCCTTGAGCGAAACAGATAGTAAGTTAGTGAAAAAAATCGAAGTTTTTATGCCCCATCGTATTTTTCAGAATGAAAAAATAACGGGCTTGTTACATAAGGAAGCCTGAAATCATGGAGTGATTTCAGGCTTCCTTTTTTTCCTTTTAGAAAAGAATATCTATTTTCTAAAATTCTGCATTCTTTGGAGTCCTTGGAAAAGCGATCACGTCACGGATGTTGCCCATCCCGGTTACGAATAGGATAAGACGTTCAAAACCAAGGCCGAAACCGCTGTGTGGAACCGTACCGAAGCGCCGTGTATCGAGGTACCA
The DNA here is from genome assembly GCA_003450125.1 of Prolixibacteraceae bacterium. Classification (GTDB taxonomy): domain Bacteria; phylum Bacteroidota; class Bacteroidia; order Bacteroidales; family Prolixibacteraceae; genus Aquipluma. Next base: position 1,506 of record DMFR01000043.1, on the reverse strand, counting down.
CTCCATTTCATGAACTGGCACTCCCATTTCATCCATGCGTTTTACCAGCTTGTCGTAGTTCTCCTCGCGCTGTGAACCGCCGATGATCTCACCGATACCGGGGAACAAGACATCCATGGCAGAAACCGTTTTTCCATCTTCGTTTTGTTTCATATAGAAGGACTTGATCTCCTTGGGATAATTGATCAGGATGACCGGCTTCTTGAAATGTTTTTCAACCAGGTAGCGTTCATGCTCGCTCTGGAGATCGGTTCCCCAATCAACCGGGTATTGAAACTTTCCTTTTTTGTAAGGGTTTGAATTTTTCAACACCTCAATGGCTTCGGTGTATGGAAGACGCACAAAATCATTCTCCTGAACGAAGCGCAGTTTTTCAATCAATTCCATGGAACGTTCGTCCATGGGTTTATTCTTTTCCTCTTCCTGGAGGCGCTTGCTCAGGAATTCAAGGTCATCCATGCAATTGTCGAGGGCATATTTGATCAGGCTCTTCAGGAAGTCTTCTGCCAGGTCCATGTTGTCGGCCAATTCATAGANNAGATGTGTATAAGAGACAGGCAAGTGGGTGGACAAGCCACAGGTCGCTGAAAGCCATTTCAGGTTCTATCATCCAGAATTCAGCAAGATGGCGGGCCGTATTCGAATTCTCAGCCCTGAAGGTGGGTCCAAAGGTATAGATGTCGCTCAGGGCGGTAGCTCCCAGTTCGCCTTCCAGCTGGCCAGAAACGGTTAGATTGGTTGCCTTTCCAAAGAAATCCTGCGAATAATCAACGCTTCCGTCTTCCAGCAAGGGAGGATTTTTAGCATCAAGGGTAGAAACGCGGAACATTTGACCTGCTCCTTCGGCATCCGATCCGGTGATAATGGGCGTATGCAGGTAGACAAAACCCTTGCTGTTGAAATAACTATGGATGGCAAAGGCCATGGCATGGCGGATGCGGAAGATAGCGCTGAATGTAGCTGTGCGGAAGCGCAAATGGGCGTTTTCACGCAAGAATTCAAGGCTGTGTTTCTTGGGCTGAATCGGATATTTATCGGGATCAGATTTGCCATATATGATGATTTCAGTGGCATTCAGTTCAACCACCTGCCCGCTTCCCTGGGAAGCCACCAAATCGCCTGTAATGGCCAGTGAGGTACTGGTATTGATATCTTTGAGCAATTCTTCGCCGAACTTTTCAACATCAGCCACAACCTGTAAATTATGAATGGTGGAACCATCGTTCAATGCGATGAAATTTACGTTTTTGCTGCCTCTCTTGGTCCGTACCCAACCTTTAACCAGTACCTGGGTCCCTATCAATTCTCCACCGAGTATTTCTTTAATTTTCAGTCGTTTCATGCTAAATATTGTTTGCTGATAATTTAATTGTCTAATGCTGATCTCAAAGCATACAAAAATATGCTTTTCCCCCTGAAAATAGAGCTGCCCTCTATAAAATTGGGGTAGGAACGTATAAATTTAAGATTTCAACCCTTCAACGTTCAAAGTTCCAGGTTTAAAGT
>DMFR01000300.1 GCA_003450125.1 Prolixibacteraceae bacterium | reverse complement strand
CGTTTTGACATTTTGACGTTTTGACGTTTTGTAGGAAATATTTATACAAAGCCTTAGAGTATCAAGATGAGACTTTTAATTGAAAGCGCATAATCCAGAATCAATAATGTCAAATTCATTTCTCCTATTTATTCTATTCAACCCGTTCAAAATCAATGAATCCGGCTTCTACATCAATTTGAATCAAACGTGCTTTTAGTCTGTGTCCAACTTCCAGGCCTCTAAATCCATTGACCAGCTTGCCTTCAACATGTGGATTGTAGAGTCTGATCCATGTCCCTTTGGGTGATGCGCCGCTGACAATGGCTTCAAATACTTCGCCAATCCTGGATTGCATGAGCATTGCAGCAGCTGACTTTTCAACCTGTCGCTCGACTTTCCTTACGTCATCCTCCTTTATCGTGCAGTGGTAGGCAATTTGTTTCAGTTGGTCAATCGAATATGGAATAGAATGACCGGCCATGGCTGATTTGAGCAAACGTTGGGTGACCAGATCGGGGTAACGACGGTTGGGGGCTGTTGAATGGGTATAATCTTTCACTGCCAGACCAAAATGACCTTCAGAAACAGAACCTGGTGTTTCTACAACATATTCACCAGACCCTAAAAGTTTAAGCACATTAATCGATGCATCCACAAAATGATCAGGATCGTTTTGTTTGATATATTTCAGGTACGTAGAAAGAGATTTAGAGTCAGCCTTTTGCGGAAGTGAAAACCCATGTTCAGAAGCCAGTTCAACGATTCTGCCCCAACGCTTGGGAGTGCGTACAACTCTTCGCAATGAAGGGAAATTTTTCCCTTCCAGGAATCGGGCTGTAGCCCCATTGGCGGCAATCATGAAATCTTCAATTAAACTCTTGGCCCGGTTTTTCAACTCTGCCTTCATTTCGCTTAAAGTATCGCCGTCAAAGACCGGCTTGGCTTCTATGGTTTCCAATTCCAGGGCGCCATGCTCATAGCGCAATTCCTTCATCTTTTGGGCTATCCGGTCTTGTAATTGTATGTTTTCAGACAGTCCTTTTACTTTGCTAACTTCTGAAGGGACAGGTCCCTTTCCTTCGAGCCATGCACCCAGACTTTCATAATCAAGCTTTGCCCAATTGAATACGGTGGCACAATAAACATCCGATTGTTGCACTGCTCCGTCATCATCAACAACCATTTCAACTACAACGGCGCAACGGTCTACACCAAGACGCATGGAAGTCAGATCGGTTGATAATTTTTCAGGAAGCATCGGAAATAGCTCAGCTATAGTGTATATCGATGTTGTATTTAGGCTGGCATGATGATCAATATTGGAGTGTGAATTCACCAATGCCGATACATCTGCAATTGCAACCAGTACCCGGACCTTATTCCCAGGCAGCTGTTCAGCATACGTTAGCTGGTCCAGATCCAGGGAATCATCATTATCCACTGAACACCATAGTAAATGGCGCAGATCTTTGGCTTGAACAGATTGGTAAGTTGCCGCAGAGGTGATTTCTTTTAATTCGGCAAGTTCCACAACCGGGAAATCCGGTACCAATTCCCTTGAGATCATTGCTCTTCGTGCAATTTGTTGTAATGTTATCCGGTTATCATTCTTATTCATTGTTGTCATTATTTAAAGAAAGTCAAAGTTGTAAGTCAATCATCGGATATGTGTTGCATAATTGATGGAAAGAATTATACTATTCACACATTTTTAAATTCAAGCAATATCGCCATACGTCTAATTTCTTTTGTAATTTCTTCTGGTGAAAGTACAAAATCAAAACAATAATTTGCAAGGCAACTTTAATATTAACTGTATTGCATTTGCACGAGAGTAATGGTTCCCAATGATGGTTATTGGAGCTTTGCTGATGAAGGATACCTTTGAGAGGATTAAATATCTGGATTCAGTTCTTTGTCCCTGCATGATCAGTATGGCTGGGGAACTGTCAATGAACCACCTAAACCCTGCTTGCGGGTATTTTGTTGTTGTATGCTGCTTTTTCTACTTTTTGGGGTCATTCATTTTTTTACTTAATGCATTCACAAATCCTTTTTGAACAGGTTTTCCACCTTGGTCATAACATTTGTGTAAATAAGTCCATGAAGAAGTATAATCTTCTAAGTTGAAATAGAATATTGATGCTTTGTATAAAGCTTCCTCATTTTTAGAGTCTATTTTTAGATACTTTAATAGACTTGAAAGACCAGAATTCAAGTCTTTTTTATCGTTATTAATATTGTATCGAATAAGGTATGCTGTAGAAATGTCAATTAACAATCGAGAAACATTAGTGTCATTATTGTAAGCAAGTTCTAAATATTTTAATGCTTCATCAGAATTTTCAAGAGTACCCATAATAGTTCCAAAGCCCCACAAAGCATTTGTGTTTGTTTTATCTAAAAGCCAAGATTGATTAAATCTTAACATTGCATTTTCATAATCTCCTTGTCTTAAAAAAGTCCAACCTTTTGTTGCCAATTGGTTACTGCCTTCTTGCTTTGATAAACCAAGTTTTGTAATACTTTCAATAAAGTCATTATCTGCTTTTATCTCATCTTTTGATTTTGGGAGATTACCATATTCAGGAAAATAGTTTTTTTGTCCTGAATATTTCTTTGTCCATACATGCCATTTTGTTTCTTGAGCAGTACAATTTATCGTGATACTCAATACTACTAATAATAATAGTTTTCTCATTCATTATGGTTTAAGATATTGTTTCGGTATCGCTTTTAAAATGGCATACAACCAGTATCCATCACCAAATGTATAGTACTTTTTTG
>DMFR01000025.1 GCA_003450125.1 Prolixibacteraceae bacterium | reverse complement strand
TCAGTGTTCAGTCACAGTATTCAGAAGGCTGTACACTTTATCGGCACGTAACTTTAAACTTTGAACCTTAAACTTTGAACTCTGGTTATAGAAATCATATTCAAAAAAGGCAGCCTATAAGGTTGCCTTTTTTTTGTAATTTTGGGCATCCAAACCAGCAGGCATGTTGAAAAATGAAAAAATAGATTCAGAATCAGAAATCCCCAAATACAAGCAGGTAGTTGACCTGTTTGTTTCGGATATTGAAGCTGGCATTTTTAAGCAGGGCCAACGTATTCCTTCCATCAACGAGACCAGTGAAGAGTTGCTTCTTTCGCGAGATACTGTTGAAAAGGCCTACGTGTTTATGAAGAAAAAGGGTATCCTTTTGGCAGTAAGGGGAAAGGGCTATTACATCAATCAGGTGAATGTCGGTAAGAAATTAAAAATTTGCCTGATATTTAACAAGTTAAGCAACTACAAGCGAAGTATCTATTACTCATTTGTAAAAACGATGGGCCTAAAAGCCAGTGTCGATGTGTTTATCTACAATTATGATCCTGATGAGTTTGAAGCTATCATAGACAACAACCTGAACAACTACGACTATTTTGTCATTCTGCCTCACTTCAGGAACGTGGAGTCGATTACTCAGCAGGTGACTCAAAGTCACCTGCTGAGTAATGCCCACATCAGTGAAGTAATCAAGAAGATTCCCCGAGAAAAGGTGTTGATTGTAGATCGCTTTATGGATGAACTGAAAGACTATCCAGTGGTATACCAGGAATACGATAAGGATATCCAGTCGGCATTGTTATGCGGTCTGGATCTACTTCGAAAGTACAAGAGGCTGAATCTCGTTTTCCCAAAGGATGAATTTTATCCTCCTTATATTGTCCGCGGTTTCAGGATCTTTTGCCAGGTAAATGGATTTGATTTCACCATCATAGACCGAATGGAGGATCATGATTTACAATTGGGAGAAGCCTATATTATAGTTTCTGATGACGATTTATATGCATTTATCCGAAAGGCGAAGCAAAAAGGCTGGACTTTAGGCACAGAGTGTGGAGTTGTGGCCTACAATGAAAACCAGGTGAAAGAAATTTTGTGTGACGGCATTACCACCATTTCAACCAATCACGAAGAAATAGGGCATCTTGCCGCCCTGATGATCCTCACCAAAAAGTTTGAACACATCAAAAGTCCCTTTAGTTTTATTCCCAGAAATTCCTTGTAACATCAATTAACAGGTAGCAGAATAGCCTGCATCGTTTCAATGTAAAGCGATGCAATCACCATGTTAATTCAGTTGCTTAATTTCTCATATTCTCAACTTCTCATATTCTCAATTTTCCCCTTCATAAATAATTGGGAAAGCTAAACTTCTCATACTCATTGTATCATCGTCACCTAAGACAAACACCTATCTTCTTCCGTAAAAAACTCCTAGCATAAAATTGGAATCACGCCTATTTTTTACGCTATACCAGATCGGTAAATTTGATCTTGAAATTCAACAATAATTAAATAATTCATAGCATGAATGTTATAAATGTTTATGAGGCCAATTTATTGCAATTCAAGCTCATAAACGCATTTAAAAAGTGGATGATCATATTTGAGGTCAAAGAATTTTAATGAAATCATAATGTGTGCATTAGAAGATAAAAGTGTTTAATTCTTCCACAGATTAAATGGTTAATTACTGAATTTGAAACTCAAAAAGTGAAAGCGCAAAAAGAGATATTGTTAAATGTTAATCCTATTTACGACCATGATTCAGACCGAGAACGATTATTTTGAGACTGCACAAAATGGCACCAATACCCGAAAAGATTTCCATGCACTTATTCCCCGATATCTTTCCCATCAAATCAGGTATGATACTCCTGAATTTCATAGTACAAGTTATAGCCCCCCATCATTTATTGTGGATTGGCAGTTAAGGGAGGACACATATAATGCTGAACAACTTTGGTTTTAATAGGTATTGCTTATTGTTAATCGGATAGGGTCTCAATCCCGATTAACCCTATCAAAAAACAGTCGGAAAAATAATTATCCGCAGGTGTTGTTGGTTAGTCCATAAATGAAAATATAATAATTTAAATATGAAAGTTTTAATGTTTGGTTGGGAGTTTCCTCCTCATATTTCAGGGGGCTTAGGTACTGCCTGTTATGGCTTAACCAAAGGTCTGTCGAAACTCAGTGATGTTGATGTAACGTTTGTCGTACCTAAGATTTTCGGAGGTGAAGACAAATCTAATATGCACCTTATCGGAGCCGGCGATGTGTCGGTGACCAACCGTAAGGTAAGTGTAAAGGAATTCGGCAGGTCGGTTGAATACATTGAGGTAAAGTCAAAGTTGGTTCCCTATGTTGATCCCGAAGACTATTTCAAGCAAACCACCTATACCGTTGAAGGAACAAAATCCATGATCGAGCTAGACCAAGAGGGTAAAGTCAAATTTACCGGTAAATATGGCCCGGACCTCTTGTCGGAAATCGTACGATATGCATTTGTGGCCAATATAATCGCGCAGGAAAATGAGTTTGATGTCATCCATGCCCATGATTGGCTGGCCTATCCTGCAGGGATAGCGGCTAAACAGGTATCAGGAAAGCCATTGGTGATCCATGTTCATGCTACCGATTTTGACCGGAGCGGAGGTCATGTTAATCCAAGTGTTTATGCAATTGAAAAACAGGGAATGGATGCTGCCGACAAGATCATTACCGTCAGTAACCTCACCCGACAGATTGTAATCGATAAATACGGGATTGATCCCGCAAAAGTAGTAACAGTCTACAATGCTGTTGAGCCTGATCTACAGGAGAACAGACCCTTGTTTGTTAAAGGGTTTAATGAAAAGGTAGTGACATTTTTAGGCAGGATCACCACGCAGAAAGGACCAGAATATTTCGTGGAAGCAGCTAGTCGCGTGCTTCAGAAAATGGACAATGTCCGGTTTGTCATGGCTGGTAGTGGCGACATGATGAATAAGATGATCAGGCGGACTGCTCAGCTTAAAATTGCCCACAAGTTTCATTTCACCGGTTTCTTAAAAGGAGACGATGTCTTTCAAATGTTGCGCATGAGCGATGTATACATTATGCCTTCCGTCTCAGAGCCTTTTGGCATCTCACCCCTGGAAGCGATGCAGGCAAATGTGCCGGTGATCATTTCACACCAATCAGGTGTTTCTGAAATCCTTTCAAATGCAATTAAAATAAATCATTGGGATGTTGATGCCATGGCAGATGCCATTCATGGCATCATTAAATATCCCAAACTGTCAAGTATGCTTGCAAGCCATGGTAAGAGAGAATCGAATAATTTGAAGTGGGAAGATTCTGCACGTAAGGTTAAGCAGGTTTACCGATCAGCTCTTCATCCAGTATCATTGAATTAACAATCAAAAAATGTGTCTACAATGAGATCAATTTGCCTTTTCTTCCAAGTACATCAACCAGTTAGATTGAAGAAATTTACATTTTTTGACATTGGAAATGTTGACTATTATTATGATGACCACAGAAATGAAACGAACATCAGGGGGGTAGCTGAAAGCTGTTATTTACCTGCAAATAAAATAATTCTTGACTTAATCAATAAATACCAGGGCAGGTTTAAGGTAGCTTATTCCATTTCGGGTACAGCAATCGATCAATTTACCATATATGCGCCAGATGTAATTGAAAGCTTTCGTGAACTGGCAGCTACAGGTTGTGTTGAATTTTTGGCCCAGACATACTCTCACTCATTGTCCATATTGAAAGGCAAGGACAATTTCAAAGATCAGGTGAATGCCCATTCTGCTTTAATAAAATCTCTTTTTGGAACCGCTCCCACGGTGTTTGCCAATACCGGATTAATCTATTCGGACGAGATCGGGGCAAGGCTGGCAGAAATGGGATACAAAGCCGCTTTGTCCAATAG
>DMFR01000352.1:5913-9554 GCA_003450125.1 Prolixibacteraceae bacterium | reverse complement strand
ACTACGTGAAACTTTCATCTTGAAAAAATAAAGCTTCCTTGTACATTTGTCTTTAGCCATTTAACGTATAACACCAAATCAACTTACCTAAAGGATAATATCACGTCGCCTTTGAATTTATTTTTAACTGCAAGGGAAATTAAGATTCAAGAGGTGAATATAATGGATAAAAACTTGCGGGATTATAACCTGGAGAATTTTAGAACTCAATTTCTGGGAACAGACGTATGGGGTAAATATGCCCAGATTGAAAACGAGGAAGTGCTTCAATTTACCAGGGACTATAAAATGGCTGGACGTCAAATTTACAATAAAATACTCCCCAATTATATAAAATTGAAATGTGACTCTATCGTGTGGTCAGAAGACAGCACATCTATAAGCTTTAAGGAACCCTACAATTTAAAAGCAAGTGCAAGCCAGCCCCTGAAAATAAATCTTCCATTGTTGGGATATACCTTCTATTATGATTTGGTTGATTTTGTTTGGCAATATCAATCCGACTTTAATGCAGATATTTGTTTTAACCTCGGGTATTCCCATTTTCAGCAGCAACCTTATCAATCCAAAAGAGATTCTATCCGCATACAAAACAATAGGGTTAAGAACTATTACAACTCGGCACAGCATTTTCGCAAATCACTGTACGAAAAGAAGCTGCCTCAAAATGGGTATAAGGTTTACGGAAAGATTAGGAATGATTTAAAGGGGAAACTTACAGAGGTTGACCTTGAAAGTTGTATGAAAACGGAAGGGAATATTGCCAAAATAATTGGGATTAAAGGCGTCAAATTATATATTGAATATTTTGAAAATCTTAAGGGACTTCCTGTCGACCTGACTCAAAAACGAAGAGGAATAAAGAAAATTGAATCCGTCGTCTATTTTATCAATGACACCTGCCGCATATGGAATACCGGATCAGTTCCCGATAATTCCATTGTCTTTGGACCAGAAATTGGACTGAAGAAGTTTGGATCTCTGCTGCCGGAGGATTATGTACCGACTAAGTAATTTGGGTCTTTAATAGTCTCCGGTTAATTAATACATTCATTTTTTCTATCAAATAACTTTAGAAAAGTTGATGGAATTTGTTCCATTATTCGTTAACTTTGTCCCATGGAACCAAAGCGACAGATAATCTATTTCAAAGACTATTTCAGAGGGTTCTTTGATTTACAGTCTGAAAGAGTAAAAGATAAAATTGACTACGTATTATTTCTTATAACTGTAGCTGATCGGATACCAAGAAAGTTCTTTGAATACATGGAGGGAACAGATGGATTATTTGAAATAAAGATAGAATTTGAGAGTAATATATTCAGGGTTTTCTGCTGCTTTGATGAAGGATTATTGGTTGTTCTATTTAATGGATTCCAAAAGAAAACGCAGAAGACACCTACAAAGGAGATTGATAAAGCGCTAAAGATTAAAAAAGAGTATCTTGACTCTAAAAGTAAAAAATAACGAATATGAAAGATATTACCACATTTGACGAACATCTTGACGAGAGATATGGCAAGATAGGAACAGAGAAGCGGGTTGATTTTGAGATCAAAGCAAAAGCATTTGCCATTGGAGAGATATTACGCGAAGCAAGGAAAGATGCTCATATGACTCAAGAGGAATTGGCCATTAAGACTGGGACAAGAAAAAGCTTTATTTCCAGAATTGAAAATGGACACAGCGATATACAGTTATCCACTTTATATAGACTAGTGGAGATAGGATTCGGAAAAAGGATTAATCTGACAATAGGCTGATAATTAGAGATTAATAGTGAATTTGTTTAGTGTTAACGAATCATACAAAATAAAAAATCCCTTTCATGACGATGAAAGGGATTTTCGGTTAATATTGGTTCTGGTAATTATTATTCAGGCTTTGGCTTGAAGATGATATCTACCACATCGGCTTTTGACAAGAAGGTCTTTACAAATTCCTGTACCTTGGCCGGGGTAACGGATTGAAGGATGTTCTCGAAGTTTTTAGGGTCATCCGGATTGATGGCATAAAAATAGTAAGTGTTCAGCGCCCCTAACCAGTAACTGTTGTGCAGCTTGGATTGTTCCCTGTTCTTCTGAAGATTCTTCACTGCCTTGGCCAGATCCTCTGTTGTTGGACCATTGGCAGCAATCTTGTCAATTTCGCGGTAAAGAATTGCTTTCATCGACTGCGCCTTGTCAGGATCAGTATCAAACATCAATTCCAAGGTTTTCTTCTGTTTGGGAAACTTACTCGAACTTGTCGATACCCTTACGCCATAGGTTCCGCCTTCCTTTTCACGTATTTCATCGACGTAGCGCAGGTTAAGGATATCGCGGAACAGACTCAGCAAAAGGTTTTGTTCAGGGGTATATTCCATCTTTGCTTCAAAGTTAACTGCTACTGTTGATTTTTTCACCTCAACAGGAATGACGATTTCGCGTTGGGTTTTTCCCTTGGGACCTTCCACATTGCGGTCAATCCAAGATTCTTTTCTTCGCAGGTCAGTCAGTGATCCAATGTACTTTTCAGCCATGGTTTTGGCGGTTGCCTCATCGATATTACCCACGATGAAATAGATAAAATCTCCGGCATCAACGAAACGGTCTTTGTAGATGGCTTCCATTTGATCCAGTGAAACTTCATCAAACAATTCAGGGGTCATCAGCTTGGTGCGGGGATTGTGGCAGGTCATGATCAGGTCAAGTGAGTCATTCATGATCTTTTCAGGATCGTTGGCCATGTTTGCAATGTATGCCTTGTAGCGGCCCAACAGCGCATCGTAGGCTTCCTTGTCAAAGCGTGGATTTTCAAATTGCAGGTAGAGCAATTGCATCATTGTTTCAAAATCTTTGGGAGTACTTGATCCGTTATAGGTTTCGTTCAGGTCAGAAAGCGAAACATTCATGCTGACTTTCTTGCCTGTGAGCGCTTTTTTAAGGTCCGTGGCATTGTAATTGCCCACTCCGAATGCTCCCATAAACTGGTTCAGCATCATGGCAGAGGCCACCTTGTCGTTGTCTTCCTTTGAACTTCCTCCATTGCTCATGGCAATGAGCGATACCTGATCTTTTTCGTAGTCAGCCTTCCGGAAAACCACTTTGGCATCGTTGCCCAAGGTCCATTCAACGGCATTGAACTCAGGAAGCTTTCGGGTGCTTTTAATCTTCGAGCCTTTCAGCTGTTTGCTGATAAGGTCGGATGAAACCACCAAATCTTTATACGGTTCAACAGGGGCATTGTCAATGCTGTCCATCAGGGCAAATGCCTGTTCCTGCGTCAGGTGCTTGGCTTCCGGCTTGTCAGGCCCCATTACGATAACCACCCTGTTCTCCTTGGTCATCCATTGTTTTGCCTTTGCCGATATTTCCTCCACCGAGATGGTAGGCAATACTTTCTGAATGAAATTCCAGTCAAAGTCCATGGAAGTAAGGGGCTCTCCATCGATATAGTAAGCTTTAAAATCACGTGCATACTGGTCGTTATTGATTTTATCCCGCTGTTTGTAGCGGCTCTCGTAGGAGGTCAACAGGTTGGTCTTTGCCCTTTCAAGCTCTCCGGGAGTAAACCCATGCTGGTAGATTCTTTCTGCCTCCGTATAAATTGACTTGAAGGCCATCTTATCCTGATCGGGTTTGGAGGTTGCTGATATGGAC
>DMFR01000352.1:0-5775 GCA_003450125.1 Prolixibacteraceae bacterium | reverse complement strand
GATATGGACATGGCTTCGTATCCATTGACCAGACCGCCATAGTCGATATTTCCCATCACGAAGGGCGGAACCCCTTTACGAAGCAGTTCACTGATCCTATCCCTGGTCATCATTCCAAAGAGGGATTGGATGGTTTGTTCCCTGAGATAATTTAAGTTCTTTTCCGAAGGCGCAGGAGCTTTGTGCTTGATGTAAAGGTCTACGGAATAGCCATCAGCTTCCTTGTCGGTTGCCAGTACGTATAGCGGCTCTTTATGATCGGGAACAGGATAGAATTCACGCTTGGGAGGATTTTCCACCGGTTGTATGGTTGAAAGCAGGGCTTTTACTTTTTGCTCAACGGCATCCACGTCAATGTCCCCTACGATGGCAATGGCTTGCAGGTCGGTTCTGTACCATTCGGTGTAGAAGTTACGAAGTGTTTCATACTTGAAGTGTTTGATCACATCCAGGTCGCCAATCACATCGCGCACCATGTATTTTGAACCTTTCAACAATACGGGCATATATTTACGCTGCATCCTGAAATCGGCAGTTCTACGAGTCCTCCATTCTTCACCGATTACAGGCCGTTCGGCATCTATTTCCTCATCGGTCAGCAGCAGGTAATCTGCCCAGTCATTTAAAACCAGCAGGCAGGTATCCACCAATCCGGCATGGTTGACAGGCACATCGCTCAGGTTGTAAACCGTTTCGCCATAGCTGGTATAGGCATTGATGTTGCGGCCAAACTGTACGCCATGCTTTTCAAGGGTATTGATAATCCCTTTACCGGGGAAATTTTGGGTACCATTAAAAGCCATGTGCTCCAGGAAGTGGGCAAGGCCATTCTGGTCATCGTTTTCAAGTAAAGCCCCCACATTCTGAATCATGTAGAAACTGGCCCGTTCTTTGGGTTCTTCGTTGTGTCGGATATAATAAGAAATCCCATTGGGAAGCCTCCCCATTCGGGCTGCAGAATCAACAGGAACTGCCTTGTTAAAATCAACCTGGCTGAAACCCATCCATGATGCTTGCACCAGGGCAATGATCAGGATTATTCTTAATTTGATCATACGTTTGTTATTTGGATGAAACTTAAAGATACAATTAAATCATGAAATGACAAGGGATAATTGTACACTTGTCATAAATGTATAAATAGGTAAGCCTCAAACGAATAGAATTACACCTGTGGATCAATTTATTTTTTTAATTGTAATACCCAGAGTTGATCTATATACCACGATGAAAAAGAAGTCCATTTACCAAAATTGGTTTGGCAAGATGCATTCATCTGGTATTACTGCAAAAACCTATCGACAGGCATGGATTCCTTTGGACTCCTTTACTTCAATTCCGACAATCCGACAATCCGACAACTATCTAATTTCAGGTGTTTGCAATCAGCCTGGGGCAAGGTGGAGGGGACTGTATTGTTTATCCGCATGTAGTTTATCAGCTATCCCCGGAAAGAGTATAAAATTGACTATTGTCGGATTGTCGGATTGTCGGAAATAACAGGAGTGTTTGTGCCATTGCCAGGAAGATAACCTGTTTTATAAAATTATTTGCTTGACATATGCTTAGATCGAACTCATTTTAAGATAGTCTTTTTTAATTAGGCGAAGAGTGATCCATTAATTGCCGATTGATGGATCAATACTTGTAGGTATAGCTACTGCTGATAATTGTTCCTGATGTCTTTTTGTAGGCAAGGATAAAATTGGTACTGTGTTTTCCTGCCTCTTTGATTCCTGAGATATCAAAGCTATAGTTGTTGGTGATCAGTGCTTTGCAAACATCGTTATTTGAATTGTGCCTGATCTCGAAGGTAGGTGAAAGAAGGGGAAGAGTAACTTTTTCAGGCAGGATCAAGGCAAGATCAACCTTATGGTCCTTGCATCCTCCATCATATTGAAGGGTCAACTGAAGGCAGTTATCTTCCATTTTTACGTCAAGAAGATTGATAGCATCCGTTTTAAGACTATCGTAGTTCAAATAATTCAGTTCGGTATATTTATGACAATTGCCCGGTTGCACTTCTATCACTTGTACCTGCTTGGTGCAGGCACATAAACAAAAGAAGTATACCAACAGGGCAATTGATAATCGTTTCATGGGTTGATTCAGATATTATTCCAGTAAAGGATTCATCACCTTACCGATAAATAAAATAGCTTGTGTATCCTTCTCGCGAATGGCAAATACGAAGGGATGATCGGCCCTGAAACTAGGGTCAGGCCCGGCAGTGGTGACACCTACTGTAATACCGGTGACTGCAGCAGCTTCCGTCCCCCGCTCATCTACCTTGATGTATGTTTTGTGCATCACTTCAGAAACTACAAGGTCGACTGATTCGGCAATACCACTTAGATCGGCATTACTAAAAGCATCGGTCATACCCAAAGCTTTTAGTTCATCCACCAGGCTGTCGTCAAATTTGAATTCGAATTTAGGGAGATAAACCTCCTTTTTTTGCTCGGTCATCTTCTGAAGCCAACTGCTTACATTTTCAGGGCTCAGGAGGGAAATCACATCATTAGTTGTCTTTCCCCCTTTAGGCAAAAACACTAACATGGAATATTTCCCGCTTCCGTAGGGCATTTCAAGCATCTGGAAACTTTGATCACTGTAATAGTTAAAAGGGTTTTCTATCGACATGGTGGGTACCTGAATAACTGTTTTATCCTCTTTGGTGAAAGGCAAGTTCATTGTTTTGGCGGCATCAAACCGATACTTCCACTCACCGTTAAAATAGATGGCATTCAGCAAATACATGACATCTTCAGGTTTTACCTCATTGATGATCTTGTCTATCTTCCCTTTGGTTTTCGTGTTCACCCAACCATTGACAGTTTGAAGGGCTTCTGCAGTATTGGTAAAATCCAATCCTGATACTTCGGCCTGGTAGTAATTCTGATTGGTCGTGATGAAGTTATCTTTTACGTTAAATGTATTTCGGTAATAAATGGCATTCGAAATCGACAATTCCACTTTCGGGTCATGGCTGATCAGCCCGGCCACCAAATCTTTGTAGCTTTGGTTAAGGTCTTCAGGAGTCATCCCAGCTTTGTGAAGCATCTGCTCCATCTGGGATTTGGTATCTCCGGCAGTCCCATTGTACACCATGGCAAGTGCCAGGGAAACACTCAGGGGAGAGACCATCGTATTTTTTGGCTCCGTAAGCGAAGCATTGACTTTTTGGAATAATTCCAACCCGAACTGGTTATCGGCAGCTATAATCTTAGCCGACTTTTCGTTGGCCGTTATGTCTGAAACCTTAGGTTCAGTTTCCGTCTTGTTACAGGCAAAAAGCACAAGGGTCAGGGAGATAATTGAGATGATGCGTTTCATGGCTAGTTGTTTATTCTGTAGACGAACCAAGCGGTTAAATAGTTGCGTCAGGTGGTTCAAATGGGAAGGTATTTTTCCTCACCAAACCACAAAATCACAAAATATAAAATCATCATTTTATTTCTCTTTCACTTAGTGTCTTAGCGTCTTTGTGGCTAAAGAATTAAAACTGGTAGCTGATCCCTGTATAAACCCCAATGGTGTAAGGCTTATAGTTCACCGCCGAGTTAGTATTCAGCGAATTGAGGTAATATTTTATTCGTGGTTCCAGGTTCAGATAAATGCGCCTTGATACGCCGTATTTTAATCCAAGTCCCATGGTGCCGCTGTAATTCAATCCCTGCATGTCCTGGGTTTTACCCACCAGGGTTTTGCCGTTGCGGTCCTGAAGGTAAGTATCGTTTCCAATCAGTACATTTGAACTAAACCCACCCATTAATTCCACGTCAAACCTGGCATCCAGAACCGTATAGCGAAGATACAAAGGAATTTCAAGATATTGGAAATTCTGTATAAACCGGGTATCCGAAACCACCACTGCCGTTGCCAGGGATTTGTCTTCCAGGTTAGTGCCCAGTTCAATTCCTTTGGGAATACCATTGAATTCAATGACTCCCGCGGTGCTGTTCATCAGCATATTACTGGATTCAATATCTGCAGGGGCATTAAAATATTCAGATCCTTTACCAGTCAAAGCAAAATGGTTGTTGTTGGACAGGGCAGAGTTCCCTGTGGATTGCCCCAAGCCGGCATAATAAATACCGCTTTGCAAACTCCACCGTTTTCCTTTCTTGTATTCCACCGTAAGACCTCCTCCCAGTGCAATGGGGGTGTTGGAGGAAGAACTCAGCATATTGCTGGCATATTGAGCCGAATGATTGCTTCGGTTTACACTGTAGGCCGGAGATACCTGGGCACCCACCAGCCAATGTGCTTCCTTTCGCTTTTCATTGAGCGCCAATAATTGAGCCTGGTTTTGTGCAATGATCTGCTGATCAATGGTCTGTTCAGCTGACTCAATGGTGGAATTGTCCACTTTCTTTTCTTGCTGGGCATTTCCATTTTGATCATTGGGATTAATTTTTGGGGTAATTAACTTTGGCTGGACAGATTCAGCGGTTGGTACAGTTGTTGTTGTTTCAGGCAAGGAATTCTTATCGTTTGGGTTGATAGGGGTGGCAGGCTGAGCAGTTCTATCCTTTTGATCAGATGTTGCCTGCTGAGATTTATCTGCAGTTATGCTTGCCAAGTTATTATTTTTGGACGATGTTCCTTGCGCAGATTTGTAAACGGTTACAAACCGCGGGTCCCTATTTTTTTCTGAATCATTTTTGGTTGAAGTTTCTTGCGGAGATTTGTGCGCGGTTAAAAACCGCGGCTCCCTTGAAGCTGCTTTCATGGATTCTTTGGCCTGGGGAATGGTATTCTTACTGATCACCACTGGTTGGTTCATACCTTCGCGGTTCATGTAATTGACCTGCCATCCGGCTATAAAGGCCAGAAGCAAGGCAGCTGCCACTGCAGCAATTCTCCAGAAAACCATTGTACGCTTCCTTTTCGCTGCGGATGCTGCCGCAAGGATATTCTCCAACAGGTAGGCAGGAGGCTGCTGCTCGTAATCCTTCAGCTTTTCACGAAACAATTTATCTATATCTTTATCTTTTATCATGCCGTATAATTGTTTTGGGCATTCAATTCACCAAAGTTCTCCTGAACTTTCTTTTTCATGATTTCCCTGGCCCTTGCCAGGTTTGATTTAGAGGTTCCCTGCGTGATGTCCATTTCCTTGGCTATTTCCTGGTGCGACATCCCTTCAATCACATAGAGGTTGAATACCAGCCGGTAGCGGGGAGGCAATTCCTGTATGAGCTTTACCAGATCATCGGCTGATAGTTTGGCAATCACATCATCCGAAAAATTGACCGAATCGTAGATTGCTACATCTTCCACCGCGTACATCAGATGCTGTTTCCTGAGCTTCTCCAATGAAACATTGATCATGATCCTCCTGATCCAACCTTCAAAAGAACCTTCCTGCCGAAACGACTTCAAATTGGCAAACACCTTGACAAATCCATCCTGTAGATTGTCTTCCGCTTCGGTGGCATCCTTGGCATAACGCAAACAGACCCCAAACATTTTCGGGGCAAAGAGATGATAAAGTTTTGCCTGAGCTTTCGGGCTCCCGGCAATACAATCGGATATTATCGACTTAAAATCTTCCAAATCCTTTGTTTAATCTGATCTCTCAAATTTAACGCAATAATTTTTAATTTGAGCGATGAAACCATCCTTCACTCCGATTTATATGCCCTTATTTTGTTCTATTTTCTATTAAGATGGGATAGCCAACAGAATAGTTGCGTCCAACAGGTAATAAGACAAAAAATAAAGTAGATTTAGAATTAATTCTACTTTAAGTAAATGGAATCATTTATT
>DMFR01000144.1:5040-8223 GCA_003450125.1 Prolixibacteraceae bacterium | reverse complement strand
GGGAATAGGAACAAATTAAAGTGTTTTTTGATCTTGGTTTCTTTTTAAGTTATTGACAAAAATATGGCTTAAGGGCAAATAAATAAGAAAAATGACAGGAATAGTGTCAAAAATAGATCAAAATGACTATTTTTGACACAGTAATGATGAAGAAGAAGTAATATTTAAAATCAAATGATATGTGTGGATTTGTAGGAGTATTTGATTTAAAAGTGAAAGCTCAGGATTTGCGCCCGCAAGTCTTAAAGATGTCTAAGAAAATTCGTCACCGCGGTCCGGATTGGTCAGGGGTTTTTTCATGTAATCAAGCTATTTTATCGCATGAACGATTATCAATTGTCGATCCTGAATCAGGTGGCCAGCCTTTATATAGCAAGGATAGAAAACTGGTATTGGCCGTCAATGGCGAGATCTATAATCACATGGAAATCAGAAAAAGGATCGGAGATTCTTATGAGTTTATGACCATGTCCGATTGTGAAGTTATTTTGGCTTTGTATCGCGAAAAGGGAGTAGATTTCCTGGAGGATTTGAATGGTATATTTGCTTTTGCGTTGTATGATTCGGAAAAAGATGTGTATTTGGTTGCCCGTGACCATATCGGCATTATTCCCTTGTATCAGGGATGGGATAAATCTGGGAATTACTATGTCGCTTCTGAATTAAAATCGCTGGAAGGCATTTGCAATAACATAGAAGAATTTTTGCCGGGAAAATACCTCTATAGTCCTGATGGAGAAGTGAAAACATGGTATGAACGCGAGTGGGAATCCTTTGATGCTGTGAAAGACAATGGATTTGATATCGATGTTTTGCGCAAAGCGCTTGAGGATGCGGTTCATCGTCAATTGATGTCGGACGTTCCTTATGGTGTTTTACTCTCTGGTGGCCTTGACTCTTCAGTCATTTCAGCCATTGCCAAGAAATATGCTGCCTATCGTGTCGAGTCTCAGGACTCACAGGAGGCCTACTGGCCAAATCTCCATTCATTCGCTGTAGGTCTGGTGGGTTCACCTGATTTAATTGCTGCAAAAAAAGTAGCCGATCATATTGGGACAGTGCATCATGAAATACATTTCACGGTTCAGGACGGTATGGATGCCTTGCGTGATGTGATTTATCACCTTGAAACATACGATGTTACAACTATCCGTGCTTCTACCCCCATGTATTTGCTTGCCCGCGTCATTAAATCGATGGGCGTCAAGATGGTACTTTCAGGTGAAGGTGCCGATGAAATCTTTGGAGGTTACCTTTATTTCCACAAGGCCCCCAATGCACAGGCCTTTCATGAAGAAACCGTCCGTAAATTGAGCAAACTTCACTTGTATGACTGTCTGAGGGCCAATAAATCATTGGCAGCCTGGGGTGTTGAAGGTCGTGTGCCTTTCCTGGATAAAGAATTTCTGGATGTAGCTATGCGCATCAATCCTGAAGAAAAGATGGCCAAAAATGGTCGTATGGAAAAATGGATACTCCGCAAGGCCTTTGAAGATTATTTACCCGAAAGTGTTGTCTGGCGTCAAAAGGAACAATTCTCTGATGGTGTTGGCTACAACTGGATCGATTCGCTCAAGGCTATGGTTGCTGAAAAAGTAACCGATGAACAGATGAGTACTGCCAAGTTCAGATTTCCCATCAATACGCCACCATCGAAAGAAGAGTATTACTATCGTTCCATCTTTACAGAACATTTCCCTTCTGACTCGGCTGCAAGTTGTGTGCCTTCAGTGCCCTCCATTGCCTGTAGTACGCCCATTGCCCTGGAATGGGATGCCAGCTTCAAGAACAATGCCGATCCTTCAGGTCGTTCGGTTGGAAGTGTTCACCTGGAAGGGTATGTGGCAAAATAGAATTACAATGATTTTTGAATAGATTTTCACCTGTTTTAGATGAAACTGAAGAGTCGGGGCATTGTGCTCCGACTTTTTTATGTGTTCTGTCTCAAATCATGGAATAATTTCTTTTATTTTGCAAACAATTGAAACTCTTAATCTACCAACATGAAAATTAGTTTACTCTTTGCATTAGTGGTCAGTCTTTTTGCCTGCACCCAAACTCCTTCCTACAAAGTGAATGTGAAACTGGCAGCAGCAGAAGGAAAAGCCTATCTGAGCCAACGAATTAAAGGTGAATGGGTGAAACGTGATTCGGCTGAACTTAAGGCTGGTGAATGCCAGTTCAAGGGAGTTGTAAAAAACCCTGATATCTGCTATTTAAGTGTTGGATCGAGAAAGGATAAGTTGCCTTTCTTTATGGAGAATTCAGTTCTTTCCATTTCTGGATCGTTGGATTCATTGACCAAGGCAAAGGTGACCGGATCAGCAGTTCATGATGAGTTTAGGGTACTTCAGGATAATCTGGATAAGATGGACAAACAAGCTTCTGCATTCTTTGATAAGTCTAAGGAAACAGAGAAGGCCGGACAGAAGGCCAAAGCCGATAGTTTAATGGCCTTATCCAATCAAGTGATAACTTCGATAGATGATCAACAAAAAGATTTCATCAAGGCTCATCCTGCATCATGGATTTCACCTTACTTATTGAGTCGGGTCTCTTACGATATGGAATCCGATGTGTTGGAAGGCTTTTTAAAGGGTATGGATGCCAAACTTGATTCACTCCCTTTAATGGTTACTTTAAAGGAACGAGCTAACAAACTTAAAACAGTATCTGTCGGACAAATCACTCCTGATTTTACAATGAATGATGTCAATGGAAATCCGATCAAGCTGAGTGATATTTATACAAAGAATGACTATACCCTGATAGATTTCTGGGCATCATGGTGTGGCGATTGCCGTGGTGAAAATCCAAATGTAGTAGCAACCTTCAATAAATATAAATCCAAAGGGTTTGGTGTATTGGGCGTATCATTGGATTCGGATAAGGCCAATTGGTTAAAAGCCATTGCTGACGATCAATTGACATGGCCACATGTGTCGGATTTACAAAAATGGAAGAATGAGGCAGCTGCTTTGTATTCAGTGAACTCAATACCTTCCAATCTGCTGGTTGATAAAACGGGCAAGATCATCGCCCGCAACATCCGTCAAGCAAAGCTTCGCGATACAATGGCCGGATTACTTCCGTAAGAAGTGCCTAGAGTACTTAGAGTGAACTAGAGTACTTAAAGTACTTTAGGCACTCTAAGTACTCAAGGCACTTTAAATACTTTAGTTC
>DMFR01000144.1:3735-4948 GCA_003450125.1 Prolixibacteraceae bacterium | reverse complement strand
TTAAATACTTTAGTTCACTTTAGCCACTTATTTTGCTATGGAACAATTAACGCTTACCACGCCGGCTTTGCTGTTTTCAGCCGTTTCGCTTATTTTATTGGCCTATACCAACCGATTCCTGGCCTATGCTTCAGTGGTTCGAAGCCTTCATGCCACGTTCAAAAAGAAACCTGATCGGATTCTTTTGGGGCAAATCCAGAATTTACGTAAACGCTTGCGCTTAACCCAAACCATGCAGATTATGGGTATCTCCAGCCTTCTGCTTTGTGTGGTGTGTATGTTTTTAATCTATATTAATTTTCCAATAGGGGCAGAATTCACTTTTGCAATTGCACTCATTCTCCTTATCCTTTCACTTGCCTTATCCATACGCGAAATCCAAATCTCGGTAAAAGCACTTGATCTTCAATTGCACGATATGGAGTAGGGAGTAGTGCCCCTCTAAAAATCGATGTCGTATAATCCTTCAGCATCAATTTCAAACTGCTTTACTCCTATATCGGTCATGGGGTGTTTGATCAGCTGATGCAGTAATTCAGGGCCAACGGTCACTGAATGAGCGCCTGCCATACTGACCCGGTAGATCTGGTCAACTGTTTTAAAACTGGCAGCCAATACTTTCCCTTTCAATCCATATTCATAAATATTCTGCACGATATCGCTTACTACCTCTATTCCGTGTGAAGAAATGTTGTCAAGTCGGCTTACGTATGGGGCTACAAAATCGGCTCCTGCTTTCATGGCTACCAATGCTTGTTGCTGGGTGAAGATGGCCGTTGCTGTTACATTGATCCCTGCATCTTTCAAAATACGCATAGCCCTGTAGCCTGAAGGAGTAACCGGAATCTTGGCATAGAAATTATCCCCAAAATCAAAATAACTGCGGTACTTCTTGGCTTCACGGACCATATCATCGGGTTCTTGAGAAATCATTTGAACATGCACCATCCCTGAGTTTACCAGTTCCTGGATCCCTTCAATGGCAACAGAAAGTTTATACCCTGAATTACTTAAAATGGTTGGGTTGGTCGTAACCCCTTCAAGGGGGAAAAATGTATACAGCGATCTTAATTCATTTAAGTCGGCTGTGTCTGCCATGTAAATCATAACTGTAAATATTTAAAGATGTAAAAGTAAGGAATAAGAATTGAGCTAAGTGATATTAGGTACGAGAAATGAAAAAGAGTAATAAGAAAATAAGAAACGAGAAACG
>DMFR01000144.1:2199-3609 GCA_003450125.1 Prolixibacteraceae bacterium | reverse complement strand
CGTTTCTCGTTTCTTATTTTCTTTAACTTTAACCTTTCTCTAATTATTTGCCAATAAGAATTCTTCTGCTTCCACAGACCATAGGCCTTGATGACGGTCGCATATCTCAGCCAGTTTTGCAAACAAAGGCTCTGTCTTTCCTCTTTCCTGGAAATCAGCTATAGCAGTCAATGGCATGTCAAGATGGGTATAAATCAGTTTCTTTCCCCCGGGAATATGTGGAAGCTGTAAGGTAGTTTCAATGACCGTGTTCAATCCGCCAATATGGGTGACCAGTCCTGCAGGATCAAGTCCCTTGGTCATTACCTGAAGGGCTTCTTTCATGTCGTCGGTATTTCCACCTGATGTCCCTACAAGATGGGTATAGCCATAATGGACATTATAAAAGTTCATGCTGGCTTTTAATTTAGGATCCGATGGACCTGCAAAGAAATTCAAACATCCATCAAAGGCCAAAATAGAGTCTCCTTGTTCAATGACAGGAGTGACAGGTGCAAATACAAACACATCATCATAACCCTTGTCACCAGTTAACCTTCGAAGTTCTTCAATAGGATTGGTGTACAGAGATGTGTTCAGGTAAATGAGTTCAATGCCTCGTAAGGCGGCTTCTTGAACGGTATAGATAGAAGCAGCGCGGTCAAGCCTGACCTGATCAATATCAGTAACTACGCATAGCTTTGGCTTTCTATCAGCACGGCGTATTACATAGTTGATAGCTGCCAGTCCCATGGGACCTACCCCTGCAAGGATGGCCATTTTGCCATCAACTACAATTTCCATCTTGTGAATGTATGAACCCGGTGTAGTGTGGTAATTGGCATGCATGGCTCCTATCACACATGATAACGGCTCTGCCAGTGAAGCGGGATAAAAGCCCGGGCCATCATACGCCAGCAGACAATCCTGAATGAGCACATCTTTGGGAATAATCACATAGGTGGCATCTCCTCCAATGTATTGATAGGAATATCCCGGTGCGCTCAATACGCCTACAGGACCATCCGAGTAATAGATGGCTGGCTGAATAGAGAATTTCTGCCCTGCCTTGAACTTGTGTTGCCAGTCGGTACCAATCTCAATGAGTTCGCCGCTGAATTCATGTCCAATGATAATAGGATGTTCTGCTACATCTTGAGGAATGCGTTTGTGGTCGGTAGCCTGCTTGGCGGCTTTATAAGACGACATGCATATACTGTCTGAAATCACCTTGGCCAATATCTCATCACTCTTGATGGCAGGAAGTTCAAACTCTTCCAGTCTCAAATCTTCCTTACCGTATAGTCGTACTGCCTTTGTCTTCATTTTATTTTTTAGTATTTGGGTAAAATATTCTTTCAAATAACCATCCAGCCATTTAGCCATCCAGCCATTTAACCATCCAACCATTTAACCATTTAACCATTTAAC
>DMFR01000144.1:0-2082 GCA_003450125.1 Prolixibacteraceae bacterium | reverse complement strand
CCATCCAACCATCTAACCATTAACCATTAACCATCAAGCCATCTAACCATCCAACCATCCAACCATCCAACCATTTAACCATCTCATCTCAACATGTTCTGGCCGCCTGTAACCGGAACGGCTTGACCTGTTTCGTATTCCTGTTCAATGATATAATAGATCGCCCGCATCACATCCAGGGGCGTACAACCTCTGCCTGCTGGAACCTGTGCTTCATAAAAACGTTTTACATCGTCAAGTGTTTTGGCTCCCGGTACTTTCCCTGCCCGTAAATACTGTACAAACAACCCATTCTCCGGATCAGCCCATAGGGGCCCGTCAAAGAAGTTACCTGGACATACTGAATTAACCTTTATTTTTGAAGGCATCAGTTCCAGTGCAAAGGACTGCGTAAGGCCTATTCCCCCGAACTTGCCTCCTGCATAAGCAAAATTGCGGTTGCTTCCTTTCAATCCTGACTTAGAATTGATTTGTATGATATCGGTATAATGATCAGCTTTAAACTTGTTCTGAAGTTTCATCACTGCCGAGGCATATTTAGCGCATAGGAAATAGGCCGTGTAATTGACCTTGGTCATCAGTTCGAAGGTTTCGGGAGTCATCTCGTCCAACCCTCCAGCCCTTAGAATGCCTGCATTGCTGATAAATACATCCAGTCCCCCAAATTCGCAGACCGTTTCAGCAACCAATTTTTCTACAGAAGAGGCATTTGATACATCTGCCTTGATGAATATCGCTTTGTTCTTGCTTTTTTCGTTATTCAGTGAAGCCGCAAATTCAATCCCTTTGTCTTCATTCAAATCGGCAATAACCACATTGGCCCCATTCTCCATCAGGTTCTCAACAATTCCTGCACCAAATCCCTGTGCACCACCAGTCACTATCGCTATGCGCTTATCAGCACGACCACTTGTTGCTCCCATTGATACGGCACTACGGTATTGTTCCACTTCCCAGGTATCAATAAACGCTACATGCTTTGGAGTCATGGGGTTCGGACCTCCAAACTTTTCAGCATAAAGGCTTACCTTGCAGGTATCCATGATGACATCTTCAAGGATTGATACTCCCTGTGCATGATCGCTCGCAAGCAAACAACCAATTCCTTTGATGAAGATGATCTTTGGCTCTTTCGGTTGTGTTTGGATATAGGCCTGAATCTTTCCTGAAAGATCTTCCAATAAAGCATCTGTATCTCCCAAATATTCAGCATAAATGAAAGAGGAGTTGCAGTATACGATTCCATCAGGAATAAACGGCAAGGCTATTTTCTGATATGCTGTTTTCGATGAAAGGAACCGTTTGATCAATGTATTGTTGATCACTTTAACTGTCTTCAGACCTTTTGCCGACAGCATCATCCTTACAGCAGGCACTATTTTTACAATCACATTGTCAACAGGCAAGGATTCCACCGCTGGAACTTCACCCATATAAGCATCCAGTTTTTGAATGACCTTGTTATAGATGGCATGAATTTCGGCAAGGCTATCGGCTGCGACGAATATACCATGGTTTTGCAAAAAGATAATATGAGGCTCCTTTCCATTTCTTTTCCTGTAGGCCATGATCCGAGTTTCCACTTCCTTGAACAGGATGTAACCAGGATCAACGTATGGGACATATACCACTTCATTGCCAAACAGTTCCATGGTCAGTTCTTCGGCATCGATTCCACACATCAGTCCATTAACTTTGGTACTGTGGGTATGAACTACAAAAGGGAAGGCTATCAGGTTGTGAAGTGATGCTTCTACCGACGGGCGCAATCCTTTCTCAGGATGAAAACGTGCATTGAGCAAATCGTTTTTGATCTGGTTCTCGCGCTCCATCACATCCTCTGAATAGACTTTTTCTGAAATGGCTTTCATGGCTTTGCGATCCAGTGCGGCAAATCCGTTTTCATCGATCGTTGCCAGACTCACACCACTGGCCTTTACATAGATTCTTTCCTCATCTTTAAAAGAAGTATTTCCTCCGCCTGCAATGACAAAGTCTTTCCGACTGCCATAAAATCTCGATACTTCAATCAACTCCTGTATTTCTTGTTTCATCTCTCAAAAGTTTCAAGTTCAAAGTTCA
>DMFR01000280.1:1345-14973 GCA_003450125.1 Prolixibacteraceae bacterium | reverse complement strand
AGAACCTCTTCAACCTTTGTATAGCCTATGGAGGAAAAAACAATAACAGAGGTTGGGTTCAATAAATTGGACTTTAGGCGATAATGGCCGTCAATATCAGTAACGGTACCCTGGGCAGTACCTTTTATCATGACAGTGACCCCCACCAGGGTTTCGCCCGTCTTATTATCAACCACCGTTCCTTCCAAAGCAGTCTGCGCCAGTAAAAGGCCTGTTGTTGATAATAACACGAAAAGCAATAAAAGTCGTTTCATATGCTCAATTTTAAATGGTTGTAACAAAATCCGAAGCTATCGGTAGATGATAACCGCATTATTGGCCTTCAACTTCTTCCCATCCTTGACTAATCGGGTTCCGGCAGGCAGCTCGACGATCAGGCAAGCTTCACCTGCGGGAATTTCCAGTGCTATTTTCCCCTGCTGTGCTTTTGCAAGGTATTTTTTTGAGACTATATCAAAAAGATCAACTACCTTGTCTGTACGATAAGTGACTGTCCGGGTTTCACCATATGGGTTGAAATATAAAAATTCAGGATAAGGGTTATCGCCATAAAAATCAGTGGCATTACAATCCAGGGCAAGGATGCCCTGTACATCGGTGGTATGGACAATGGCCCCGTATATTCCAGCAATAGAGGTACTGTACAGGCTGAACATGGCTTCCTTCGGTTGCCCGGCCACCCATTTGGGCCCATCGCCCGTTGAAACGGGTGAGATGCCTTTCAGTTCCGGCTTGTTGTAATCATCCATCTTTCGGATGCCTTCATAGCCGATAATCCCATGGGTGACATCTTTCAGTTCTGGAAGCCACTGGTGTGCCGCATCCACCTGGTCAGGATAAAACAGCCGTGCAGCATTGACCGCATTCAGCATATATTTGCCAATGGCCTTTGCATACTGGGGTTCATACTTGACCATCGGGACCAAGGGCCAAGCCATGACTACCGTATTCATAAAAAAGCCGTATCCACCCCCATCGGTAATACTGCCCTGCAATCCATCCACATCAAAATCGCCCCAGCGGTCTGCAATCACTCCCCAGCCATAGCGGCCATCCTTGGCCTGACAGCCATCAAATATCCAGTTCAACAGTTTGGTCACATCGTAATGGGTACCCTGTTCTGCATTGAGCCTTGCAGCAGTATAAGTCCCAAAGGGCAGCAGATTTTCATAAAAGCGGCTCTCCTTCTGACTCAGCAAGGCTTCCGTTGCACTTTTGGCTCCCTTGAGATACCGGGCATCGCCGAACTTATGGTATGCTGACAACAATACCCAGGAATGTCCCCCTGCCGCATCCTGCTGCTGGGGAATCATATTCTGCATCCCTTTCATCTTCCCATAATCGAAATAGGAGTAATTATAGTTTCCATTCAGGACCGAATCGGCCTTGTAAAACTGGTTGGCCACTGAACGTTGGATCATATCTGTATTCTCAACTTTGGGATAAAGTGCGGCAAGCCCATAATACAGGATATTGGGATAGACATCATACCACCAATCGCGTCCATACCCGCCGCCTGCCATGGATACCGCAGGCGAAGTATTGTTCATCACAATGTTCCACCTGGTAGTAATGTTGAAGTAGTTTTGCGACATTTTAACAAAGTTAAACCCATGCTGATTCGTCTTGTCAATCCCTAAAAGGCCCGCACCAATCATGGCCTGGTAGGAAGTGAGCGCTTCGTGAAACTCCCCGTTGTTGTGTTTTGGACCTTGTCGAATATCCCCCATGACGGTATATATACCAAAGGTTACCTGATCCATATTACGGCGTGTACTGTCTAGCCAGATCAAAGGCCCAAAGGAGGTGGTATTACTGAAATTGAACACCAGACTGTCGAATTGCAGGGCCTTTCGTTCCCAGTTGATAATTTTATAGGGCTGAGGCATATTGGGCATCTGTTCAATGCGTGGAATGGTGGTCTGCGCAACAGGCACTCCCGTGTCATTTGCACAAGAGAAGAAGGTTAGTAGTATTGCAAGAAGTAGATTCATAGGATCACTTAGTTTCATTGTTCGTTGCTATAAGAATGTTTCATAATGTTTGCAGCCAGCGGAATAGAAAGCATCTGCAAAGCAGCTACAATAATGAGCGAATACCGCAGGGCAAATGTTTCCGATACATAAAAGGCCAGGAAAATAAATAAGGCCAGTCCTGACACCCTGCCAGCATATAGCCCGAATTCATGATTCAGGATATAAGCATACTTGTTGCGGTTTTCACTTAGCGACATCACATCAATGACCTTCATCATGATGGGATAATACGCCAGGTCGTGCAATGGCTGAAAGAAAACCTTGCACAATACAAAGACAATGACCCCAACCATGGATAACTCCATACCGTTATAAATGGTCCCGAAAAGGAAGATGGTAATCCCCACCCCAAAGATCAGGATGCGGTGTTTGGGCTGTGCAAACCGTCCCAGCAGGTATAGCAGGATGGCCGTCAATCCACCGCTTATCCCCTGTATCAGTCCAAGGGAGCCTTCTTTGCCCACATATTTCATGATCAGCATCGCAGGGGCTGTCACCAAAAATCCCTGCACCAGGCCCTTCAGCATGGCCAGCAGGATTTGCTTGTTCCAAAGCCTTCCAAAGCGGAAATAGAGAAAATCTTTCTGTATCGGGTTCTCAAAATTGCCCCTTGCCAAAGAAAAGCAAGCCAGGATGGTAATGGCAAATACAATGACTGTTACCACCCGGTAACCCAGATAGATATCGAAGTTTATACCGAATAAACGTACCCCATCGATGGAGGCCAGCAAGGCTCCAATGGCAACAGGGACTCCAATGTTGGAAACGGTAAAGAAGAAGGATTCCAACCCGAAAAAGTAATTGCGGTTATCGTCATTGGTGGTCGTCAAAGCCATCAGGTACCGGTTGGTCCAGAAGAAACCCGATGCCGCCCCGATCATCGTTCCTGAAACGATCAACCCGGGCAGGGTGATGCCTTTTACAAACATCATCCCTACCATCGAAAGGCCGCTGAGCAGGATACCGAAACTATACAGGTGTGCCACTTTAAAGCTTTTCAGCAGAAACCCGTTGGTGAGTGAAGTAATGATGATCCCGGTGTACATGGCTACCTGGAAGATGGCTACATAACTGGTATCGGCAAAATAGCGCATGATGTAAGCGGCCATAAATATCTCTACAACAGGCAATACCAGGGCGTAAAGCATATTGGTAATGAGCAGCACCCGCATGTTGTGAGGCTGTGAGAGGAAAAACCGATATTCAGCAATTAGCTTTGCAAACATAGTGAGAGCCGGTTAAATGAGTGTGGATAGTATTTCGGATATAGAGAGCCTTGCACCACAAATCACTTCGTCGCTTGCTCCGTAATACAGTATGATGTCGTCGCCTTGCACATACTGGCCATTGGTAAATACCACATTACCAAAGAATCCGGTCTGTTCATAGGTCATATTGGGTTCCATGATGGGCTCTGTGCTGCGGGCCAATACTTTTGTAGGATCGTTGATATCGAGCAGCAAAGCCCCCAGGCAATAGCGGTGCTGGCTGTTGGCCCCGTGGTAGATTTCAAGCCATCCTTTTTCAGTCCGTATGGGCGCTCCACCGGCTCCAACCCTTGCCGAGTCCCAATTGTCAGGGCGGACAGTAGCTATACATTTATGCCTGCCCCAGTGAATCATATCGGGCGATTCGGCCACCCACATGTAGTTGCCCCCCAGTTCGGGACTGCTGGGACGGTGAAGGGCATAGTACTTGCCGTTTATTTTCTCTTCAAAAAGCGCACAGTCCTTGTTGTGAGGAGGGAAGATCATCCCCTCGCGCTCGTAAGTTTTCCAGTCCCTGGTTTTGATCAGCCCAACACCCACCCCGAATTCCGAAACTTCCGTAAAGGTGAGGTGGTAGCCCCCTTCCATGGTCGCCACGCGGCAGTCTTCGATCCCAAAACCTTCGAGTTCACCCTTTCCGAAAATGGGGGGATAGCCATCCGGTTCATAGAAGTGAACCCCGTCACTGCTGCACACCAGCCTTAAATAAGATAGGGTGGTCAGGTAGTCTTTCTTCCTGTAGTTGATCACCCGGGGATCATGGGCATCCAGATCGGGATCATCCTTGGCAAAACTGAGGATTTCAATTTCGCCCTTGTTATTATAGACCGGAAAGCTGATCATCCCCGCTATCTGTTGGGGACGTTCGGCCACCCTGAGCAAAAGCCATATTTTGCCATCGAACTGAAACACTCCCGGGTTCAAAAGACACAGGATTTCCATGCCCTTGATGCCAGGCGTTAAATCAGAAGGACGCAGAAGCGGGTTTGAAGGAAATCGTTTAGCCAAGTCCATTTTAGTAGTTTTAGTTCCCATCAAATTTAAGCAATCACCTCCTAAATTCTGTCCGCCCTGTTCCCGATTGTGTCCGCCCTGTTCCAAATACCAGCTGGATACCAATGATTTCAGCAATTTAAGACTAAAAGGTGCGATTTGATGTTGAATCCATAGAACTTATGATTCAGTTCTGAAACTCCTATTTTTTGTAAAATAGGTTTGTTTACAATGAATATTGCATGGAAGAAAGAAACACTGGAAATGTGCAATTGTGTTCCACCCTGGTGGTGCTCCTTTTGTAAACCACAAGGTTTCCAATTTTGATTTCCGGTTCTTCCATATCCTTGTTCCCTTTCGGGTTTTTCAACTTCCCGTTTGGCTATCTTTCGGCAAAGATTGGTATTCTATCTTCGTTATATTTGGTTCTATGTATATTCGAAGGTTATTCGAAGGTTATTCGAAGGTTGTTCGTACATTATAGGAATTCATTCGAATAAGATTCGAATAAGCTTCTAATAAGATTTGAATAAGCTTCTAATATACATAGAACCGAATACGACGAGGATAGGATACAAACATGACACAGGTAAAGGTTAAACCGGGAGCAGGTAATGGAAAAAAATGAAAGGGAGGGGTTTTTAATTTAAGGATCGGGAAAGAATAGGATCAATAAACCAGTAGGTATGTCTAACTGTAATTTATTGTCAATATTACCCCCGTTTTGGAGCCTATGGCATTGGTAGAATTTCTATTGTCATCGTCAATCCCAAAGGGATTGTCCTTCCCAAAGCCAGAACATTACACTAGTTGTAACATAGCCCTATACGGCTTCCTTTTTCTTTTGGCGGTATTCGGAAGGTGAGCAACTGAAGGTCTTGTTGAACAGCTCATAAAAGTGTGCCCGGCTGTTGAAGCCGGTATGGTCAATGATTTCACTAACGGATAAGGTAGTGGAATCAAGCAGTACAGAGGCTTTCTTTACCCTTCGCTGGTTGATCAGTCCGTGGGGAGTAGTTCCCAAAACAGATTTGGTCTTGTTGTACAAGGCTGATTTACTGATTCCCAGCCGGTCGCAAAGCTTGTCGCCCGAAAGAGATTCATCATCTATATTTTCATCAATGTAACTGAGCAGCTTGAGGAAAAACGGGTCCTGTATTTGAACAATCAAAGGGGTACTTTCATCCTGAACGGCAAAGCGGTTGCGGATATTCTGCCGGATGGAAAGGAGCTTTTCAATCCTTATTTTTAAATGATCAGGATGAAAGGGCTTGGGGATATAGGAATCCGCACCAGCCTGAAGTCCCTTGATGCGGTCCTCAATTTCTTCTTTGGCCGTAAGCAGGATCAACGGCAGATGGCTGGTATTGAAACTTTCCCTGATCTTACAACAAAATTCGACGCCATCCATGACAGGCATCATCACATCGGAGACAATCAGGTCTATGGGATGCTTTTCAACAATGGCCAAAGCATCGCGTCCATTTTGGGCAAAATAAAGATGATATAAAGGGGAGAGCATATCCTTCAGCAGATTGAGTATTTCACGATCATCATCCACCAACAAGATAGTTGGTTTTCCAGCCAACAGGTCTGACGGGGCATGAACATCAGGGGATTGATCTTCCTCCAAAAAAATCATTTCTTCATGTCCATTCATGGACTCTTTGACCAGTTCAGTGCAATTGTCCCGGCGGATATTTGGTATCCGGCAGGTAAAAAGAGTTCCTTCATCGGGATTGCTTTCAAAGGTGATGGTTCCCCCGAGCAGTTCAACAATTCCCATAGTCACAGCCAATCCCAGACCGGTGGACTGGTAGTCGGGAAAGCTTCCCCTTTTTTGGGCCGAAGAGATTCCGAAGGGTTCAAAGACCTTGTTTTTAAATTCAGGGTTAATGCCTATGCCATTGTCCTGAACCTGGGTGATCAATTCATTGTCGAAAAACGAGATGCGGACCTTTACCCAGCCCCCCGGACGGTTGTATTTAATGGCATTGGATACCAGGTTGGTTAAAATGCGCTGGTATTTGTCGGCATCCGTATTGATAGAAATATCCTTTTCAGTACAGATCACCTGGCAGGTAACCCCTCGCTTTTCAGCCAGCAGCTCAAGATCAGAAATAACTTCCAGGGCAAGCAATTCAGGATTCACCTTACTGACATTCACTGGTTCCTTTCCCTTTTCAAGCTTACGGAACTGGATGATTTCGAGCACCAACTTTTGCAATTTGACACTGTTGTTGTACACTTTCAGCAAGCGGGGGTTTTTACCTGTAGCTTCAGCTTCATCAAGAAGGGCATGAATATGTGAGGTAATGAGGGTCAGCGGGGTACGGAACTCATGGGCCACATTGGTGAAGAATTCAAACTTGTAATTCTGAAGTTCCTTTTCATTCTGCTGCCTGTATTTCAATAGGGCAGCTTCCTTCTTGCGCGATTCACGACTGATATACGACCTGACCAACAGCAACTGAATACCCATGAAAAGAAGGAAATATCCTGCAATGGCCCAATTGGTTTTCCAGAAGGGAGGATTGATTTCGATTTCAACTGACTTGACAGGCTCGGACCAGTTGCCGTTCTCATCACTAACGCGCAACTGAAGAACGTATTTCTCAGGAGAGAGATTAAGAAAGCTGATGGGCTGATTGGGCAGGCTGGTGGTCCAGTTATCATCAAAGTTCTTTAAGCGGTAGGCTACCCGGTGCCTTTCTCTTCCCCAAAACACAAGAGGGGAAACAAAAAAGGTAAGGGCATTCTGTTTGCTTTTGAGCACCAACCGGGGCTGAAGATTCATCCGGTTGTGCAGGACACTCTTTTCAGAGATATCCACAGGCTGGTTGGCGATATACAAACTATTGATGGCCAGGGGCGGGAAGTAAGAGGAGAATTTGATTTCACGCGTTTGGATCATATCCACCCCCATGGTTCCACCTGCATACAACTGGCCCGTAGCATGATCAAAGAAAGAGGCGCCGTCACTATATTCCATGTTGATCAGTCCATCGTTTGCTGTGAAGCTTTTCACAGTCCGGGATCTGACATCAATGCATGAAAGGCCCTGGTTGGTCGATACCCACAGGTTGCCCTGCTGATCGACCAGCATGGCGTGTATGGAGGTGTTGGTAAGATCACCCAGTTGGTTCAGCCTGGAGATGGTGACCGAACCGTTTTGTTCCAGGGAAATGGAAAAAATCCCAGAACTGCTACCTACCCAGATGCTGTTTTGCTGATCGGTAAACAGGGAAAGGATATCATCGTTTCGGATCAGATCCGGGTACTGTTGTGAATTGTACTGTGCAATGACCCGCTTGGTAATGGTATTGTACTGGTAAACACCAAAGCCGCGGGTACCAATCCAGATCACCCCGGGGCGCTCCTGGGTCAGGGCATAGACAATCTGCTTTTGTTGTCCGTTTGCTGTTGTATTTTTATCCAGCATAAGTTGTTCATAATATACAGGATTGGGGTGTTTGTTGTTGTCGAATTCAATCCTGATGACCCCATATCCACTGGTCCCCAGATAGAGGTGCTGGTCACGGTCTTCCATGATCCGATAGACAGACCCAAAAGCCAGGGAATTGTGAAGCTTGAAATCGCGGGGAAGATTCCTGATCTTTTTAAAGTCCGGGGAAATAATATCGATTCCACTTCCATCGGTACCTACCCAAATGGTTCCGTCATCCCTTTCGAGCATGGAAAGGACAGAGTTGTTGGTCAATCCGTTTTTGACTGACAGGTGCCTTACAGGATGCCCCTTGGCATCAAATACATCGATACCCCCACCTTTAGTTCCCACCAGCATGTTTTTGTTGCGGGTAACCAGGATAGAACGTACTATGGGATAGGACAACTGGTGCGAGGAAAGGCTTTGACTAGGAAAATCGGTCAGTTTTAGGTTATATACCCCATTTCCGTCTGTGCCGATCCATAAAATATCAGGAGCCGTTTCACAGATACTCAATACCCTGGTGGCAATAGGGTTTTTAATATACAGGTCGGTGGGGATGTTAAGCAGGTCAAATTTTCGGGATGAGGTACTGAAGCTGTATATTTTCCCTTTTTCAGTACCCGCCCAAAGTCTGCCTGCAGAGGCGGAAGGGGCAAAAGAGGTAATGATTTCGTCAGGGATGTGAAGCGGACGCACTGCCTTTTTATCCATGTCAAGCATCAGGGCATCACCGGCCCTTTGGGTAATGAGCAGGAAAGGACGGTTCTGTATCAGTACACCTAAAGAAGAAGTAATGGCCGTGTTGATGGGTAAATCGATCAGTTCATCCAGGTGGTTTCCGTTTATGGCAAACAGCCGGTTACTGTCTGTCAGGCCATAGAATACGGAGGCAATGGAATACAGATGTTTGATGGACAAAGAAGCCTGAAGAGAGGCTGTGTCAAACTTTAAGGCGATAAATTGCTTGGCAATACTGTCGAAGCTATACATACCCCTTTGGAAAACCGCTGCCCTTGTTCCCAATTGATCGGAATAGCACATGGAAATATCGTTCTCATAGTTGATCGGTTCGGGTTCATTGGTGAAAAAGGGATAGAATTGATCGTAGCGGTTATCGTATAATGAAATGCCCCGGTTGGTAAGCATCCACAAAAGCCCTTTCTTAGTAGGATAAAATTCCCGGATCACGTGATTGTGAATAGAATAGAGGTTGTTCCCGGGCAGGTAGGTCTGGATAGTACTTCCATCGTACCTGTTCAGTCCATTCCAGGTGCCGAACCAGACATATCCTTCGGCATCCTGGGCGATGGCATTGACCGCCCCGTTGGACAATCCTTCACCCCTGGAAATAGAATGTATGTTGGTCCTGTATTGGGCATTTAACGAATAATAAAACGTCAAGCAACAAAACAGGAAAAACAGCCTCTTACTCATTGGTCTTTTAACGTGTATAATTAACAAGTGGGATACCGGTAGTTTTATTGATCTTCAACAGGTTGAACGAACCTTTTTTTCAACAAAACTTTCCATTAAGTAAATATACAACAAGCCCATGATTATTTAGTTTTTTAGAGGGAAAGATTTACCATAGGTCTTATGGAAGAGTTTAAAGTTCAAGGTTCAAGGTTCAAATTTGCGTGCCGATCCGAGAGCATCTGAATACTTTGAACTTTGCACCTGCTCCTGAATCAGCACGCAACTTTAAACTTTAAACCTGAAACTTTAAACCCTTCAAGATAAAACCTTACCTTTGAGGCCTAAACTGATGAGTGGTAACTTCTGGCAAAAAAGAATATGCAAAACCTGGATAATTTAATCAATGAATATAAGAATGCCCCGGAGATCTTTCAAGCTGGAAGATATTGGAAGGCGTATGAAGACAAGATTGCCAATGAAATAAAAAATGCTGATATTGAGCAGTTAAGAAGTGGCAAATACCCCATCTTCGGAACCTTTGGATTCTGTGAGTCGGTATACAATTACAGTATCAACATGCCCGTTACCACCAAATTCATTAAGAAGTTCATCCGCAAACTATTCATTACCAATAAAGCCACCCTGCCCTATTCGCTCCGGTTAAGCGATATCAGGGAGATGGCTTACAATTATTGCCTTGTGCAGGGACAACTGGCCAAGGCCAAGTCGATTGCTGAAATTGAAACCAGTACATTTGGAAACCCTTCAGATTTATTTGAGATAAAGGGTAAAAAATACACCATGCAATTCCTGAACTTCTATGTCAGGTTTTGTTTTGCACAACAGTATCTAAACTTAAAAGGGGATGAAACCCTTGTCGAATTGGGATCAGGATCAGGCTTCCAGGTAGAGATATTGAAGAAGATATTCCCCTGGCTGACCATTCTGTGTTTTGATTTACCTGCTCCCTTGTACCTGTGCGAACAATACCTATCCAAGGCATTGGGTGAAAACCAGTTGGTAAAATCAGACCGTACGCTTCATGCCACTGATTTGAATGCAGTAGTTGAAAAAGGAAAGGTTAACATGTTTGGCAACTGGATGTTCCCATTGCTCAAAACATTCCCCATTGATGTCTTCTGGAATGGTGCCAGCTTTGGGGAAATGGAACCTGAAATTGTAAAAAACTATTTGAGTTACATCAAAGGCAACACTCAGTCGGTCTATCTGCTGCAGGCCAGAAACGGGAAGGAAAGTTCCCAGAGTTCAGGAGTGGTTACCCCCATCAGATTCAGCGATTACAATGCCATGCTTGATGGCTATCTATTGATCAAGGAATCGGATGCCTTTGAAGCCAACCGCAGGATGTCGCAAAGCGGAGGCTATTTTCAAGCCGTCTGGAAGAAGGAAAAATAAAATTTAAGCCCTTCTTCCTAGGTATATCCCTGAAAGGTTCAAAGTTTAAGGTTCAAAGTTTAAAGTTGCGTGCCGATCTGGATGCAACCTCATATTAAAAGCTAATGGATGAGTAGCTTTGGATCGGCACGCAACTTTAAACATTAAACTTTGAACTTTAAACCCTGCTTTAAGAATTGACTTTTCAGAGTGGGTTTACCTTTTCCCTGATGCAATCTGTGCTTCCAATTGATCCAGCTCTGCCTCATCGGTTTGTTTAAACCATTTGTGAAGATGCTCACGGGCCTTCTGCTTGATGTCAGGGGTAATATTGTTGGCCACATTACCCAGAATGAGAAGCAGTACGCCCAGGTCATCTGCAAAACCAATCACAGGGGCAAAGTCAGGAATAAAATCAACGGGTAGGATAAAATAGCCCAAGCCTGCCGAAATGAGCAGTTTGGTTTTAAGCGAAACGTCCTCCGATTTCATCAGGTATTGCAGCAACAAGGCAGCATAGGCAACTTTCATCCCTGCCGACTTGGCATACCTTTTCAATTTGTCCCAAAACGAAGCATCAGAATAATGTTTGCTGTATGTTGCAGCTTTCGTTTCATCAGAAAACAATTTAATTAAAACTGCTCCTATTTCAACAATTCGTCTTTTCTTCATGTCAAGATAGATTACACGGATTTAAACGGATTACACGAAAGTAAAGATTACACGGATTTAAACGGATTCCACGGATTTGAGTTACAGAGAATCAGATTACCTCGTGCTCTATTTACAATTACCAAATTTCATGCCACCTTCTCCCGTCTCCGGTCTTCAAGCTCCTTGCCCCACTTCTTATTTGAGGCTGATGTTGTTGTAATCGACCCTGAGGTGGCCATATTCCCTTTCAATCAAATTTAACGCTTCGTTGACTGTTTCAATTGTGTCAGCCTGCAATAAGTGTATGCGGTGTTCCCGGAAATTAGGAAGTGTAGGAAAATACTTTGCAAAATGACGCCGCATCATCAGAATACCACTCCGCACATTGTCTTTCCATTCAATGGACATGTTCAGCTGATCGCGAACATTCTGAACGACCTCTGTAACAGTTGGCGGTGGAAGTAGTTCACCGGTATTCAGATAGTGCTTAACTTCCGAAAAGATCCAGGGACGGCCAATGGAACCACGACCGATCATCAGGGCATCGACACCCGTTTGTTCCAGGAAGGCTTTGGCTTTCTCAGGGCCATTGATGTCGCCGTTACCAATGATGGGAATATGCATACGGGGATTGTTTTTCACCTCACCAATCAGTGTCCAGTCAGCCTCTCCGGTGTACAACTGACTGCGGGTGCGTCCATGGATGGCAAGGGCAGCAACCCCTGCATCCTGTAATCGTTCTGCTACCTCAACAATGATCTTGTTGTTCTCATCCCAGCCCAGTCGGGTCTTTGCTGTAACGGGTACATTTACCGCCTTGACGATGGCCTCGGTCATGCGCTGCATCTTCTCCGGATCGAGCAACATCCCTGCACCTGCTCCATGTCGGATGATCTTCTTCATGGGACAGCCATAATTGATATCGATAAAATCAGGCTGCGATTCTTCGGCTACCTTGGCTGCACCCACCATCGAATCAATGTCATGGCCATAAATCTGGATAGCCACAGGACGGTCGAAATCAAACAGGGTCATCTTCTGCTTGGTCTTTTCAATGTCGCGGATCAATGCTTCTGAGGAAACAAACTCAGTGTACATCACATCGGCGCCATACTTTTTACACATGTACCGGAACGATTTATACGTCACATCCTCCATTGGCGCCAGGAACAGTGGCATCTCTCCCAAGTCTATATTTCCGATCTTCACCTTTTTTACTTTTTATTTGTTCACGCAACCAAAATAGATTGATAAACATCTTAACTTTATACAAAAATACGAATGATATGAAGACTTTACCCGCTTTTAAGTATTTAATCGTTCTTTTCCTGTTCACGACCATGGGTTGTGGGCAAGATGTTGTTGAGAACATTCAGACCAAGAAAACTTTTAAGATTGGGGAGGAGTCCACTTTTCTTCTCCAGGAGATATTTACTTCAACTGACGGACTTTATACTTTGAAGATTAAAACGATCAATGATTCACGTTGCCCGAAAGGAGTAGAATGTTTCTGGCAAGGCGAAGTGGTTCTGAAAGGTGAATGGACCAACAATACAGTCAAAAGCTACTTTGAACTTCATTCTGTAGTTAAAACCTCGGAAAAGCAACCCCCTGGATTTACCATTCAGATTGTGGATGTCAAACCTTATCCTGAAATGGGCGGTACGTCTTTCCCTTTTAATACAATAGTGACTTTGCGCATTGAGAAAAACAATACTAAACTTGACACCGTAACATTTTCGCCTTCCATGAAAGGATGGGAATTGTACAGCTGGCCCCATGGAAGTGATTGGAATTATTCAATCCTGATGGGCACCAACAGGGCGAAAACCTATCAGGAGGTCGTTGCCAATACAATCGCTGTTGTTGGTAAAGATTCATTGAAGATGCTGCTTGATAAGTTTCCGGCAAAAGAAGAGATTCTTTGGATCGGTAAGCATGCAGGGGATGATTGGGTCAATCTTTCCTTACCCGATGCCAATACGGTCAATGAGATTAAGAACTACTGCCAACAAAAGGATTTGGTATTAAGCCTAATCAATTAGTACAATTTCATATTGCAGGTCATTCCCAAAGTTTTGATTTGAAATTCGTTCGTTGTCTTTTCAATTATTGCTAGCTTTGCTATGAACTAACCCTACCTGCTGATGAACGAAAATAAAGCCAAAACAAACAGGATACTCTCGATCGACGTTATGCGGGGGC
This sequence comes from Prolixibacteraceae bacterium, assembly GCA_003450125.1. Classification (GTDB taxonomy): domain Bacteria; phylum Bacteroidota; class Bacteroidia; order Bacteroidales; family Prolixibacteraceae; genus Aquipluma. Next base: position 1,555 of record DMFR01000280.1, on the reverse strand, counting down.
TAACCCTCTTCCTGATGCTTTTCGTGAACGATTTGTTTGAACCCGGAGTTCCCGCCTGGATGGTACATGCAAAAGGCAATGTCGATGGTATGGGTCTTGCCGATTGGGTCTTCCCCGGATTTCTCTTCATGGTGGGTATGGCCATTCCCTATGCTATCGGTTCAAGAATAAAAAACGGGGAAACAAAGCTCAAGGTCTTCCTGCACATCC
>DMFR01000280.1:279-1257 GCA_003450125.1 Prolixibacteraceae bacterium | reverse complement strand
GCTCAAGGTCTTCCTGCACATCCTTTTACGAACGGCAAGCCTGTTGCTGATTGGCGTATTGATGCTTAACCACGAACGCCTGAATCCAGCATTAAGCGGTATCAACCGTGAGCTTTATGCCATCCTGATGTATGTTTCCATTTTCCTGATCTGGAACAAATACCCTGAGAACAGTAGATTGAATAAGCTGTTTGTGGGATTGAAAATCTTAGGTGTTCTTTCCCTTGTAGCGCTTGTCCTGATTTTTGAAGCCGGGGAACCCGGTCATGTTACCTGGCTTGAGACTGGTTGGTGGGGAATTCTAGGGCTTATTGGCTGGGGATACCTGGTAGCTGCCACGGCACATCTTTTCATTGGAAGTAAAGTGCTGCCCACCATAGCCTTATGGCTTTCATTTATAGCCATAAACATTCTATCTCAATCCGGGATGCTCGGTTTCTTGCATTTCCTGAATCCGGTACTGGGAGTAATCATTGACGGAAATGTTCCCATGATCGTGCTGGCAGGATTGGTTTGCAGTTTGGTTCTCAAACAAGGGAAGTTCAATCCCGGGAAAACGATAGTGATCCTGGCATCCATGGGAATCCTTTCACTGGCATCTGGCTTTTTCCTGCGCAATTGGTTCATTATCTCCAAAATACAGGGAACACCCAGTTGGGGTATGATCTGTAATGGAATCAGCATGATGGTCTTTGCACTTTTATTCTGGATTGTGGATATCCAGGGAAAAAGCAAATGGGCTGCGGTCTTTAAACCTGCCGGACAAAATTCACTCACCACGTATCTGGCCCCTGATGTGCTTTATTTCATTATTTGGGGATTGGGTTTACACTTATTTTTCTATAAGCAGGAAAGCAGTCAACTTTTAGCCGTTATGGGTTCATTGGGCTGGGCTTTGGCGATGGTTGGCTTTGCTGCCTTGCTTTCGAAAATCAACATCCGGTTAAAACTCTAAAATACAAAACGACAATTCTGCCA
>DMFR01000280.1:0-149 GCA_003450125.1 Prolixibacteraceae bacterium | reverse complement strand
ATTCTTAATCAGTCGGTTCATTTTTTTTAGTAATAATCCCAAGCCTTGTTTGACGAATTTTATATTTGTCAAACAAGGCTTTCTTTTTTTAAACATGAAGGGAATATGCATACAAAGTCAATACCTTCCCTATACCCTCTTATTCCTTT
>DMFR01000349.1 GCA_003450125.1 Prolixibacteraceae bacterium | reverse complement strand
GGTCTAAGCGCCTATACCAATAAGTTAATATACTCTGCTCTATATTCCTGAAGAATCAGTTTTAAGAAGATTTAACTCCTCTCATAGAAAATACCTATAATAAGTTTTATTTTTTGCAGTTATAAAAGTAGGTTTCATTTCAACTCATTTCGCTATTTTCCTCTCATACAGTAGTTTCTGCGATATTGGAAGGTGGTGGATAAAGTTGGTTAAGTTGAATGAATCTATTTTTCAGCGCTTGTGTTTATACGCTGGTTAAGACATCTGATGTTGATTTTTCGTACGAGCGATGATGGTATAAACTTTAAGCTATAACTTACCAGATAAAAAATGAGGAGTAGCTAAGGAAGCATTCGATTATGGCGGGTATCTTCTTTTTTATTTACTGTTTTGGTTTTCAATTTCCTTTTCATGGGACTCCCTTTGATGCGCAACGGCATGGGAATCCACCCCTCACTCCTGCCTGGGCGTTGGAATGCTGGCTATGGGAGGATGATGTCAATTCGGCCCAGAGGGTTGATACTCTTTTGGAAGGGTATGCAAAATACGACATTCCTGTACGCACCATTCTGTTAGACAGTCCTTGGAGTATGCGATACAATGATTTTCAGGTGGATACGCTACGTTATCCCCATCCCAAAGAGTGGTTCGGGGAATTACAGGATAAAGGATACCGGGTGGTGTTGTGGATGACCTCCCTGATTGACAGCAAAAGTAAGGATACAAGGGTTAAAGACTCAGGAGACTGGTTTCGTGATGCGAAGGAAAAAGGCTATTTGGCAGGGAAAGGGGGTCAGATCAATTGGTGGAAAGGGAAAGGAGGATTTATCGATTATACCAATCCTAAGGCCGTTAAATGGTGGCATGGATTACAACAGACGATGTTTGATTATGGCATTGACGGCTGGAAACTTGACATGACCTGTACCCTTTTCTGGACACAGATTGGCAGGGTTCCGTTTCTCTATAAAACGACGCATAAAGGGGTTATGACAACCCGCGGATACATGGACCATTATTACCGGGAGGAATATCAGCATGGACTTACCCAGAACCCTGAATTTGTAACACTTGCACGGGCCATAGACCGGGGTTTTCATCCTGAAGGTTATGCTCCCATTGATGCTGCGCCTGTCACCTGGGTAGGTGATCAGAAACACACCTGGCAGTCAGCTGGCAAGCCATTCAAGGAAGATACACTGCATACCGACATTGCATCGGATGGCGAGGGAGGCATTGAAATGGCGTTGCAGAACATTCTTGCCAGTGCAACCGTGGGGTACAACATTATTGGCTCAGATGTGGCTGGTTACTCTGGAAATACTATTCCACCGCGTCTTTATATGCGCTGGGTAGAGCTTTCTGCCTTTTGTGGGTTGTTTCTCAATGGGGGGCACGGAGAGCGGGCTTTGTGGGACAGAAGCCCCCAGGAATTGGAAATCATCCGTAAATATTCGTGGCTGCATACTGAACTGATTCCCTACATTTATAGTTACGTGGTAACCGGGCATGAGGGGGGAACTATCCTTCAGCGTCCTGTGAATGGGAAATACCATTATCTGTTTGGGGATGATTTTTTCGTGGCTCCCATTTACCGGGATCAGTTGTCAAATGAAGTTAAGCTTCCAAAGGGTAATTGGCGGTATTTCTTCAATGATAAAGAGTTGATTAAAGGACCGGTATCTTTTAAACGAGATTTTCCCCTTGATGAGTACCCTGTATATATTCGTGAAGGGTCTATTGTACCGATGAACATTGAAAGAAGATATACCGGACTGGGAAGTGAAGCCAACAAAGGATGTTTGACCTGGCTAATCTATCCAGGAGTTGACAACCAGTTTACCGTATATCATCCCGATAAGAGAGGAAGTTCAACAGTGATCATGGTCAATCGCCCTGAAACAATAGAGATTACTTTGAAAGATACCAAGAAACCATCGATTCTAAATATCCATTTAGACAAGAAGCCTGGCAAGGTAAGTTTTGATGGTGTTGAACTGTCTGATTTATTGGATTACAATTTTGATGTTCAAAAGAGTAGATTGATTGTCCGGTTTCCGGACATAGAGGATGGAGTGTTGACGATTGTCAAATAATTAAACAAAAATTCCATCGAAAGAATGACTTTTGGAGTACCTATCCTTGATTGGCGGCCTTTGGTAATACCAAAGGTAAGGAATTTTAAGTGAATAATAAAATAAACGATAAATATTATGGAGACGTAAGGCCTTGAATTGTATGGATTTACAAAGTTTGCTTCAACCGGACCCCGTTAATGAACACAATTGAAGGATTATCTTTTCCTTAGAAAAAAATCTTTAACCAAAGCTGCACATTCATTTTCCAAAACTCCATATATTACTTCTGTTTTAGGATGAAGGGCTGCAGGCGCAAACCTCCGGAAACCTCTTTTTTCATCGGAAGCGCCATACACTATTCTTCCAATCTGCGACCAGCCCAAAGCACCGGCACACATCACACAGGGTTCAATGGTGACATACAATATGCATTCGTTCAGGTATTTTCCCCCGAGCAGATTCGCTGCTGCCGTGATGGCCTGCATTTCGGCATGGGCTGTAACATCATTCAACGTTTCGGTGAGGTTATGAGCCTGTGCAATAATCCTGTTTTGTGAAACCACTACAGCACCAACGGGTACTTCTCCTTCCTTAAAAGCTTGCTCCGCTTCCTGAAGGGCGCGTTTCATAAAATATTCGTCATTAAAAAGATCCATTACGCGGTGTGTAAGTAATTTCTATTTGCTAAGGGTGTAAAGGTAAAAATTTATAATTTACTCCGTAAAGTACAGGTTCAAGAACAATATCCTTTATTTTTGTGAATTATACAGATTTGAATATCATGAAGAAAATACTATTTGTCTGCCTTGGAAATATTTGCCGCAGTCCCGGCGCTGAAGCGGTCTTCAATGCCTTGATTAAGAAGAATGGACTTGAAGGGGAATTGTTTTGTGATTCAGCTGGAACGGCTGCCTATCATGTGGGCGAACCTGCTGATGCCCGTATGAGGCTGATTGGTTCCAAACGAGGCTACGATTTGACCAGTAGGGCAAGAAAGATTGATCCCAATCGTGATTTCGACCAATTCCAATACATCATCGCAATGGATAGGCAAAATGTACGTGACTTAATGGGCATTGCAAGAAATAAAAATGAGCGGAAACAGATTTTTCTGATGACTGATTTTTGTTTCAACAAGACCTATGACTCAGTACCTGATCCCTATTTCGGGGGTGATGCAGGCTTTGAATTGGTCTTTGACATTCTGGAAGATGCCTGCGAGGGGCTACTTAGAAAGATGCAGAATAAGGTTTAATAACTTTTCCAAATCTTTATACAGAGTATAAAGATTTGGAAAAGTTAAGTTATCAGCCAATGGCTGCATCCAGAATGCGCTCTACATGTATTTTAGTGGTGTTGAGCAGTTCAATGTCTTCCATGTCGCTGCTTTTCAGTATTAGGGGCAATTCAGTTCCTCCCAGGATTAAGCTGTCAATCTGTCCCTCCATGTACATTCGGTTGGCAATGGCCAATAACCGGCTTTTGGTTTCAGGCATATATCTGCCCCGGGCCAGTTCTTCCATGTAAACTTTATGGATATATTTTCGTTCATCGGGCATGGGGGTAATGATTTCCATCCCTGCAGCTTCAAATCCCTGTTGAAAGAAATCGCCTTCCATGGTTGAAATCGTTCCAAATAGACCAAGCCGGGTGTATCCTTTATCTTGTGCATAGGCAATGGTGGAATCAACAATGCTGACCATTTTGGTTTTTACCCGCTTGACAAGGGGTTGATATACGATGTGCGGGGTATTTGATGCCAGGAAAATCACTTTTGCCCCGGCTTTCTCCAATACAAAGATTTCTTCTGAAAGATAGTCTACCAGTTCATCCAGTTGATCATTGGTTATCAGGTCCATCATGTGATTCATGTTGATGCTGTTGATAATCAGCGATGGAAGGTCTCGTTTGCCGGTACGCTCCTGAAAACGGGAAATGATCCGTTGGTAGTAATCAACTGTTGATGCAGGGGCGATCCCCCCAATCATGCCAATAGTTTTAAAATGTTTGAACATAGGTGAAATGGTTTATATAGAGCGACAATAGTTTCTTTTTCTGGAATTTCCCTTCTCCTCTTCCCCAACTCCTTCTTCCTACCTCTTATCCTTATCCTCCTGAACGTTTGACTTTGTAATTTTCATTTTTCAAGATCTCAATCACTTTGTTGCAAAAGTCACCTTGAATGAGGATTTCCCCATCTTTGGCTGATCCTCCAACTCCACATTTGGTTTTCAGTATCTTAGCAAGCGCTTTTAAGTCGTCGTCAGTACCCACAAACCCTGTAATCAGCGTAACACTTTTCCCTTTTCTCTGTTTTTTGTCAAGCTGAACACGTAAATTTTGTTGCTGTGCCGGAAGTGTCTCTGATTCACTTTCAGCATTTGTTTCGTATTGAAAATCGGGATTCGTTGAATAAATTGTTCCCAGTCGATCTTTCCAGTCGTTGGCCATTGTTCTGAAATTTGCTTCCAAAGATAGCAGATTTTAAGGCTGATTATTTTAAAATGTTTCTAAATTGAACGGGAGGGAATAAAATAGTCATCTTTTGAAAAACAATGGATGCAATATTTTCGGCTTCAGACTTACTTTACCACCCCTTACAATTACCAATTTTGATTTATATTTTTCCTTTCACTACCACAAAATCTCTTCCAAAATACTGCCTGCACAATGGTCGGGGATAGGCATGTGCAGTATTTCCAGGATGGTGGGAACCATGTCCTCGCCCATGATCCGTCTACGGATTTGCATCTTTTTCACAGCGCTGCCAAGCATGATGAACGGGATGTTTGAATTGTCGTTGTATACGGTCCTTTGGTATTTATAAACCGGTTGCCAGCCATCTTCGAGCTGATAAAGCACATCGCCCGAGCGTTTAAAATTATAGGAATTGGCAATGACAGCCAGCTGTCCTTTTGAATAATCGCCCTGGGCAAAGGAAGCTGAGGGAAGTGCAATTTTTACCCCCTCAAACTGGTTGATAAAATTGGCCGTCTTGGTTTCAATATCTTCAGGCGAAATGTTCTTCTTTTCAAGCAGATCACGGTTGAAATACAACTGCTGATCGCCCACCACTTCAATCCAATCTCCCTGACCGTAGGTGATGTTCAAATAGGATTTTAACAGGGCGACAGCGCTTTCTGGAGAGAAGGTTCCAACGGGCATGTTGAATTCTTCCTTCAGGTAGTCGGCTTGATAGATGGACGAACAGGTGGATGTTAACACCACCAGCGTATTTCCTTTTCCAAAGGTCTTGTCCAGAAATTCCATTAGTGAAGCGATCTCCTGATCCAGACGCAGGTAGGTATCTTCCATTTCTACGGAAGCCGGCCCAAAGGAATTGTTTTCGTAATCCATCGAAGTAAAGGTGATGGCCAGTAAATCAGGATACTCATCCTTTCCAAGGTTTTCCGAAAGAATCAAATTGGTTGCAAAGTCCCTGATCAGGGTATTTCCATAGGGTGTGGTTTTTAGGAATTTATAGCTGCCCGCTTTTTCCTTTATTTTTTTTAGATCATAGGGAAACGTATTCCATTTGTCGTAATAGCCTTTTTCCAGAATGTAATCGTCAGCCTGGCTTTCCTGATAGCTTTTAATGGGTAGTAAGGTCGTCCAGTCACGTTGGGTATAAGTTTTGGCAAACTGTTTTTCATTGAACTGGCGAACCCATTCTGGAAATATATCCACGTAATAGGAACTGGAAATCATGTTCCCGTTTTGGGTATCAAACCAATAGGCTCCGTTGGCGGCATGTCCGCCAGAAAGAATGGCGCTCACATCATTCATCGCTACGCTGAATACCTTTGACTGGTTGTGGGTGTTTATTTTGATCATGTCGCCAATTGTTGGAGCCAGTAGTTTAGCCGCCGAGCGTTCGCCTTCCTTGGAATCACTGCCAACGGTAATGAAATAATCATCGGCAATACAGTTGATTTCTTTTTTCTTCAGCCGGTCGTACCAACTATCGTTCACAATGCCATGAGTAGCAGGAAAAGTTCCGGTAAACATGGTAGCAGTCCCGGTTGATAACTTCTGAACATGCAAATCGAGCTGTGCGTTGGTACAGACAGCCCCTTCGGTCATCAATCGTTTGAACCCTCCTGCCTGAAATTTATTCCAGTACCGGGAAAGATAATCAGTGCGCATTTGATCAACCGATAGCACGATTACAAGGGGCGGAACATTTCCCTCAGTATTTTTTGCATTCTGTGCTGTAAGGGAATTTACTGATACAATGATCAGTAATATTGAAATCAACAGTATTGTAAGTTTTGTCATTGTTGGATGGTTTGGGTGACAAAAGTATAAAAACAAAAAAGATACCCAATCATTAACAATGAACGCAAGTGAAAACAAAAAATTATTGTGTTCTGTTTTTTGCCTTCTATGATTGTTTCAGTAGGTCTGCTGAAAAACTCATTTAGATGATTTTCTTGATCTCATCGAACACTATTTTCTTCCCATTTTCTGATACCTTTCTGATACCTTTCTGATACTCATCTGATACCTTTCTGTAAGGTAGGGTTACAGAAAGGTATCAGATGAGTATCAGAAAGGTATCAGAAAATGGGAAGAAAACAACAGTCTCTTGTATCGGTAGGAAGTAAAGAGAAGTTCCCTGAGGAGATGATCCGAAGGCCTGAGGCGAAGATTTTTTGTGTTGCCTTACCGCTTTGCCTTTCACAGGGTTAAATAAATATCGCTATAAACTCCTAATTGAATGTAATTGCCAGATTCTCAGTAGGGGCTAGGTAGTTTTCTTGTATCTCCAAACTGCCAGTACAAGGAAAGTACTGCCGATGATGCACAGGGCCGTAAACTCATGAATCAGATCGCTGAATCCTGAGCCTTTGAGCACTACCATTCGCATGATGCGCATAAAATGGTATACCGGGTTGGCCTCATCAACAATTTGGGCCCAATGGGGCATACTGTCAACAGGAGTAAATATTCCGCCCATCAAGAGGAATATCATCATGAAGAAATAAGTCACAAACATGACCTGCTGTTGGGTATGGGCCACGGTGGAAATAAATAAGCCAAGACCGAGTATCCCAACCAAATACAATACGCCCAAGCCGAATACCAGCCACAGACTCCCCACGATAGGCAGATTAAATACCAGACGGGCAATGAGCAATCCGAATGCCAGGTCAAATAGGGCAATGGCGATAAATGGAATCAGTTTCCCGGCAATGAATTGTATCTTTTTTATCGGGGTCACATTCAGCTGTTCGATGGTCCCCAGTTCCTTTTCCTTTACAAGACTCATTCCGGAGAGAAATAACCCGATGAGTGTTACCAGGATGGCTAAAATACCAGGGGCCATATACCATTTGTACTCTAATTCAGTGTTGTACCAAAAACGTGAAACAGTATTGATTTGGTAAGGGGGTTTAAACTCGGGCAATCCTTTCCAGTCGGCTATGATGTTTTTGTTGAAATCCCGGATCACTGAAGCGGCATACGAATAGCCCAGTTGAGCAGCCGATCCGTCAATAGCATTGATCAGCAACTGCACTGAAGCTTTGTCCTGGCGAATTAGATTTCGCTCAAATTCACTTGGAATAACCAGTACCATGTTAGCTTTGTTGCGCAATAGTTCCTTTTCTCCTTCCTCGGGATTAAAGGATGAATTGCTGATGGTAAAAAATGGTGACGCGTCAATCGTGTTAACCAGCTTTCGCGAAGTGGCCGATAGATCATTATCAACCACAAAGATATTGAGGTTTTTAATGTCATAGGTAGCTGCAAAAACCAGGATGAGCATCTGCATCATCGGAACCATCAATATCATCCTGAGCATGGTTTTGTTCCGTTTTACCTGGATAAACTCTTTCTGAATGACGTATAATATTGTTCTCATAAATGCTTAAAGTTAATGTGGATTGACTGTTGGACTAGATATTATTTACTATTTGACTATTTACAATTTACTATTGGCTTGCCGCTCTAATGTTCAAAGCAGAAATAGTAAATAGTCAATATTTAAATAGTAGATAATTTGCCTTTCTCTCACTCCAATCTTATCTTAAAGTTTTTAATACTCAGTGCTATAAATAGAAATGTCATTGACATCAGTATCAGGGTTTCTTTCCAGACATACGTAATTCCGGTTCCTTTAAGCATGATGTTCTTAAGGATCACAATAAACCACCTTGGCGGCATGATATTGCTAAAGATGCGAAGCGGAAGGGGCATGTTTTCAATGGGGAACATAAATCCTGAAAGCAAAATTGTTGGTAACATCAGTGCAAGTAGCGAAATAAACATGGCTACCATTTGGTTGGGGGCTATTGTTGAAATCAGGATGCCCAGACTCAGCGCCATTAGGATGAACAGGAAGCTTTCAGTCATCAGGAATACAAAACTGCCTTTGATGGGAACACCAAATACAAAATACCCGATCAGCATAATGGTCAATGCGTTGATAAACGAGAGCAACAAATAGGGCGTCACTTTCCCAAGCACGATCTGTATGGGCTTTAAAGGCGAGGCCAACAGCACTTCCATGGTCCCCAGTTCTTTTTCCTTACTGATCGAAATGGAGGTCATCATGGCTGAAATGAGCATCAGGATCATGGCCATGATGCCAGGCACAAACATATAAACGCTTTTTAAGCTCTCATTGTAAAGCATCCTCACTTCTGTGTTGATCTGATTGGGCAGCTGAACGTTTTGCATCTTTTCCTTCCTGACATAGTCATTAATGATTCCCGAAGCATAATTGGTCAGGATTCTGGCTGTATTCGGATCTGAGGCATCGGCCAATAGCTGGACATCGGCTTTACCTTCACGTTCAAGAGTCTTTTCAAAATCAGGGCCGAAGGTTACGACCATTTTTACTTGTCCACTTCGGAAAACATCTTCTACGTCATCACTTGCAAGCAACTCTTTACCCATCAGAAAATACCCCGAAGAGAGTAGTTTGGCCGTGATTTGTTGGGTTGTATTATCATGCGACTGATCCAGGATCGCAATTCTTGAATCTTGCAGGTCGGAATTGATTACCTTTCCGAAGAGCAAAAGCTGTACAATGGGTAATCCGAAAATGATGATCATTGTTCTCGGATCACGAAATATGTGTAGAAATTCTTTTCTGAGAAAACCGATAAATTGTTTCATTCCTTAAGTTTCAAGTTTCAAATTCCAAGTTGTCCAGTTGCCACTGTGACTCAACACTGAACACTGATTACTGACCACTTCTTCCTATTCCGTATTCCTGGCTATTTTCAAGAATACTTCATCCATATTTTTTGCAGAATACTGCTCCTTAAGCTTCTCCGGCGTGTCGAGTGCTTCAATCCTGCCATTGTTCATGATCGATACCCTGTTGCAGTATTCTGCTTCGTCCATATAATGGGTAGTCACAAATACTGTTATTCCCCTGTCAGCTGCTTCATAGATCAGGTCCCAGAATTTACGTCGTGTAATAGGATCAACCCCACCTGTAGGTTCATCTAGAAAGACAATCCTGGGCTCATGGAAAATGGCCACTGAAAATGCCAGCTTTTGTTTCCATCCCAATGGCAGGGAGCCGATCAAAGTGTCTTTTGACGATTCCAGACCCAGATTCTGAAGTAATACATCTTGCCTTGCCTTGCGGTCAGAGGGAGAAATGCCATATATGCCTGAGAAGAACCGGATGTTTTCAGCGATGGTCATATCTTCATACAATGAAAACTTCTGGCTCATATAACCGATGTTCCGTTTGACTTTCTCGGTTTCTTTGTAAATGTCGAAACCTGCTACTTTTACTTCGCCTGAAGTAGGAGCAGAGAGACCGCACAATATCTTCATGGCAGTAGTTTTTCCAGCGCCATTTGCTCCCAGGAACCCGAAGATCTCGCCTTGGTAAACATCAAAGTTCAAGTGGTCGTTGGCCACGAAACTGCCGAATTTCTTAACAAGATTTTTTACTTCAATTACTTTCTCTTTCATTTCTTTCAAGTGTTCATTGTTCCCCCATCCTATCCATAAACACATCTTCGATAGTGGGATGAATGTCAAAAACTTCCAATTTCGTATGGTTCTTTTGTATCAGGTAACTTTCAAATTCAGTGGCTTCCACATCATCCTCATTTCCTGTTACGTGAAGATACTGCCCGAAAGCATAGGCGTAATCCGTTTTTTCATAAGCCCGTATATCTTGAATCAGCTGATGCATGTCGTTTGCCCGGATAGCATACAGTTTACGGGTATAATTTTCCACCAGCTTTTGGGGAGTGTCTATGTTCAGCACTTTCCCTTTTTGCATCAGTGCCACGCGGTTGCACAGGTTGGCTTCATCCATGTAGGGCGTTGAAACCAGGATCGTAATTCCTTTGGCCTGTAGCTTTTTAAGCATATCCCAGAACTCTTTTCTTGAGACAGCATCAACTCCTGTGGTGGGCTCATCAAGTACCAGAATCTCCGGTTTATGGATCAAGGCACACGATAGGGCCAGCTTTTGCTTCATCCCTCCGGACAGCTTTCCTGCCAACCGCTTTTTAAAAGGTTCAATCTGAATATAAATATCCTTGATCAACTCGTAATTCTCTTCAACTGTAGTCTGAAAGACAGTAGCAAAGAAGTTCAGGTTTTCCTCTACAGTCAGGTCCTGGTAAAGGGAAAAGCGTCCAGGCATGTAACCCACCATTTTTCGGATTTTCTTGTAATCCTTTATGACATCGAAGCCTCCCATGGTTGCCTGACCTTCATCCTGGATGAGCAGTGTCATCAGGATGCGCATCAGGGTTGTCTTGCCTGCCCCGTCAGGGCCGATCAATCCAAAGATTTCCCCTTTTTTTACTTCAAACGAGATGTCGCTTACAGCCTGAATCTCTTTGTACGATTTGCTGATATGCTGAACGTTAATCATGTTTTAAATAGTTTCAAGTTAAATGGTTAAATGGTTGAATGGTTGAATGGTTAAATGGTTGCTGGTTAAAATGCTCCCTGCTCATTTCTCCCCTTCTCCCTTTCACCTCTTCTCCGGCCTCCCTTTTCCCTTTCTCCTTTCCTAAAACACCACTTCCCCCGGCATCCCTATTTTCAGCGTGCCGTCATTGGGCACCATCACCTTCAGAGCATACATCAGTTTCACGCGCTCTTCCTTGGTTTGGATGATCTTGGGAGTGAATTCCGCTTCCGATGAAATCCAGCTGATCTTACCTTTAAGGGGCTGCATTTCCTTGTTGCTGGAATCGATGAGCACTTTCACCTCATTGCCCAATTTCACCTTGGGCAATTGTGCTCCCGATACATATACCTTCAATTCGAGATTTGAAAGATCGGCCATTTTCAGGATAGGCTTGCCTGGGGTCGCTAATTCTCCCGTTTCCAGATAAGTTTCCAGAATTGTACCACTGATGGGACTTTTAATCCTACATTTGGTCAGTTGTTCATCCAACAGGTCCATTTGCCGTTTGATGACTTTCATTTCGCTGGCAATCAGCTGAAACTGAGTGTTGGTACTCGATATCTGTTTATCTATTACGTTGACTTGCCCGTTGATATCATCCATCTGTTGTTGGGTAGCCGCCTGTTCGGAAAACATCTTTGAAATACGCTTTTGTGTCGTAAGCACATTGTTTTTTTGTTCTTTCAGCACGTTGATCTGAGCGGTTACATTCTGTTTTTTTGTCTCACTGGCCGAAAGTTGAGCCATGGTCTGTTCTTTCTTCAGGACAAGTTCGATGGTATCAATCACTGCAATTGTTTGGCCGGTTTCAATTTTGTCCCCTTGTTTTACTTCCATGGCCAGCAGTTTCCCGGCAGCTTCTGATGAAACAATAGTTTCTGTAACCTCAAAATTGCCGTATGCATCTGATGTTTGCTCCCCATTTTTACAGGCTCCCAGCAGCAAAACCGACAGTGCAAGTAGTTGTATTTTTTTCTTCATGATCATATTTTTTCTGAATGGTTATTGGTTTCCTCTGATGTTTTCCAGTTTTACCTGGGCCTCTTGTAATTGTATCTTATGTGTTTCCACCGTGAGTTTGGCCGATGTTTCAGCATTCAAATCCTGAATATAGTCGGCTGTAGTGATGGCACCATTTTCCAACTTTGAGGCCGAGACTTTGGTAATCCTTTCCAGTATCACGATTAGGTCCTGATCTGTTTTTAACAGTTCTGTCAGTTGACTGATCTGTTTGTTTTGCTGATCAGTAGCCAGATCAATGTTACGAACAAAGGTTTCCTGTTTGGTCTGAACAATTTCCTGTTGCAGTTTGAGCACCTGGCGTTGCCTTGAAGTATTTTTCCAATCCAGCACGTTCCAGTTGAATCCAAGTCCAACCAGGTAATAGGTGTCAAATTCATTGTTGAGCATATTCAATCCCGGTCTGCCATAACCTGCCTGACCAAAACCAAAGAGCTTCGGGTTGCGCTGTTTCTTTAGGATTTCAGAATTGGCATTTAACAGGTCTGTCTGTTTTGCAAAAAGCTCCATTTCCGGTCGTTTCAGTTGATTGTCTCCTTGAATAGGGTTGGTGGTCATGTCTATATTTTGCAATTGATCCACCGGCTTTCCGGTCAGGATGGCAAGGGCTGAGAGCACCGTTTCCCGGTTGCTTTTCAATTCCAGCACCAACTGGTCTGTTTTGAGCAGTTCAGCCAGTAGTTGATCCAGTTCAGAAGAAAGAAGCATCCCGTTCTTTACAGCCGATTCCATGAATTTACGACGCTCGGTTAACGTACCGTTTTTCTTTTCCAGAATACTTAGATTCTGCTGGATCAGGAAAGAATTGAAATAGAATTGATTCACTTTTTCTTTTAACTGATACAATTCAACTTCCACCCCTTGCTGATTGCCTGCATTCTCGGTTTCATTGATTAATTGCTTAGCTTTGTTCAGTCCTCCATCCCAGATGGTCTGCCTCAGATCCAGGTAAACTTTGTACTGGTCTTTGGAAGCCGTTGGGATATGGATGTTGGGAATTGAAATCCCCACCTTGGTCACATCCGATTGATAAGTGGCCTGACCGTTAAGCGTAACCTGTGGCAAAAGAGAAGTGGCATTGTTTTCATTCTTCAGATCCAGGATCTGCTGGTAGATCTCTGATTGCTTTAAAACAGGATGGTTCTCCCTGGCCCACTGTTGGCATTGTTCAAGTGTTACCGTTTGAGCCATAAGGAAATGGAACGGGACAAACAGCAAGAGGAACAGGAGTTGGATGGTCTTCTTTCTCATTGTATTTATTTTTTGATAACAATAGCATTGATTACAAATTCCTTGATGACTGTGGCCCGTTCATTATAAAAGGCTTCCAGGGCCGAAGGATCATCTTTAAACAGGATGAAGCTCAATATAGGCCGGGCTGCAAATGGGAAAACACACATGGAGACAATGTTTGACAACAGATGTTGGGGTTTCATCCTTCGAATCTCTCCACGGTCCATGGCTTGCTCGATCTGATCAAAGACAGATTGCGGGTTTAATCCGAATTTAACGACCAGTTTGAATAGTCCTGAAGGATCGCGATTCAGTTCTTTCAATACAAAGCCAGGGATAAAGGGATGCTTGATCAGCAAATCAATATAGGCATCCACAATCTGTTCAATTTTACTGACGATTGAAGCCTCTGACTGAACGATGGTCATGATTTTCGGGAAAGCCAGCTTAATGATTCCCGAGAAGATGGCTTCAAAGAGGCGCTCTTTGGTCCTGAAATAATAATGCAGAAGGGCTTTGTTGATGCCTGCCTCGTCAGCGATTTCCTGCATCCTGGCCCCTTCCATTCCCTTGGCTACAAAGACATTCTTGGCAGCTTCGAGGATTTTTTCTTCGGTGCTATCTTTTTTTGTTTCCATTTTCCTGTTTGGTTTAACTAAGTGGTTAAATCATATGGGCAAAAATAAACGCTTGTTTTCAAACCACCAAATATTTTAACCAAATAAATTAACCAAATGGTTAAAAATAGATACTGTATTAATATTTAAGGTCCTATGATGTTTTATTAAGCATAAAGGAGTATAACCTAAGTTATACTTTGGTCATACCTTCTTTTTCCTTTCTGTAAGCTTTCTGT
>DMFR01000212.1 GCA_003450125.1 Prolixibacteraceae bacterium | reverse complement strand
TATTTTAATATTGATGTATTCCTGTTAAATCTCCTTTTATTGATAAAAATATTTCAATCAAAGAGTGTTTCATCTAAGGTACAATTAAAATTGGCTGCAATAGCGCGCAATTGAGCATCACTCAGGGTTTGCTGGGCGCCACCGGCTGCCATTACCCTCAAACAGATCTCGGCAGCTTTTTCAGCCACATCAATACGGCCAAATGCTTCATCAAGATTTCGTCCGCATCCACAGATACCATGAAACTGCCATACGGCCAGATTTCTACGCGACATAGCATCCGCAGTAACTCTTCCAAGGTCGATGCTTCCGGCCATTACCCAGGGTAAAAACTCCACCCCTTGCGGAAAAACAACTATACATTCGGCATGACTCTGCCAAAGCAGTTTACTCAGGCTGTTGGTATCCAGGTTTGCAACAGCATAGGTAAGGGCAATCACACTGTTCGGATGGGTATGTATAAAGGCAAAGGACTGGTTGCCGGTTTTTTCCTTAATGCGGCAATGCGACAATAAATGCGAGGGTAGTTCAGATGTTGGAGCACCCACAGGCTCATAGCCCCAAAGCAACTGCCAGGCTTCTCCCTTGGGGTCGATCTCGATTACCCCGATGTTCTTTTCAGGGAATACCTCTATATTGCGAAGAAACCGGCCTGTCCCGGTTACAAGGAAGCGTTCGCCTGCAATTTCAGGCATGGCAATGGGTAGTTTTATTCTTTCAGACTTGGGCTGAAAATCATTAAAACAGGCATAATTTCCCTCGTTTAACCTGAGACTGATATTACCTCCGTTAGATTCAGCCCAACCGCGACGAGCCATATCACCACTTGTTTTCTTTATTTCGTCAATTAATTTTTGCATGGTTTATTTATCTAGTTTTTGGTTATCTTGGATATCATTAGCGAACAAATTTCTTCAATACCGGGTAACTTTCTTCCACAAAACGCATTGGATCTTCAAGATCGTTTCCTTCAAGAATCAGGTAATCAACTCCAATATTCAATCCTGTATTAATAATTCTGTCAAAATCATTCATCCCTTCACCAACCAGAGGGTATTTGCTTTTATTATCCATCGCAAACAGGTGCAGAATAGTTATACGCGAGGCATTATTCTCCATAAAAGGAATAGGGTCATTACCGGATTTTAGCATATGATAAATGTCCAATTCAAATGAAACATACTTTGGATTAGTATTTTTCAAGAGTAGGTCGACAATAAATTCACCGTCTATTTTCCCGAATTCAAGGGCGTGATTATGGAAGGCAAATTTAATTCCGGCATTGAAACATTTTTCGCCTATTTCATTCATTATCCGGGCTGATTCCTCACATTGTTCGCGGGTGATGTGTTCGGCACCATCGAGCCACGGCCAATAGCAAATAATGTATTCCTGATTAAGCTGATGCGCTTTCCGAATCCATTCGTCGATCGAATTTTGCAGATCATACAAACTACTCCCACAGCCCATGGTTTTGAATTTCAACTTACTATAGGTAATCATAAAACGGGGAGAAAGTGATTTGGTATAAGCCCCAAGTTCAATGGTCTTATAACCGATCTTCCTGATCTTGTTTAATTGCTGATCTGTTATGTTTTCATAATCGTGATCAATGACATTGATCAATACTCCGATTTCAGGATTTTTCTTCTTCGTATGAATTTTTGCCTGTAAGATCTGTGTACCCACCAAAAATAAAAATACAATAGTGAGTATTTGTTTTGAAAATTTAATTCCTGATTTTATCATTTTGTTTGTTTTTTCAACTTGAATATTACTACATCATGTCCTGAAATTTCACATTTCAAAACCTGACCGGTCGTTCCAACCTCCTGTTTTTTCAACAGATCGTATATCGAATAAGTCCCTGTAATATGAATATCTTTTCGGTCAATTTTCATTGGAAGTTCAAGAACATTTCCCTCTTTCGGGCAGTTAGTTCCATATTTTTCCAATTCAATTCAATACCTATTGAATTACTGAACCGGTTCAAAATACAAATGGCCAGCTCATCATTTTGCAAGGGTTTATAGTAAATTTCAAGTTCCCCATAATCTTTGATCTTAAATCCTTGCTTCCCCAAAGGGTCTTGATCAATGGCAATTAACTCCTTGTTGGTTAATAGTTCTCTCGTCACTTTATCCATAGCAGCAAGGTCGTTTCCGGCAAATAAAGGAGCTGCCAGCATACACCACAAACTGAAATGTGCCCGGCTTTCACTTTGGGTCAGGATACCATTCCCAACTTCAAGCATATCCGGATCGTTCCAATGATCCGGACCTGCATATTTCTCCAAGCCCTGTTGCATGTCCAGGTTGATGATCACTCCACCGCCCCAGCATTTTCCTTCCTTGGCATCAGGAATGTTCCAGTTATTTTGAATATCCCCGGTAGTCCTCCATAAATGACCTGTATCTTGAGCCCATTCCCAAGGTTTGCTAAGCCCCCACTCACACATACTGAAAACAACCTCTCTACCGGCTGCATACAATGCATCGCGCATTAAACCGTATGATTCAACTGCATTTTGACCTTCCGTATTACACCAGTCCAGCTTTAGAAAATCGACACCAAAACTGGCATAAGTAAGGGCATCCTGAAATTCGTGTCCATGGCTCCCTGGTCGGTTACCACAGGTTTCTCTGCCTGCGCATGAATAAATTCCAAACTTTAAGCCTTTGGAATGAATATAATCTGCCAATGCCTTAATTCCTGAAGGGAATTTCTGCGGATCGGCTTGAATAAAGCCCAATGAATCACGACTGATCTGCCAGCAATCATCAATGACAATGTATTTATAACCGGCACTCTTCATGCCTGTGGAAACCATCGCATCAGCTGCTTCCCTGATCACCTTTTCATTGATCTCACATCCAAACCGATTCCAACTGTTCCAACCCATAGGAGGGGTTAATGCAAGATTCGTGAATTTCTGTCCATAGCCGATCAATACATTGAGCAGTGTTAGTAAAGTAATCAATGGTCTCAAAGTTTTACTCATGGAGAACATATTAATAAGATATTTTCTGTATTAGAATCAATTTGATTTCCAGATTTCTCGTCTATTAATTTCTAATGACCAATTTCCTGGCAAAGCTCTTTGTCTCGCTTTTTAAATAGACAAAATATGTGCCTGGCGCAATGCCCGCAAGAATCAATTGGCATGGCATATTCTCATTCACTTGAAAATCTTTAATAGTCTGCCCAAAAAGGTTTTTTAGTTGAATCTGGATAATATCTTCCTGTTCCATATTTCTATAATCAATATTGAGAATGTTGGAAGTTAAAGGATTGGGATATAACACAATTGTCTGCTTTAATTCCAATTCGGGCAACCGGGCAGAGGTAGGCCAAAAAGATTTGGCCTCTTTGGCATTATCCTTAAATTGTTGCACCATATATTTGCCCTGAATGGTTAAATCCGCTTCTGTAGAATAACCTTTGGTGTAATCAGCAACAATATCGTAGTAAGTTTCCAATGGGTTGCTGTTCCAGGCCCAGTATAACCAGCCAATTCCCTGTCGGTTACATTCTGAAATGATGGTCTTGGGTTCGTAAAGTGTAAAATTATCGGGCGCCCCTGTCCATCCAAATTCACCAACGATAACCGGTAATTTCTTGGTTTTAAACAGTTGCAGATTATCTTCGACGTAATATTGCCAACTTGCTTTGGTTTTTTCTTTGGTCATCCAACCACCGTAAAAGTGTATCGAAAATAGGATATTCTGCTGCGGATCAAAATTGAGGAGTTCCTGCCCATAGTTTAAGATGGTGGTTGGATTCTGTCCACAACCCCCTGCATCAATTAAGATAGTGTTTTTTATCCCAGCTGTTCGCATGGCAATAATCGCTTTTTTATAACTATCACGCCAAACTGAAGTTATCGGTCCCCATTCATTGGCCACATTCACGATCAGTGACTTTTCAAATTCGTTGCACAGGGATACTAAATTGGGAGTGCACCAGTAATCCACGCATTTCTTGAGGTTTTTACCTTCTGCATCATTGTCATAGCCATTGCCACAGGTCACATCATGAAACTCAAGAATGGGAATCAGCCGATTGTCCACACTCGCCTTCACGCAAGCCCTTTGTTTGGTATAGTTGCTTTGCCATGACCAACTGTTCACCGCATCGCTGGTTACTGAAATAATACGCACACAATTGGCCCCCGATTTCTTAATGTCTGCAAATGACTTCATCCCATTGGCTTCGGATTGCCAGAATACAGCCGTATTTGCACCCATTGGAATAAATTCATTCCCTGTTGCATCATATAACTTGCCATCCAGTACAAACATCCCGGTTCCTGAATTGGAAGCCGGTCTTGCAACTTGGGCTTTGCTAATTTTCACAATAGAAAACACCATCAAAATTACAAGACAAAACAGATTAAACTTCTTCATATTCATATCTTATTTAATAATCAAACTCTCTGTATTCTGCTGTCTTATCTTGGCGCTTTCGATATCGGTAATCCTTTTACCCATGTAGGTCAGATTCTCAATGGTCACCCCGGAAACATTTTTTTCTTTGTCAAATCCATGAAATACGGAGAATGGCAATAAACCACCTACCACCTGTATGTCTTTAAACAGGATATTGCTTACCTTTCCCCTAAACTGGCTGTGATATGCTTCTTTTCCTTCAGGAACTTTCTGTACACCGTCCCAGGCGCCCCAAAGGTAGTTTTTCTTGATAAACTCAGGATCCTGTATGCCATCAGGGCCCCAGCGGGAAAAGAAAATAGCCACATCAAACAACTTTTGCCGGCTATCCTCTATACGGATATTTTCAAATACCACATCATGTACATGGGCTTGTCCTGCATTGTGAATACTGATGGTTGCTCCATCTTCGACGTGGATGACATCTATATTTTCGAAATGGATGTTCTTCACTTCATTGGAATAAAGCTCAAATCCGATTTCAATGCCATTGCCCCAGATAGAATTCCAGAATACACAATTTTTAACCACAATGTTATCCGTGGCATCTTGGGCTGGGTATTTTCCCCCGGATTTAATGGCGATGCAATCATCTTTTGTATGGGCAAAGACATTGTCGATCACCACATTGGTGCAACGGAAAATATCCATTCCATCATCGCTTCCACTTTCACTCACAATATGAATGTCATTGATTTTGGCCTTGTTGCAATGAAAGAGAGCTACCTGCCAGGTAGTTGCATTGTGCAAAGTGATTCCCTCAACAGTCACATTTTCACAATCGCGCAAATCAATGAAACGATTATCACAGGTC
>DMFR01000360.1:13859-14105 GCA_003450125.1 Prolixibacteraceae bacterium | reverse complement strand
AGGTAGCAAGAGATACCAGATCAATACTATCAAGAAGGTAAGATGGAATGATGTTTGAACGGTTGGTAATAATAACCGGGTGCAATGTGGAATAACCTCATTGATGAGACCACTATTAAATAATGGCTATTCAAGGACTGAAACAGAAAGATAAGCCACACGAATCAATTCCGTTTTGAATAAAGAATGAAATGCCACAGATTTTGTGAAGAAAATACAAATGATTCAAAAAAATGAGGAAGTGTG
>DMFR01000360.1:12922-13703 GCA_003450125.1 Prolixibacteraceae bacterium | reverse complement strand
CCATTATTTAGAATTGAACAACCTTGGCCGTTAAGTTAATTCTTCCATGAAAACCTTTATCTTTGCTCAAAATACCAAAAAATGACCATTCGCAAAATAATTGTTGCCATCGACGGGCATTCATCATGCGGGAAAAGCACGATTGCCAAGGCGGTGGCCGCAAGATTTGGATATGCTTTCATTGACAGTGGTGCCATGTACCGGGCTGTCACTCTTTATGCCCTTCGCCATGATCTGGTTGCAGATGGACAGGTAAAGAAAGATGAACTGATACAAGCCCTTCCTCAAATAAAAATCGAGTTCAGGCACAATTCATCTCTTCAGAAAAGCGATACCTACCTGAACGGTGAGAATGTGGAGGAAGAAATCAGGCAGTTGCCCGTATCGCAGAATGTAAGCCCTGTGGCTACAATTGCCGAAGTGAGAGCTGCAATGGTTCGTCTTCAAAAGGAAATGAGTAAAAATAAGGCAATTGTGATGGATGGACGCGATATTGGTACTGTCGTCTTTCCTGAGGCTGAACTGAAACTCTTTGTTACTGCAACGGCTGAAATACGCGCCAAACGTCGTTTTGATGAGTTAACGGCCAAAGGGGAAACCGTTTCCTATGATGAAATCCTGCAAAATGTACAGGAACGAGACCATATAGATTCCACTCGCGAAGCCAGCCCATTGCGCAAAGCTGATGACGCCTTAGTTCTTGACAATAGCGCAATGACCCGTGAGGAACAACTCGAATGGGTGATCGAAAAGGTTAAAGAGCGTTTAAACTTTTAACTTT
>DMFR01000360.1:8360-12834 GCA_003450125.1 Prolixibacteraceae bacterium | reverse complement strand
CTTTGAACCTGAAACTTTAAATTCTTCCAGTGATTGTTGAAATTGACCAGAAATCGGGATTTTGTTTCGGTGTGCTGAATGCCATCGGGAAAGCAGAAGAAACTCTGGAAACAGAAGATGTGCTTTATTCTTTAGGTCATATTGTGCACAACGAGCTGGAAGTAAAACGTTTACAGGAAAGCGGACTCATAACGATCAGCCATGAAGAATTCTTCAAACTCAAGGATTGCAAGGTCCTGATTCGCGCTCACGGAGAACCGCCTTCTACTTATGAATATGCCCTTCAAAACAATATTCAACTGATAGATGCCACTTGTCCGGTGGTATTGAAACTTCAGCAAAGAGTCAAAAAGGCTGCTGAAACCATGCGTGATGAAAATGGACAGGTGGTCATTTTTGGTCACCAGGGACATGCTGAAGTAACTGGATTGGTTGGGCAAACACTTAACGAAGCAATTGTTGTTGAGCATTCGGATGATCTCATGAAGATTGATCCTTCTCGTCCTGTGGTCGTGTTTTCACAAACTACTAAATCGGTTGGTGAATTTAAAAAACTAGCTGCAAACCTGCAAAGTCAATCTCAGAACAGTAGGGTAGAGGTCCACGATACGGTTTGTAGGCAGGTTTCAAACCGGGTCTTGTATTTACAAAAGTTTGCAGTCCGGTTCGAGGTCGTCATCTTTGTTGGAGGAATCCGTAGCTCAAATGCGCAGGTCCTTTTCGATGTTTGCAGGCAGAACAATGGGCGCAGCTATTTTGTTTCTTCTCCTGAAGATTTAAGGACTGATTGGTTTGCAGACATTGATTCTGTTGGCGTTTGCGGGGCCACTTCTACGCCTCAATGGCTGATGGAAAAGGTCGCCCAAAGGATCAAAGATATTTAAGTATTCATTAATCTTCCCCATTTTCGGTGTGGTCAGGTAGCCTCAATTGAAATAATTAGCTTTCCTTTATGCATTCTTTTTTCAAAAGCTAAAATTAGGACAATGACTACAAAAGAAAATACTTCTGAAACTCCTGTAAAGAGAAAGAAACTACAAAGAATAGGCGTTTTTACTTCCGGTGGTGATGCTCCCGGGATGAATGCCGCCATACGCGCAGTAACCCGTGCTGCCATTGCCAATAACCTTGAAGTGATAGGTATCCGTCGCGGCTACCAGGGAATGATTGAGGGTGATTTTATTCCCTTAAAATCATCCGATGTGAGCGGTATCCTTCAGCTGGGGGGTACCATGCTTAAAACAGCTCGCAGTAGTGAATTCAGAACTCCGGAGGGGCGTGAAAAGGCTTACCGGCAACTGGTAAATGCTGAAATTGATGCTGTTGTGGCCATTGGCGGAGATGGTTCTTTTACCGGTGCCTTGATTTTATCCCAGGAATATGATGTTCAGTTTGTGGGTATTCCGGGAACAATTGACAATGATTTATATGGAACGGATTATACCATCGGCTATGATACTGCACTCAATACGGTGGTTCAGGCGGTGGACAAAATCAAGGATACCGCCAGGTCGCATGGTCGTATTTTCTTTGTAGAAGTAATGGGCCGTGAAGCAGGACTATTGGCCCTTACCAGTGGGATTGCATGTGGTGCAGAAGCAATTATGATTCCAGAGTCGAATGAACACCATGCACAATTGGAGAAATTTCTAAGTGTAGGATACAAGTACAAAGAATCCAGTGGTATCATTATGGTGGCAGAAGGTGAAGAAGCTGGAGGAGCGATCAAAATTGCCGAAGATGTCAGGAAAGAACATCCTGATCTGGATGTACGCGTGTCCATTTTAGGCCATATACAGCGCGGTGGAAGCCCTACCGCCAAAGATAGGGTAAATGCTACCAAGATGGGCGTTGCTGCCATTGACGCCTTGCTGGATGATCAGAAAAGCATCATGATCGGCCTCGACAATGAAAAGATTGTACATGTTCCTTTCAACAAGGCTGTAAAAATGAACCATTCCATTGATACCAATTTACTGGACATTCAGAAGTTGATCAACATTTAAGAAGTGCCTAAAGTGAACTAAAGTATTTAGAGTGCCTAAAGTTATCAGCCCAAGTACTTTAGGCACTATAGTTCACTCTAAATACTTTAGACACTTTATATTCTGAAATAGGCAATCAGTCTCTTGAGTTTCTCTGCCTGTTTTGAAATCTTTTGGGAGTTGACCGACAGTTGGAACGAGGATTCTGCATTTTGTTGGGTGACTTGGTTCAGTTGCTGTATTCCCTGGTTGATTTCTTCTGAACTTATCTTTTGATCAAGGCTTGATGCCGCAATTTGTTTAACCAGTTTGGCCGTATGCTCAATGTCTGGAATAATTTCAAGAAGCTTCTGACCTGTTTTCTCGGCTTGCTTTAATCCCATCGACGAGAGTTCATTGATCTCTTTGGCGGCCTGTTTTGATTTTTCTGCCAGCTTCTTTATTTCGGCTGCAACAACACTAAATCCTTGTCCCTGTTTGCCAAATCTTGAAGCTTCAATGGCTGCATTGATGGCCAACAGGTTGGTTTGTGTGGCAATTTCGTTCACAATTGAAATCTTCTCCACAATATTGCCCATCGACTGTATCAATACTTTGGTGGATTCATTGCCTGCCTGAATTCCATGGACCGCTTTATAGGCTATGGTTTCTGTTTCCTGGGCATTCTTCGTATTTTCCTGAATTCTGTTCAGCATCAACTCAATAGAGGTGGAGATCTCTTCTGATGAAGCTGCCTGGTTATTGGCCCCATCTGATAAACTGACCGATGAATCAAGTAAATCTACACTACTATCGGCAATGGCTTCAGAACTTTCAATAATCTCGCTCATGGTAGAGGTCAACCGGGTAGCCATCACAGATAATGATTCGGCAAGATCACCAATTTCATCGTTCTGCCTGACCGATAGCTTGGCACCAAGGTTCCCTGTTGAAATGTTTTTTGCAAATTCAACCCCCTTTAGAATTGGATCAATAATTCGTATTGCAATGAAATATATTACAATATACAACAGTAGTAATCCTAGAAAACCGACCAATATAGTTGTAATTAATACCCTTTTGGCTTCTTTTAAAATGACCCGTGTAGGAACTTCAACTCCGATTACCCAGTTGCTTACATTATCCCCAATTTTAATAGGCTCAAGAGAAACAAAATATTCCTCCTTGCTGATAGAATTGGTGTATATAAACGAATTAGACATGCTGACTTTCACTTGATCCATTCCTTCCTTAAAAGGAATGCTATCCTTGGCCAATGAAGTAAAAAAGTTTTTTCCTGTAAGTTCTTGTTCTGTATGAGCAACGATCATCCGGTTACCTCCCACTATATAGGATACTGCCCCCTCGAAAGGTTTGACTCCGGCAATCAGCTTGTTCATCTCTGTCAGTGCAATATCGATGCCCACCAAGCCTTCAAACTGTCCTGCCCGATTTTGAATCGGAACAAAGAGGGCGGTCATCAATACACCTTCCAGTTCTTTGGTAACTACATCGTAATAGGGATCATAAAGCATCTCCTTGTTTAAAGATCTGGCCATGTAGTAGATCCCTTTTATCTCAGCATTGGTGGTATCCACTATTGCCTTTTGCATTTTTATTTGACTGTCAGCCCGGTAATAGCTAATACGCATACGCCCGTTCTTTTTCTTATAGTTGGGATCAAGCGTTTTTAATTCCCAATAGAGTCCAATAGTTAAAAAATTGGGATTTTTCTCCAGATTGCTATAAAGGACTTCATTGAAAAATGCATCCCGTTCGGCAGCAGTATATTTTGCATGGGTACTGAACACATTCCGCAGGGTTCGGGCCGATTCCATCATCACATTCAGTTCTTCCGAAATCTTGTTCCTGTATTCACGGTTCGAGCTTTTCACAATCTCTACAGAGTCAGAATAGGCAATTGTTTTTAACCGGTAGCTGACATACCCTATTGCTATACAGTATATTATAGTTGCTGCACTTAGAATAAAAACATTCAGCTTCAACTTCAAACTAAATCTTCTTTTGCTCATATCTTTGGATTACGGGGTCAATTTATGGTTTTTCTATTTACTTTCAGATATCAGGCTAAAAACTGAGTGAATGTAGTATATTAGTTTGATATTGGAACTATTATCTATAAAGTTGCTTCTTCATCTGTTTTATTCTTTTAAAGAAACAGGTTTTCTGTCGTAAAATGACGATAAATATAGAAATGATCCCTATTTTATTGGGGTAATACTCTATATTTGATAAAAATATTTTATTTGGCAAGGTTAATTTAATGTCTGGTGTTTGATTTTATCCATTTTTCGAAATAAAAATACAATATATCTGATGGCACACCGTACCTTGATACCCTTAAACATTGATTGATGAATACTTCAATCAGGATTTGCCTAAAAGAAAATTTCGCCCCTTGTCATTTGGTTTGAAAATATTGAGTAAATTTAAATCCAAATCATTAAATGTCAATGCGATGAAGCCAGGCCATCCTGCGTTATTTAACT
>DMFR01000360.1:0-8177 GCA_003450125.1 Prolixibacteraceae bacterium | reverse complement strand
CATCCTGCGTTATTTAACTTGTTGCTGAAGAGGGGTTCAACCCTTCTCATTGGCCTTCTATTTTGGGGTTCAATGCAGGGGCAAGTCAGTTCCGCATACTCTTTCCTGGTGGCAGGTCATGCGTATGGTGCCCATGCCGGGACTAATATTGGCCTGCACCCGCCTTTTCTGAATCAATTGCATCAAAGATCCAATGCAGATGTTGCCGCACTCATTCTAACGGGCGATATCGTCAATCTGAGCACCACGGCCAGCTGGGCTCAGGTAGATAAGGAACTTTCTGATCTGCACTTAACTTCCTATTATGTAATGGGAAACCACGATAATAATTCAATTGGGATCAATGTATTCAACAAAAAACATGGGGGACTCTATTATTCTTTTACCCTTCAAAATGATTTGTACATCGTTTTAAACAGCACTGAATCTGACCGTTCTATATCTCCCGTCCAGCTTCAGTTTTTAAGCAACCTTCTTCAGAATTCTGCTTCTGCCAACAAAAGGGTCTTTATCTTCTTTCACGAGGTCATCTGGAACAGCCACATAAAGTACAAGATGGTCCGAAGCAATAGCCGATCCAGGTACGACGAGATTGTAAGTGTTTCCAACTTTTGGCAGAAGGTATATCCTGTCCTGACTGCTTATCCAGCCAAAAACTTCTACCTCTTTACCGGTGATGTGGGTGGAAATCCCGATGCCATTGCTGCCTTTTATGACCGCTGGGCAAACGTAACTTTGCTGTCCTCCGGTATGGGGGAGGTAGCCGATGAAAATTACATGGAGGTGAATGTACAGCCTGATACAGTCCTGTTTAAACTGATTGCCCTGAACGATTCTGTTAAAATGAAGCCCATCAACTGGTACAACGTTCCCGAAAAGCCTTTATGGATTAAAGGTGCCCTAAAAGTCAATTCTCCTCAGTCAGCAGTCAGTTACAAGGTGTCTCCCGTTTTCAATGCGACCAGTTACCGGTGGACCCTTGGTACGGGAATTTCTGGAAGGAGCGACTCTTCCTCCATTGATATTGATTTTGATAACAATTTCCAGTCAGGACAAATCACGGCAAGAGCCATAAACTTTGGCTTTGGGGAAAGTGAACCGGTAACTTTGTATGTTCAATCTTCTAATTATAATGCTGTTAATGAAACGGAAATGAACAATGGGTTGATTGTTCAGCAAAACCAACAGACCATTCAACTTGTTTACCGTTCTGAAAAAAGATCAATTGCCCAATTCAGGATTTATAATTTATCCGGGAAGTTGCTTTATAAGGATGAATCCATCCAGAATGAAGGGCTGAATACCAAGGTTGTTGATAAGCGTTTGTTGGGTAAAGGGCTTGTATTGATCGAATTATCGTTTGAGAACAGGCGCTTGGACCGGAAAGTGATGCTTTATTAGATTTCATAGATTTATTTAAAATCGATAGGAAAGTTCTGTGATTGCTGAATAAATTATGAAACAAACTTTCAACTTATGGTTCATTTAACGATTCTTTTTAAGTATTTTGCAGTTCAATGGTTGTTGGGCTTTGTCTCTTTCCTTCCGTTACTAAGGTTTAGGAGGCAGATAAGGTCTATATTAAAATGTAGGTCATTTTTTTGTGTAATTCGTTTAAATTCGTGAAATTCATAAGTTCATACAGTTACAATGGGAAACGAACTTTTTGCAGACGTCATATTGCCTTTGCCATTGGCAAACCACTATACCTACCGGGTACCGATTGCCTTCCAGGAGAAGATCAAAACCGGTATCCGCGTCATTGTGCAGTTCGGAAGCCGTAAGTTCTTTTCTGCCCTCGTGTATCGCCTGCATGAGAACCCTCCATCGGGCGAGTTCGGTGTCAAAGCTATTGATGCCATCCTGGACGAGGAACCCATTATTGATTCCAAGCAACTCAAACTCTGGGAATGGATCGCGGCTTATTATTGCTGTACATTGGGTGAGGTTTACAAGGCTGCTTTGCCTTCCGGACTGAAGCTGGAGAGCCATACCAAGATCAGCCTCAACCCTGAAACAAACCTTCCTGACAATTTAAGCGACAATGAAAATGCCGTCATTCTTTTGCTTGAAAGCCGAAAAACGGCCACCATTCAGGAGCTCAACCAATTCCTGGGCAAGCAATCTTCCTACCCGGTATTGAAATTACTGATTGAAAAGAACGCTGTAATTGTTGAGGAACAATTGCATCCAAGTTACAAACCGCGCCTGATCACTTATGTAAGGCTGAATCCTGAATACAATTCCGAAGAAAAACTTACCGAGGCCCTTGACTCCCTTAAAAATGCCCGTAAACAGGAACAACTGCTGAAAGTATTTCTCTCTGAAACCATCCATGGAGACTCCGGCTTACATGATATCAGCAAGAAAGAGTTGCTTGAACTGGCGGATGCTACCGATGCTGCTTTGAAAGGTCTTGAAGAAAAGAAGATCCTTGAATTGTTTACCAGAAAGATTGGTAGAATTGAAAGGCTGGAGAATACCGATTTGCGCATCAAGGCGCTTACGATTCCTCAGAATACAGCCATGGACGCCATCAAAAGGCAGTTTGAAACCCACTCAACCATCCTGCTTAACGGTGTAACTTCCAGCGGTAAAACGGAAATATACATTCAACTCATTGAAGAACAGTTGAAATTGGGGAAACAGGTCTTGTATCTTGTTCCTGAAATTGGACTCACCACTCAGATTATCAACCGTCTGAAAGTTGCCTTTGGCGACCTTGCAGGCATCTATCATTCGAAGTTCAATGATTCGGAAAGGGTAGAGATCTGGTTCAATGTACTCAATGAAAAACCGGGTAAAACAGGGCAACAATACAAACTGATACTGGGTGCGCGCTCTGCCATCTTTCTGCCTTTTAAAAACCTGGGGCTGATCATTGTGGATGAAGAACATGAGAATTCTTACAAGCAATTTGATCCCGCGCCCCGTTACAATGCACGTGATATGGCCATCCTGATGGGTAACCTGCACGATGCAAAGGTGCTTCTGGGTTCGGCTACACCCTCCTACGAAACCTATTTCAATGCCCGAAGTGGCAAATACGGGCTGGTTGACCTTACCGAACGTTTCCAGGGAATTGAAATGCCTGAAATGGTCGTGGCAGATACACAGGAGGCCTACAAGCGCAAGCAGATGCGTTCGGTTTTTACACCTGAACTGTACAGTGAAATTGCAGAGGCGCTCACCAAAGATGAGCAGGTTATCCTCTTCCAGAACAGGCGTGGATTTGCGCCCTACGTCCAGTGCGGCAACTGCGGATGGATTCCCAAATGCAAGAACTGCGATGTCAGTAAAACCTACCACAAAGGCCAGTCCAGCCTGGTGTGCCATTACTGTGGAAATACCACTTCATTGATTTCAAAATGTGAAGAATGCGGATCAACCGACATCAAGCCAAGAGGTTTTGGTACTGAAAAGATAGAAGACGAAATCAGCCAGCTCTTTCCACAGGCTACCGTTGCACGCATGGACCTGGACACTACCCGTGCCAAGAGGGCTTACGAACAGCTGATCTGGCAATTCGAAACCCGCAAGATTGATATCCTTGTCGGAACACAAATGATCACCAAAGGGTTGGATTTCGACCATGTCAGGGTAGTGGGGGTTTTAAATGCCGATAACCTGTTGAATTATCCTGATTTCAGGTCCTACGAAAGAAGTTTTCAACTCATTACCCAGGTCAGCGGACGTGCCGGGCGTAAGCACAGGCGAGGCAAGGTGATTATTCAAACCGCGCAGCCCAAGCACTCCGTACTCCAGGATGTGATTGGCTATGATTACAACCGGCTTTTTAATCAGCAAATGGCTGAACGCAAGATCTTCAGGTACCCCCCTTATTACCGTTTGATTAAAATTGTGATCAAACACCGCAACAAAGACCGGTTGGATCTGGCGGCCCTTCACCTGTCTACCGCCTTTAAGGCCTTCTTTAACCGCAATGTCCTGGGGCCCGAATACCCTGTTGTGGGGCGCATTCAGAATTGGTTCCAGAAGGAAATCCTGATCAAGCTCCCGAGAGATGCGAAAATTCAGGAGTCCAAGGCCAAGATCATGGGCGTCATCCAGCATGCCAAATCGCAGCCCAACAACAGCCAGCTGATTGTCTATGCCGATGTGGACCCGATGTAAACTATTACTGAGAGGGTAACTTAAAGTCACCCTCTCAGTACATAATCATCACTTCATCAATATCTTATTTCCCTCAATCTCTCTCATTTTACTGCACTGAACTGTTTTTACAAAAATAGTTTAGCCTAACCATCCAATGCATTTTTTCTCCTATTTTGGTTTTTCCATTTTCATACCTTGTTCTTATTTCAATCAGAATTGTGACTTATTAAGTTGTATGCTTATTCGAAGCTTATTCGAAGCTTATTCGAAGATCATTCGTATGGTTACGAATAAGCTTCGAATAAGCTTCGAATAAGATTTGAATAAGTTACGAATTAACTACGAACTTATTAAGACTCAAACAGGACGCAAGTATGAGAAGAAATAGAATCAATCCTGTCTGGAAAGTTTGGAAAAATTGTTTTTGTACCATTAGGGGAAAAGATCGGAACCCGCTATATATAAACGCGGTAGAAGCTTGTCATTGAGGATATTTAATTTCGGAAGGATTTGCTTATAAATTATATATTGATGGATAATTGATTCCCCACTTTCATCCATAATCAATACTAATCTCGTATGGAATCTGGATAAGTATTGCTGGCAGCTGAATAATTTCTGCTTATTGAAGTGGAATATGCTCCGGACGCTTGTGTTTCCAGCGTTTGTGGGACCAGAGCCAGTGTTCGGGGCGTTTACGGATGATGTCTTCCAGGAATTGAGTGTGTGCTTTGGTGACTTCAAATTCTTTGGTTTGAGAGGCATCGTCGAAAAGCTTGGTAAATTCTATCTCATAGTAGCCACGGCGAACCTTCTGGATGTCCATAAAGACAACAGCCTGTTTAAAGCGGGAGGCTATTTTTTCAGGTCCGGGGAACACGGGGGTCTCCTGGTTCAGAAACATTATCCAGTATTTGGTATCATACAGAGCCGTCTGGTCGGTTAAATAATAGGTGGAGGATACGACTCCCGCCTTATCGAATTCGATCATGGTGCGCAGGGAAGTGCTTGCAGGGATCAGACATCCCCCGAAACGGGAACGTACTTTTTTCATGTATTGATCAAACTGCTTGTTCTGCATGGGGCGATAAATCCCGTTGACCTGGTGTAAAAGCATTTTAGGCATTGCGATAGTCCATTCCCAGTTGGCATAATGACCTGAAAGCAAGGCTACACTCTTGCCCTGATGGTACAATTCATCCATTACTTCAAGGTTTTTGTAATGGTACCGCTTTTTGAGTGTTTCTTCTGATGCCTGGAATGCTTTGATCGTTTCAAAGAAAAGGTCGGCCAAATGATGGTAAAATGCCTTTGAGATTTGACGGATTTCCTTGTCGGTCTTTTCAGGAAAAGCATTTCTGAGATTGGTGAGTACGGTTTTCTTCCTGTATCCAATGATATAATAGCCAATGAAATAGAACACATCTGACAACAAATACATGAGCCAAAAAGGGATCAATCCAAATGCCCTTAATAAGAATATACCTGTATTTGCCAGTAGTTTACTCATTGTTTTTGATACTTCAGAACCGGTTGTCGTTCGTGCAATTCAATGTGGGCAGGACGCTTGTGTTTCCACCTGCGGTGCGACCATAGCCAGTATTCAGGCTCAGCCTGAATGATTTCTTCTATCTTTTGTATATAGGACATCAGTATTTCTTCAGGTTCTACTTGCGAAGGATTTTCAATTAACTTATGATAGAAAACCTCGTATCTTCCCCGTCCGGTTCTGTGGGTATGCTGAAAGATGACCGATTGATTGGTTTTGACAGCAATTTTCATGGGCCCGGCAAAGAAAGCGGTTTCCTGGTTCAGAAAGGTAGTCCAGAATTGAGAATTGGAGGGAGGAGTCTGGTCACCAACAAGAATCAAAGCCCCGGGCCGTTCGGTTTTATTAAATTCAAGGGCCGTTCTTACCGAATGGTTCACCGGAATGGATCTTGCCCCAAATCGTTCACGATTGTCGAGAATGAACCGTTCCAAGGCTTTATTCTTTCTAACCGGGTTGTAAACTACCAGAAACTGGGCTTTGATAAAACGCTGCATGGATCCGCACCATTCCCAGTTATTGTGGTGCATGCCGATAAGGATTACACTTTGGTGCCTTTGATAGTATTCTTCAAATAGCTCAGGGTTATGAATCTTCAGGCGGTCATCAATTTGCTTTTCAGACATGCGGTTGTATTTGATGGTCTCCAATCCAATATCGCACAAATGATGATAGAATTTCTTGGTGATCTGCTTTATTTCCTTAGGACTTTTCTCCGGGAAGGAATTGATCAGGTTTTCATGCACTGTTTGCCGACGATACCGGGCAATATAATACACGAACACGTAAAACAGATCAGCCATCCCATAGATCACCCAAAAGGGCAGTCTAGCAGTTAATTTGCACAAACCCACAACCAAACGGTCAAGTGTAGAATCCATATTTTATTCATTGAAAGCTACAAAATTAACAAAATCAATGTTGCTGTGGTATGATTCGGGAATTTGTTCAATCTAAAATACAGGGCGGGCAATGATGATTCCGGTGTTTTTTGATTGAGGTTTTAAAAAATCGCCTATAGGACCCTCTGAAACCATCACTTTGGCTCCACTTTGGGATGCATGCATTAGATAAAATTCATTGTTCTTGCGGATGATAATCCCGGTATGGTTGACATCCAATCCTTCGACGCTGCTGGTAAGACCCACGATATCGCCAGGCTGCAGATGCTTGTACAAATTGGGAAGGTCATCCTTTGAAAAGTATTGAAAACCCATCTGGGTAAGGCCTTTCTCCTGTTCGGCAAGGATTGGAATCACTTCCGGATGGCCTTTCAGTACAGGATAACTTTCAGGGTGTGTGCTCATAAAATTGATGGTGCGTACTTCCTTCTTTCCGTTTTGGTTTTCCCATTCGCTGACAAAGCCTTTCTTTTGGTTGTTGTGAATCCATTCAGAGAAATAATGCAGGCGGGAGGGATATTGGTTGCGAATACCATCGCGGTATCGTATCTTTTCAAGTTCAGCGCTAAAGGATTCAAAGTCGGTTTTCTCCAATTTGACTGTACGGGCAAGGGCCAGACAGTTCTCCACAAAGGTGGTGCAATCCAGTTCCCTGAGGTTAATGACCAGCTTTTCTTCCAGTCCATTTTCCAGCGTGGCTGCCACATAGGGAGTTCCAAGAAAGGAAAGTCCGATTTGGGTGATCAATTCTGATATAGGTAAGCTTGATTTTAAGGAAAATAAATTCAGCTTATCTTCAGCAATGTGCTTGTCCTCCGGCTGAAAAATACGGTCCATCTTACCTGATTGAGCCCAAGAGGTATTCAATCCGGATAAAAATAAAAGGAGAAAGATGGCCATTGTGTTTTTCATATACACACTTGTTTCTTTTGATCGATAAAGTTAAAAAAGTTTGTGCATTTAATCTTGTTTCCCTCAAAGTTAATCGCGCCAAGTATTTAAAATACTATCTTTGAAACCAATTCAAACCAAATCTACTAATAATACATTTTTATGCAAAAGTTAAAGAACCTTCTCCTCGCGGGTGCTTTCCTGATTTCAATGCTTGTATCGGCTCAGGATAAAAAAGAGGGTGAAAAGGAGTCCGGATACCAGTTTACTTCGGTTAAAGAAATTCCATGTACATCGGTTAAAGACCAATACCGTTCAGGAACCTGCTGGTCCTTTTCCGGCTTGGGTTTCCTGGAAGCTGAGATGTTGCGTTTGGGTAAACCGACCGTTGATCTTTCTGAGATGTTCGTTGTTTATCATGCCTATTCCGATAAGGCTGTTAAATATGTAAGGCTGCATGGAAGCCTTAATTTTGGCGGCGGTGGTGCTTTTCACGATGTCACCAATGTCATTAAGCAGTATGGGATTGTTCCCGAAGAAGTCTACCGTGGTCTGAACTACGGCGAGGAAAAACATGTACACGGAGAACTTGACCGGGTCCTTCTGGACAATGTAAAGGCAGTTGTTGAAAATTCAAACAAGAAGCTGACCACCGCCTGGTACGAAGTGCTGAACAATACACTTGATACTTATTTGGGTAAATTGCCTGAAAAGTTCAC
>DMFR01000277.1:16842-17043 GCA_003450125.1 Prolixibacteraceae bacterium | reverse complement strand
TATACAAAGGTTGAAGAGGTTCTGGGTAACCGCACCCGCATTGATGTGAAGCTTGCACCTGAAGAAGTTGTGCTGAGCGAAATGGTGGTAGTTGGGTACGGTTCTATCAAGAAACGGAATATTCTGGGAGCTGTTTCCAAAGTAAATGGAGATGAGCTCAACCAATTGCCGGTAACAGATGTGGCCCAATCTTTACAGGGC
>DMFR01000277.1:9935-16682 GCA_003450125.1 Prolixibacteraceae bacterium | reverse complement strand
GGCCCAATCTTTACAGGGCCGTGTAGCCGGAGTTCAGGTGACTCAAAATACAGGCGCTCCCGGAGAAGGAGTCTCGGTCCGTATTCGTGGTACCGGGTCTATCAATTCGAGCAACGATCCGCTTTACATCGTGGACGGTATCCCTATTACTGATGCCCTTAATCTTCTTTCACCAGGGGATATTGAAAATATATCAGTTCTTAAAGATGCTTCGGCAGCGGCCATCTATGGTTCGAGAGCCAATAACGGTATTGTGCTGATTACCACCAAAAAAGGGGTGAAAGGCAAAACCAAAGTTACCTATCGCGGTCAGACCGGGGTTCAGGAGCCTACCCGTATCACCAAGATGGTCAATACAAATGACTATGTCACCGTTTACAATGAAGCGCAGACCAACGACAATGCCTTTCTTTCCGGGAATTTGCCACCTCATCCACTGATTACTCCTGATGATGCTGCAAAGTTTGCCAATGTGAACTATTTAAAGGAACTGTTTCAACCAGCTATGGTCAATTCGCATGAAGTATCCATATCAGGTGGAAATGAATCAACCAATTTTTTGATATCCAGTGTATTATTCGATCAAAAGGGAATGATAAAAGGAAGTGGTTATACCAGGGGAAACTTCAGGTTGGATGTAAATTCCGAAGCCAGTAAATGGCTGACTATCGGGATGAACATGCTGGCCGGCATTTCAAGCAGGGATATCATAGGAAGCTCAGGTGACGGTGCAGGAGGTAATGGAGGAAGCGTGATCAGGTATGCATTTTTTCGGACTCCTGCCATTCCCATCAGGTTTCCAAATGGAACACCAGGAATCCCTGATGGAACCTTTGTGGACCTTCCTTCCGAATATTTTGGTGAACAGAAATATAACACTTTCCTGGGCGATGGATACAATCCTATAGGGATGGCCGCTAAAAACGACAATAACGAAAACGACAACAGCTATTTGGGCAAAGCCTATTTCATTGCCAAGATCACCAAAGACTTAAAATTTACCACCAATGTAGGTTTGGATTACCGTAATGCATTTACCCGACGTTTCAACCCAAGCTGGGGAACCCTGAATCGTATCAATGGGACGAACAGTTTGGACGTCAGCAGCCAGCAATTTGTCAACCTGACAGAGAACAGCGTTCTTAATTACGAGACCAAATTTGGCGAATCACATAACTTTTCAGTTACGCTGGGATACGAGGCGGTAAAGAATAGCGGGAAAGGTTTATTTTCCAGCGATGTGAATTTCCTCGTCGAGCAGAAAGAACTGGAATACATTGGTAATGGAAATGGAGTTAAAACCACCAGCCAAAATGAGTTTGCTTCAACATTGGAATCGTATTTCGGAAGGATAAATTATGATTTTAAAGAGAAATACTATTTGTCAGGAACATTGAGACGGGATGGTTCTTCCAGGTTTATTGGCAATAACAAATGGGGAACTTTCTTCTCTTTTTCCGGCGGATGGGTTTTGTCACAGGAAAAATTCCTGCAAGATGTGTCATGGCTTTCGAACCTAAAACTTCGTGCCGGATATGGGGCTATTGGAAACCAGGATATTGGTCTCTATGCTGACAAAGACAGGATCTCTCCCAATTATAATTATCCCTTTGGCAACGTTTCAAACAGTGGATACGCACAGACCGAACTCGGAAACAGCAACCTGCAGTGGGAAACCAGTTATCAATACAATGGTGGCATAGATGCAGAATTTTGGAAAGGAGCATTGGCTTTATCTGCCGACTACTACTATAAAGTAACTGAAAAAATGCTGGTACATGCCTCTAATCCTCCATCTACCGGTTATGCGGCAGCTCCCTGGATTAACAACGGTTCAATATTAAACAGAGGAATTGAACTTGAAGCAACTTACAATAAGAAGAAAAACGATTGGGGATATACTGTTTCAGGAAACATTGCTTTTTTGCACAATGAAGTACTCAAAGTAAATGCTCCGCTTTTTCGCGGATTGATTGATTCAGGAATTAATGCCACACAAACCGCAGTTGGACATCCCATCGGATCATTTTACTTGCTCGAAATGGAGGGTATATTTCAGAACCAAACAGATATATTGCTTTCACCCAACCAGGGAACAAACATTCATCCGGGCGATGTGAAATATAAAGATGCCAATGGTGACCAGGTTATTAACAACCTGGATAGGGTTTACCTGGGTAGTGCAATTCCGAAATTTAACTACGGATTGAATCTTACAGCCAACTATAAAAACTTCGATGTGAGCCTGTTCTTTCAGGGTGTATATGGCGACAAAATCTATTCTCAGGTAAACATGGATATTGAAGGCTTTTACCGTGGATTTACCGTTACCCAGCGCTATTTTGATCATCGCTGGACAGGAGAGGGTACTTCTAATACTCAGCCCAGGCCTTCGTGGGCAGCCAAGTCAAACAACGCGATCCCTTCATCCCGGTTTCTGGAGGATGGTTCCTACCTTAGGTTGAAAAACCTTCAGATCGGATATACGATACCAGCGAAAACACTTGCAGATATTGGATTGTCCCATGTAAGGGTTTTTGCGTCCGGCACCAATCTGCTCACTTTCACCAAATATTCAGGATTGGATCCGGAAATGACTGTTAGCGACAACTCCAAATCCGAGGGGGAC
The DNA here is from genome assembly GCA_003450125.1 of Prolixibacteraceae bacterium. Taxonomy (GTDB): domain Bacteria; phylum Bacteroidota; class Bacteroidia; order Bacteroidales; family Prolixibacteraceae; genus Aquipluma. Next base: position 14,053 of record DMFR01000277.1, on the reverse strand, counting down.
CTTGCCCGTAATATCGACTGGGGAACTTATCCTTCGGCAATGACGCTCATGCTTGGACTTGACATCACCTTTTAATCTTAATGGCTATGAAAAAGATATTATTCAATCTATCAGACACATTCAGAAATCAGATGATGAATGTGAAGGTCGTTCAACTTAAAAGTATGAATATTCAAAGGGCAATGCTGTTCATTTTAATGGTGGTCCTGCTGGGTGCATGTAAGGATTTTCTCAACGAAAATCTAAAAGGCAGTTTCTCAACCGACACCTTTTACAAGTCCGACAAACAGGCCATTCAGGCCATTAATGGAGCCTATAATGCCAATTCTTTTACTGGCCCCAATAATGTAATCTGGGTGTTTGGAGATGTTGCCTCTGATGATGCGGTTAAAGGTGGGAATGCCGGCGATCAGGCTGAAATTACATTTATCGATAATTTTACTGCCAATGCAGGTAATGGCATGATCTTCAATTACTGGCAATTTACCTATGAGGCCATAACCCGCGCCAACAATGTAATTTATTACGTTCCGGCAGTTCCAATGGACGATGGACTGAAAAACCGCATTATCGGGGAAGCTAAATTTCTCAGGGCCTACAATTACTTCAACCTGGTGAACATTTTCGGAAAGGTTCCTCTAAAACTCTTGCCACCAATTACCCAGGATGCTATCAACGTACCGCTGAGCGAAATAGCTGATATTTATCTTCAGATTGAAAAAGACTTAACAGATGCTGCTGCTGTTTTACCTCCTTCATACAACAATCCTGCAGATGTAGGTCGCGTAACCAAAGGGGCAGCTTTGGCAATGCTTGGGAAAGCGAATTTGTATCAGCAAAATTGGGCAGCAGCCTCCGGTTATTTTCAACAGGTGGATGCCCTTGGAATTTACAAACTCTTGCCTAATTATGCCGATAACTTTAAGGTGGCTTTCAAAAACAGCAGCGAATCGATCTTCGAAATTCAACATCTGGCCAATCAAATTCCACAGACAGGGAGTGAATTGAATCAATGGTTTGCCCCTGCCGGTGATGGTGGATATTATTTTAATGCACCCACAAAAAGTCTGGTCGATGCATTTGAACAAAGTGCAACGGGTGAAGTTGATCCACGCCTCGATATTTCTATTGGCCGTGACGGTCAGCCCTGGCTGAACGGTGATCTATTCAGCGCCGGTTGGTCGCCGGCAACGGGTTTCCTTACCAAAAAGCACCAGCAACCTCTTTCCGAAGTTTCCGCGGCCTTAAAAGGCGATGGAGACCTTAACTATACCTACCTGCGCTATGCCGATGTTTTGCTGATGAAAGCTGAAGCTTTTAATGAACAAAACAATGCCGATTCAGCCAAGACTAATCTCAATAAAGTTAGGCGTCGTGCGCGTGCAAGCTTTGTTGGAACTCCTCCCACTGATCTGTTAGCTGATATCACCACCACAGATCAAAGCCTTCTTCGTACAGCGATTCAAAAAGAGCGTAGGGTTGAACTGGCGCAAGAATTTCACCGCTATTTCGACCTGATGCGTTGGGGCAAGACCATTGCAGAAGCTGCGCTAGGGCCTGATTTCAAATATGAAACCAAGCGGTATTTTCCCATTCCGCAGGCAGAAGTAGATATAAACCAGGCCATTCAACCCTAAGATTATTAATGCAATTTATTCATATTATTATCATTATTTAAATTTAAAATTATGGAACGTAAAAATTTGATTAGGATTCGAACCTTGCTGCTTATGCTTGTCGTAAGTTCAGCATTGTTTGTCAGTTCATGTAGTAAAAGTGACAATAGTACCCCTGCTGTGGTAGATAGGGCTGCCCTCACCAAAGCACTTGCTTCAGCTGATTCACTTTCAACTGCTTTAACTACTGATGATTATGACCAGGCAGATATTGACGCATATAAGGCAACCTTAGCTACTGCGAAAACTGCTTCTACTTCTTCTACTCTTACTCAGGCTCAAGTTAATAGTCTGGTTGGACAGATAAAAGCGGCGATGACCTTGTTGAATTCTAAGGCTTTTGGCTTTATCAATGAGACCCTTAACCTAGTTGCAGGTTGGAAATTTGATGAGGGAACCGGTACTACTGCTACTTCTTATTCCACTGCGAAACAGGTGGGTACTTTTATGAAGGGATTTACTGTTTTATTGGGCGCTAATGCAGCATTGCCCACATGGGTTCCAGGTGTAAAGGGTGGAACAGCAATTCACCTGAGCAATGGAGCTCACCTTGAAGTACCTTATTCGCCCAGCTTCCTTCCTGCCAGCATATCCATCTCCGCTTGGATTAAAATGGATAAGCCGGGTTGGGAGAACAATGCTATCGTATCGCAAAACTACTGGTATGGTTATAAGTTTCAAACCCAATCAGCCGGATACCCACTGTTTACTGAAAAGATTAGTCCCACTTCGGTTCAAGATAAAGATGCGGGGGTTGCTGTTGCTCCTGGTGTATGGACACAGGTTGCAGTGGCACTCAATAGTGCAACCGATTCATTGCAATTTTTCATTAATGGGGCGTTAATTATAACGTATACAGCCTCCGATGGTATTGGCCCATTAACTCAAACCCTTTCTTTTGTTGATGCTGGTTATACCTACACTGCACAGCCATTCTTAATTGGCGCTTTTGCAACAGATGCTGAATTAGCGGCTAAACCATTAAACTTTAATTGGATTACTACTGCTAACGTAGCTTCATTCGAAGGAGCTATCGATAATCTGAAAGTCTATAACGTTGCCCTGAAACCAGGACAGGTTAAGAAGCTCTATAATGACGAAAAACCATAAGCCAATGTGTAGTTCTTGGTATTGATAGTTAATGGAATGGCCCAATCGACCTGCTAAAAAGAAAGCAGGCTTTTGGGCCATGCTTTTTTTAAGAGAATTATCAATCTGGCATTCAGGAGCGTTGTAACCTAATGTTAAAAGGACAAATAAGGACAAATAAGGTCGAGTTTGGCTGTTTCTCAGGTTAAACGAATCAAGACGCGTACCTTTAAGATTAAATCAAAGGACAAGGAGTTCCGCTATGACAATATTCAAATATAGGAGTTTACCTGTTTTGCTTTTTCTGACGGCGATATGTATTAGCTTCACCGTCCTAGGCCAGCAATTGCATCTGAGGATCACCGGAGACAGCATCGTTGGGTTCCATGTCAATATTTATGACAGCGACCACCTCTTGGTTACCAATACTGAAGAATTTTCCATTGCACTCTTCAATACTGATGGAAGTACCACAGCAACAATTGAAGCTTGGAAAGGTGCAAAATGGATAGGGAATGATTCATTGATTACCCTTAGCCGTGATTCCTATATCACAGGGCTGGATGCCAATTTGTCCGTTAGTGTCCGGTATGAGATAGTCAATTCTCATTTGGTGAAAAAGACCATTCAGCTTTTTCAGCCCTCCATGCCAGATATGTATTATATTTTGGAAGAGACATCGCACCCGGCACAAAAGCCATTGAAATATATCAGTTTCGAAAACGACAGTTTCCCAGGAGGGCTTGTACACGAAATGTATCCTGCTGCGGGTTGGATTACAACAGATCATCATGTAGTGGGGTTTTTAACCGATGCAGGTTACCGCAACCAGTTTACCCGTACCACCCGCCGCCGGTTCAGTGGCAGGGGAGGGGGTTTTGTTGGAATGAGGCTGCTGCCCGATCCTGAATTGTATAAGGTAGCTGCTTTGGAGGAACAGGCTCAGAACAATGATTATATCTGCCAGACCTTTGGTGAAATGTACAACCTCGATGCAGGAACCACCAGCCTGGTCAAACCAGGAAACGCCTGGCACAAAGAAGGAAATGTAGAGGTTGACCGGAACGATAGCCTGATTTCGCTCCTCTGTCATCCATCGGGCAGGGCAGGGATCGAATTCATAGCACCCTTCAAAGACCAGAAAATATATACCATCTCTTTTCAGTGCAAAGTCAATACGCTTGTTGCACTCAAGTTATTCCGTCTTCGCAATGGGAAAAAAACCATTGAACTCGAAGAGGGAGTAAAATACATCGATAATTTCCCTGCCAACGAAAAGGAATGGACACTTTTTAAAGGAAGTATCCTGGTGCCTTATATTGAACATGATTCAGTATCACTATTTATTGGTAC